>DATMDQ010000149.1:0-53784 GCA_035557715.1 Gemmatimonadales bacterium
CAACGGAAATCGCTTCGCTTTCCGCAGCGAAATCGAGGTCCGGCAGGGCATCCAGAACCGAGTCCCAGGCGGCGCGGTCGCGCCCGGCCTGCGTGGAAATTCTCTGGAGCTTCGAATCCACGTCGGGTAGCCGGTGGCGGAGCATCGGGAGCAGTTGGTGACGAAGCCACGACCGGAGATGCCGCGGATCCGCGTTTGCCGGGTCCTGCCAGGACTGAAGCCCGGTTTCCTCCAGATACTGCAGCAGGTCGGCTCGGGGGAATGAGAGGAGTGGCCGAACTACCTCGCCGCGGACCGACGCCATCCCGGCCAGGCCAGCCGGCCCGGAGCCACCCAGCACTCGCATGAGCACGGTCTCAACCTGATCGTCGGCGTGGTGCGCCGTGATGATCAGGCTTGCGCCCAGACTCGATCGGAGGGTCTCGAGCCAGGCATATCGCTCGGCGCGCGCCTCAGTCTCGCCCGCGGCAGGGCCGAGCGCGAGCCACCCGACATGGACCGGGAGGTGGTACGACACGGCCAGGGCAGCGACCTGCTCGGCCACTCTCGCGCTGTCTGGATGGATGCCATGGTCCAGATGGGCCACGACCAGGTCGAGCCCATGGGTGTCCCTCGTCTGGACCAGCAAGTCCAGGAGCGCCACCGAATCGGGGCCTCCTGACACGGCCACGAGCGCCCGGCCCGGGGGCAGGGCCAAGGCAGCCATCTGGCACCGGAAGAGCTCGAGGAGGGCCATACATGAAGCTAAACCAGACGCGGCGTCCGGGAGGGTGCCGGACGGGAACCCGCGTACTTATACTCAGTGCTCTTCACTTCCGCCGGGCTCCCCCTGTCCGGCTTAGCCAACACCGCCGTTCACCATCTCCATGTCTCATCGTCGCGGGACGATGCCGCCGGCCTTGGAGGCCGCACGATGTTTCCTGTAGCCCGTCTGCGCCTCAAGCACCTGGTCCTCTGGGCGGTGCCCCTTGTTAGCCTCGCGTGCGGCGAGGATGGGAGCACGGATGTCGTTCTGCCGCTACTGACGATCACCACCGTCACCAACGGGACCGAGATCGACTCTGACGGCTACAGCGTCTCCATCGACGGGCAGGCCGTCCAGGCGATCGGCTCGAACACCGCCCTCACAATCAATCAGATCGCCGCTGGCCAGCACACGGTCGAGTTATCCGGAATCGCCGCGAACTGCGCGGTAGGCGGCCCGAATCCGCAGACGGTGAGCGTGGTCCAGGGGACAACGGCTACCAGCGCCTTCGAGATCACGTGCTCATCGGAGGGAGCGCTTCAGATCGTCATCACGACCAGCGCGGCCGGTGGCGACATCGACTCGGACGGATACGGCCTCTCAATCGACGGCCAGGCGGCACAGCCGATCGGCGCGAACGCCACCCTCACGCTTGAGGGACTCGCCCCCGGACCACACACGGTCGCGCTGTCAGGAATCGCCGCAAACTGCGGGGTTACTGGGCAGAACCCGCAATCGGTGAGTGTGCTGTCCGGGTCCACGGCGAGCCTCTCCTTTGAGATCACCTGCTCCGCTGGAACCGGATCAATCCAGGTGGTAACCACCACCACCGGCGAGGGTACGGATCCGGATGGCTTCGCCCTGCTGCTCGACAGCACCGACCGGGGAACCATCGGCGTGAGTGCCACAAGCAACCTGAGCGAGATCACGGCTGGGCCACACAGCATCGGGCTCACCGGGCTGGCGGGCAACTGTCAGATTTCAGGGCCGAACCCACGCGCGGTGTCGGTTACGGCCGGGGGGACGGCTCAGGTGGCATTTGTCGTGTCTTGCGCTGCGCCGGGCCCGACAACCGGAAACCTGGAGATCGTAACGGTCACCACGGGCCCGTCGCAGGATGCCAACGGCTACCTGATTTCAGTTGATGGCGGTCCCGGTCAGCCGATCGGGACCAGTGCCACCGTAACGCTGTCCAATGTTACCGCGGTACTGCATACAATCGAGCTCCAGGGACTGGCGCCCAACTGCGGCATCACCGGGGACAACCCGCTGGGCGCAGCCGTAGGCGCCGGCGAGACGGCCCGCGTCTCCTTCGCGGTAACGTGTGTCGCTACGGTTGGCTCGCTTCGAATCACTGTTACCGGGCTGCCAGCCGGCGCAGCGGCCGCGATTACGGTGTCGGGACCGGGGAGCTTTAGCCAGGCAGTGACGGCGACCCGCACCCTGAGCGGCCTGGCACCTGGCACCTACACCATCAGCGCCAGCAACGTGGTGAACAGCGGCACGACTTACACGGTCAGCGTCAGCAACGCAACGATGGCCGTAGCTGCCGGCGCGAGCCCTACGGTGACAGTGAGCTACACCGCTCCCACCCCGCCGACCCTCAATCTGCGGATCCAGGACTTGTATATCACCCAGAGCACCCAGACGCTGCCATCCAGCGTCCCGCTGGTAGGCGGTCGGGCAGGATTTCTCCGGGTGTTCGTCGTAGCTAATGAAACCAACACGGCGAAGCCGAGCGTGCGGGTGCGCTTCAGGAACGGATCTTCACCAGTCATAGAGAGAACCATCAATGCCCCCGGTGAGTCAACGCCGACAGCTGTCCAGGAGGGCACGTTGGGAAGCTCCTGGAACCTCCCTGTGGAAGCTGCGCTGATTCGCTCAGGGCTCTCGATCGAGGCCACGGTAGATCCGACTGGTGCCATCGCCGAGGGCAACGAAAGCGACAACGGGAAGACCAAGGCGTCGACAGTTCAAACGGTCCCAACCGCGAGAATCCGCTTCGTCCCGGTAACGCAGGGATCAAACCCTCCAGGGGATGTCTCCAATCCCGCGCAGCTCATGGCTCTGGCGCGCCGGATGCATCCTTTGAACGCAGTTGAGATAGATGTTCATTCGACCGGATTTACCGCCAGCGCACCTCTGCTTCCCGGAGGCGGGATCGGGGACGGTTGGGCTCAGCTGGTAAGCGACCTGGATGGATTGCGGGTTGCTGAAGGATCTGACCGAACGTACTTCGGAGTAGTAAACCTTTCATACGGGCAAAACGCCGGCTTAGTAGGTCTCGCGTTTCAGGGGGTACCCACAGCGGTCGGTTGGGATGATCCCGGCGATGCCCCTCGTGTGGTCGCCCACGAGCTCGGTCACACCTGGAACCGAAGACATTCGCCCTGCGGGTCACCTCCAGCAGGCACGATCGATGAGGTCTATCCCTCCACCGGCGCCTACTCAGGAGGCAAGATCGGTGTCTTCGGCTACGATGTCACCGCAGGAAGCCTCAAGGCACGCTCGGTGCCGGACATCATGGGCTATTGCGTGGAGCCTTCGCCCTGGCTCAGCGATTACACGTATCGAGCCATCATGGATTTCCGTCAGGCGAATTCCGGGTCCGCCACTGCTACTGCGGTAGCGCAGCCAGCCTTGCTGATTTGGGGTCGCATCGTGAATGGACGGCCCCTACTCGAGCCGGCATTTGAAATCATCACCCGGCCGGCCCTGCCGAGCCGCCCAGGCCCCTACTCCGTCACTGCCACGGGAGTGGATGGGTCCCGACTTTTCACCCTGTCCTTCGACATTGCGTCGGCACCAGACCAGCCGGCCGGCAGTGGGCACTTCGCGTTCGCCGTTCCTTTGGACCAGGCTGGCGCGACCCGCCTTGGCACTGTGAGGCTCCAGGGACCGAGTGGAAGCATTAGCAGATCACCAACGTCCGCTCAGCTCAGAGCCGGCCCAGTGTCGCCGTCGATCGTGGCTCGTAGACAGGGAGAGAATGTCTCTCTGAACTGGAACGCGGCAGCGCATCCGATGATCATAGTGCGGGACCCCAGCACCGGCGAAATCTTCTCATTCGCCCGGGGTGGCTCGGCGATGGTTCGGACGCCGAAGGGTGAGCTCGACCTGGACGTATCCGATGGAGTGCGGAGTCAGCGGGTGCGGCTGGCCATCAACCGCCCGTAGGCCGAATCGGGTCCGGGCTTGGCGCTCGTAGGCTTTTCCACCGTCTGGCGCTCGGTCCGGTTCGAGTGCCAGACCCGGCCCTTTCCTCCCGCGATTTCCTCCATGGTGCGGCTGGTGGTCACCGACGTCTGGTACTCGGCCGCAACATCGGAGCCCGGCACGGCGTACTCGTCCTGGTGCTTGATGAGAAGCCACTGTGGCTTGCCTTTCTGGTCCCTGTGCATTCGCACCAGTGCCCACGAGCCCTTCAGCCGCTTGCCGTTAAGCACGAACTTGAAGTCGCCCTTCCGCAGGCCCTGACGGATCCCTTCCCTCGGATCTGGGTTGCTGCCACCATAGGCGTAGTTTCCCCGGTCCCAGAGCATGACCGTGCCCCCGCCGTATTCTCCCTTCGGGATCGTGCCCTCGAACTGGTTGTACTCGATCGGGTGATCCTCGACCTCCATCGCCAGGCGTTTGACTGATGGGTCGAGGCTGGGCCCCTTCGGAACGGCCCAACTCTTCATCACCCCATCGTGCTCCAGACGAAGGTCGTAATGCATGCTGCTGGCTGCATGCTTCTGGATGACAAACTCCGGATAGTGCGTCGCCCGCGTGCGTCCGCCTTCAGGCTCGGCGGTGCGAGAGAAGTCCCGCTTGCGCCGGTACTCGGCGAGTTGAGGCTCCGGCTTGGTCCGGTTGCCGGCCGGCGTCCGGGCGCTCTTCCTTGGAGTTGTCGTCGCCTTCCTGGTTGTCGTCTTCTTCGGCATCAACCTCGCTCCTTCTCTTTTCACCTCGGCGCGTCAGGTCGCCCGCCTCCGCGCCACCCGCTTGGCATGCCGGGAGAGTGCGCTTCGCGAGACTGAGGACTTGGGCTCGCGCTTGAGCTTTTGGCTGGCCGCCCTGCTGCGCTTTCGTGACGGTGCGCGAGTCTTCCGCTCCCCCTGGCCCAGCTTGTAGTCGCGCTCGGCCGAGCGGCGGGTGCGCTTCTTGGTCTGGCCTTTCTTCGGTGGCTTCAGGGGAACCCCCGCCCGCCGGGCCTTGGACAAGCCGATTGCGATGGCCTGCTCCGGTGAGCGGGCGCCGTGTTTGCCCTCCCGGATGTGCTCGATCTCTTCCCGAACGAATTCACCGGCCGCAGTCGACGGGCTCTTTCCCGCACGTAAGTCTGCCCGGGCTTTTTTCAGAGTTGCTTTGTCAGGCATGGCTCCACCTCCTGCTTCTACTCTGGCCACCTTCCCCAGGCAAGTTCGGTGGCCCGCGTCACCGGCCCGGTCAGACCAACTGATCCAGAGGAAACCGGCCTCGCGTGCCCAGGAGCGGTTTCCACAGGTCTCCCAGCTTTCGCACCCGGTCGGGCACATTGTCCATCCGGAAATCGTCGATCTCGAAGCCCGACTCTACCTCGTCCCAGGTCACCGGCGTCGACACCGCGGCCCGCGGGTTCGGCCTGACGGAGTAGATCGATGCCAGCGTGTGGCCCCAGGAGTTCTGGTTGTAGTCCACGAGGACGCGCCCCCGTGGCCGCTTAGCGATTCGATACTCGGCGGTGATGAGATCCGAAAATCCCTTCTCCAGCTGCTGGGCCAGTGCCTTGGCGAAGTGCCACACGTCTTTCTGCACCGGGCCCCGAACGATCGGCACGTAGACGTGTATGCCCTTCGAGCCGCTGCTCTTCGCCACTGGCTTCATGCCCAGGGACTGGAGCGCATCGCGAAGGATGAGGGCCGTCTGGCGCACCCGGTCGAAGTCCGCCCCCTCGACCGGATCGAGATCGAAGTGGAGATAGTCCGGCCGATCAACATCGTCGCAGCGCGCGTACCAGGGATTGAGGTCGATGCAGCCGAGATTCACGACCCAGAGCAGCGCGGCCAGGTCCTGGATCATGGGGAACGCGATCACGTTGTCCGATTTGTGGGTGATCTCGCAGGTCTGGAGCCACTCCGGGCTGGGCGAGGGCGTCCGCTTCATGAAGAACCACTTCCCATGAATCCCGTTGGGGTAGCGCTTCATCACCATAGCCCGGTCCTTCAGATGAGGCAGGAGCGCTGCGGAAACATCCGCGTAGTACTGAAGCAGGTCCCGCTTGGTATAGCCGGCCTCGGGCCAATACACCTTATCGAGATTGGTTAGCTGCACCGCGTGCCCGCCAACTCGGACCACGGCATTCTCGGCCTCCGGAATCTGTAGCCGCGCAGAGGCCGCCCGGGTCGCGGTCATCCTTCGACCGCCACCTTTCGCGCCCGTGCTCCCCGCCGGATGGCGCCGGCAACGGGCTGATAGGACAGCTCCGCATCGTTCCGTACGGCGCGAAGGAGCAACGCACCTCGACTCATGTCGCCCCGGCCCACGAACTCGGTGGGAAAGAGCAGCCGCTCGCCCATGATCTCCAGCAAGACGTCGACGTATTTGCCCGTTGCTACGCTGCCCAGCAGGACCAGCTCGACATTCTCGAGCTGACGGAGGAGCTTGGTGTCCCGCTCCAGCGGGACGCGGTAGTCCGGGCGAGCCTGGCTGATATCCACCGTCCCGAATCTCCGAAGGTCCGCCACACCCACGGGTGCCTCGCTGGCGAGCAGGCCTCTATCGGTCGTGATCACCTGCACACCAGGTGCTCCGACCGGAGGACGGGCGAAGCGTTGGGCGTAGGACAGTTTGCCACGGAAGTAGAGCCCACTGAGGAAGCTGAACGCTTCACCCAGCGTGACGTCGGATGTTGAACGGAGCCGGACGGCCAGCGGGAAGGCTGCTCGCTCGCTGAGGAGGATCCCGGCGCGCTTTCCTCCACAGTGTGCCGGGGAGAGCAGAAAAATTCTGAATGGCGGCATGGCGGATCAACTCGATTGCCTCGTGCGGTCCCGGTAGGGGACCCGGTCGTTGGCGCGGCGGCCACCCGCCTTTTGAGGGGCCCCCAGCAGCGGCACGAGCACCTGGTAGAGCTTCTCGGTGGTGAACGGCTTGGCCAGAAAGGGCAGCTCGGGGTACCCGGCAAGCAGCTCCCCGATGTTCTCCACCGGGTGCGACGACATCAGGACGACCGGCATCCGGGGGTGGAGGTCGAGCGCCCGCTCGGCGAGCTCCCCTCCGTCCATGTACGGCATGACCACATCGGTGAGGAGGAGGCGGACCTCGCCCGGGTGCTGCTGAAGGTAGCGGAGGGCCTCGCGGCCGTCACGCGCGCTTTGCGCCTGGTATCCCAGCGCGCGCACCATACGGCAGGTGACTGAACGGGGTGTCTCTTCGTCATCGACAATCAACACCGTGGGCTCGGTGGAGAAACGGGTCCGCCGGTCTCTCCTCATGGGAGCTGGCTCCTGGCAGCGACAGATCACCGCCGTTGCCCCCTCCCCACGAAGAGAGGTGTTCGACAGCGCGCGTGGCCACGCGCGAGGGTAGCCTACCCGGCTGGGAGGGGACGCCGCTGTGATGCAGGTCAACACTCCGGCAAATAGCACGGGAGAGGTAAGCCTGAAAGCCCGGGGCTGAAGTGTGGGGAACCTGATCACAACTTGTTGTTGAGGTACCACATAGGGCAAGGCATGTGAAGCTACTTGTTACTACTCAGCCCAGTTTCGTCAGCTGATCTCGGGCCCCTCATCGTCAATGGTGGCAGCCTGCCGCAAGTACTCTACGGCCGCCTGGAGCCCACCGCTGTCGCTCCCCGCCACCTGCAGGGCATACGCGATGTGGCGCGACAACGCAGCGCATTGCTCGGGCCCGAGCGTGTTGCCGCTCGATCCGGCCGCCAGAGGGCGGAGTAGCTTTGCCAGCTCGGTGACGAGGTTCTCCTCGACGATGCTGTGCCACTTGGCCACGAACTCCCGGGTATTCAGCGCGGGGTAGGTTTGCTTCTCCATGGGACCTCCCGTCTCCGTAGCGCGGATGCCTGCGATTCCTTAGGTCGTCCCTCGTCGCCAGTAGGTAACTAACAGCCAATACCCGATAACCAATAGACCCTCTGGACACCTGCCCGTATTGCTTGCATCGTGATGAAGGGTGAGCGCAGCCCCCAGCGACGCGGAGATGCGAGATGAGACGGCCTCTGATTTTCATGATGACGGCGGCGTTCGTCCTTGCCGTCCCCGCCTGTCAGGATTCCGGGGCGCCCGACTCCGTCGCCACAGAGTCCGACCCATTCACCACCCTTCCCCTCGGATTCGCCGGTGTGCAAAGCACGTTCGGGGGTGAGGACGACGACGGCACCACCGAATGGTCGCCGCGAGGCCATGGGAGACTTGGTTCTCAGGGTGACCCGAAAGGGCTGATGTTCGGTGGGTTGGCCAAGTTTTTCAACTTCAACTCCGTACTCAGGCCTTTCCCCAACGAGGCGTCCGACCACTGCGCGTTCGATGCGTCAAGCGGGCGCGTCGAGTGTGAGCCGGTAAACCGCGGAGGACTGACCGTCACCCGCTCGGCTGCCTTCGCGGACGCCGACGGGGACGCGCAGCAGGCCTTCGATAGGTCGACGACGAACGCCGTCAACGTGCAGATGGACGTCAGCGGCACCAAGGAGCGGCACGACGGGAATAGCAGCACCATCCACCATCACAGCGACCACACGGTGACCGGTTTGGCCCTGGGTAGCACCGAGCTTACGCTCAACGGTGAGTCCGCCGGGGTGGAAACCACCACCGGCACGGATGAGGTCGGCGACTTCACCGCCGAGCGGAGGATCGGCGACACCATAGAGGACCTGGTGCTGCCGGTCAGCCACGGCAGACCATTCCCCACGTCCGGGACGATCGTGCGCTCGGTGGAAGTGACGATCACGTACGCAGGTCAGGTACCCAAGACCCTCAGCCGCCGTGAGGTCGTGACCTTTACCGGCGCCAATACCGCGACGGTCGAGATCACCAGGGATGGCATCACTCGGACCTGTACCTTCACCCTGCCGGGGGGTGCGCTCGACTGCCCCTAGGCGACCCCTCGCGGAGAAAGAACCTGAGATGTGTGATCGTAACTGTTTGTGGGACAAGTAGCAGGGGCGGGACTCGAACCCGCGACCCCGGCATTATGAGTGCCGTGCTCTAACCAGCTGAGCTACCCTGCCATCTCCTCAAAACAGCGTGAAGCGGTAAGCAGTAAGCGGGGACCAGCCCGACCAGCCCCACCCTTCGACATCGATCAGCCAGGAAAATAATCCCGCTCACCGCTCACTGCTTACCGCTTACGCTGTTTGTTCCCCGCTTACCGCTCCCGCTGTTGCTGTTCCCGCTCTCGCTTTTCACTCGCCACGCTCTCGCTCGATGGAACCAGCCGGTACAGAAATTCCCCCTTCTTGATCATCCCGAACCGCTCCCGTGCCACCCGCTCCTGGGTCCGGGGATCGAGCTCGATAGCCACCGCCGCCTTGGTCAGCGAGTCCACCAGAAGCTCGAGCCGCTGGACGTTCGCCTGCTCCGCCGCCTCCTCCCGCCGCAGCTGGAGCAGATCCAGCGTTCCGTATTCCCCTCCCTGAAGCGCAAAGTACAGCGCCGATGCCAGGCCGATGATCGTGGCCCAGCGGCCGGCGGTCACAGTGGGTAGAGGTCCCGGCCCGGATAGTGAGCCAGATCGCCCAGCTCCTCGGCAATGCGAAGCAGCTGATTGTATTTGGCCGTCCGATCGGTGCGGCTGGCGCTTCCGGTCTTGATCTGCCCCGCCCCGGTGGCCACGGCCAGATCGGCGATGAAGGTATCCTCGGTCTCGCCCGAGCGGTGTGAAATCACCACACCGTACGCGCTGCCCTTGGCCAGCTCGATGCACTGGAGCGTTTCGGTCAGGGTTCCGATCTGATTGACCTTCACCAGCACGGCGTTGGCCACGTTCTCCTCGATCCCCCGGCCGAGCCGGTCCACGTTGGTGACGAAGAGATCGTCGCCCACCAGCTGGACCCGCTCGTGCAACCGCTCGGTGAGCAGCGCCCAGCCCTTCCAGTCGTTCTCCGCCAGCCCATCCTCGATCGACACGATCGGATACCGGTCCACCCAGCCGGCATACAGGTCCACCATCTGCTCGGCCGACTTCCGGCTCCCATCGCCCTTCTTGAAGACGTACTCGCTGTCCTGATACAGCTCCGAGGCCGCCACGTCGAGCGCAATGGCCACGTCCGCGCCCGGCTCGTAGCCCGCAGCCTTGATCGCCTGCATAACCACATCGAGCGCGGCCTCATTGGACGGCAGCATGGGGGCGAAGCCCCCTTCGTCTCCCACGGCGGTAGACAGCCCCATCTTGGTCAACACCTTCTTGAGGGCGTGAAAGACTTCCACCCCCATGCGCAGCCCCTCAGGGAAGGTCTCCGCCCCGATCGGCACGATCATGAACTCCTGCGCATCCACGTTGTTCGATGCGTGGGCGCCGCCATTCAGGATGTTCATCATCGGCACGGGAAGCACCCGCGCCATCGGCCCGCCGAGATAGCGGTACAACGGCAGCCCGCAGTCCTGGGCGGCCGCGCGGGCGACGGCGAGCGACACACTGAGGATTGCGTTGGCGCCGAGCTTGCTCTTGTTGGGAGTGCCGTCGGCGTCCATCATCTCGGCATCGACTTCGATCTGGTCGGCGGCCGCCCTGCCCTCCAGCCGGGGACCCAGCACCTCGTTCACGTTCCGCACCGCTTCGGTCACACCCTTCCCGGCGTACCGCTTGGAATCGCCGTCCCGCAGCTCCACCGCCTCGTGCTCCCCGGTTGAGGCGCCGCTGGGCACCGCTGCCCGCCCCTGCGCCCCGCTGGAGAGAACCACCTCGGTCTCCACTGTCGGGTTGCCACGGCTATCCAGGATTTCACGAGCGTGAACTTCTATTATGGTCGACATTTTTTTCCGAAAACGAGGGAAACAAGCGAGCGACGAAGCCGCCCGACCGCCCGCGAACCTAGTGGGCCTGCCCGGACCCCGTCAACCGAAGTGATTGAATCCGCGCAGCTCGATGGGGTGGCCTGCCAGCCGGAACACGACGCCGCTTCCCTCGGCCGCCAAACCGATGCGGGTGAGCGGGATACCACACTCCCGGACGAACAGGCTCATCGCGTTGAACCGGGCCGGGAGTGCCACCAGTAACTCGTAGTCCTCGCCGCCTTCGGCGGTAAACCGTTCGACTGGCAGATCCAGCCGGCTGGCCTCCTCGGCGGCCTCGGCCACAACGGGTATCGCGTTCAAATCGATCTTCAGGGCGACCCCGGATGCGGCGGCGAGGTGCCATGCATCCCCGGCGAGTCCGTCGCTCAGATCGATCATCGCGCGTGCGCCATGCCGGGCGAGCCACCGGCCGGCCGCGATCCTCGGTTCGGGATGCGCGAAGCGCGCTCTGGCCGGGGGCGGCGGTGGCGCCCCCCGCCGCCAGGCTTCGAGCGCGGTGCGGGCTCCGCCAAGCTGGCCAGTCACCCAGAGCCCATCTCCCGGCTCGGCCCCGCCCCGCGTCACTGGGGCCCGGGTGCGCCCGACCACGGTGACCGTCAGGCTCCAGGCTGGGCCGGATGCAAGATCACCGCCCAGCACCATCGCGCGCACCGATTTCGCGGCCGCGCCCACACCGGCCATCACCTGGAGCAGCTCAGCCTCAGCGGCTGTCGCCGGCATGGTGATGGCACAGAGCAGGCCGATCGGCTCGGCGCCTTCAGCCGCCAGATCGGAGAGCGCCGCCGCCGCCGACCGCCAGCCGAGTTCCTCGGGGCCGATCCACTCCCGGCGGAAGTGCACCCCTTCCACGCTCACGTCGGTGCTGAACGCGATGAACTCCTCGCCTTCGCGGACGAGGCCACAGTCATCGCCCAATCCGGTCCCCTGGTCGCCCAACAGCTGGGCGATTTTCCGGATCCGATCGAACTCGGGTCCGGGACCAAGCGCCAGCGTTTGCCCCGGCCTGGTCCGGGTCATGGCCGGATCGCGCTCAGCCGGAAGCGCACCAACCCGCGGTCGGTGGCCACCCAGAGGTAGTCAGCGTCCACCGCGAGATCGTTGATGAGGCCAGGCAGATCGCCGTCGCGCAGGGGACGGAGTGGCGGGGTGTTCAGCCGGACGAAGCCGAGCGCGCGATCGCCCGCGACCCAGAAGCCCTGGCCCTCCGGAACGAAGCGACGCAGGCGGCCAAGCAAAGCGGAGAGGTTCGGGCCCAGCGTCCATCGGCGCGTCTTCGGATCGCGCCACAGGAACCCGTCGCGAGTGAGGGCCACCAGCGTATCTCCCAGAGTGGCGATGTCCACCACCGGGATCTGGACGCTGGGTGAACCCAAGCCGTCCGGCCGCACCAGTCCGCCCAGGCCCGGGAGCGACAGGAGCACACCGGCAGCGGTGCCGACCCAGACCGAGTCACCCGCTGGGAAGACCGCGTATGCCGGATCCGAGTAGGATGGCGCTAACCGCTCTATCGCAAGAGCATCGCTGATCCGGGCGATCCCCCGCTCGGTGCCAACCGTGATTCTGCCCCCACGGGAGGCGATGGAGTTCACCCGGCTGTCGGGGAGGCCACGGCTATCGTCCACCAGCTCGAGCCTGCCGTCCGATGGATTAACTCGCGCCACACCGAGATCGGTAGCGGCCCAGATCGCCTTGCCCTGGCCGGTCAGGTCGCGCACCTGATCGAACGGCACCCCGGTGGCCGACGGGCCCGGAACCGATCGGAATTCCGTGAGATCGCTGGCGACAAATGTGAGCGAGGCATCCGCAAGCGGAGTCCGGTTGGTGCCGGCCCAGACACCGCCAGGCCAGCTGAACACCGCGCCGACCCGATCCGATGGCAGCCCGAAGCTGAGCCGCTGGGGAAGCGGCGCACCGTCGTCCACATACAGGGCGCCAATCCCGGAGGTGCCCAGGTACCACCCCCGATTATCGAACGCACGCGCGGCAGCCGTGTAGCCGACGTTGCGCAGGCGGCTGTCGGTCAGAATCGCCGCCGCATTCGCCTGGAGCGACGGGTTGCTACGGACCGCCTGCTCGACCGAGGCCGCCACAATCGGGCTCCCGGGCGCCGGCGCCGGCGTGGGTACCGTCCCTCCGCGAGGCAGCAGCTGCCAGCCACGCCGGGTGCGCACATAGAGGCCGGCGGCGGGGTTGTTCTGATCAAAGGCGATCGCTACCACGCCATCAGGAATCGGACCCTGATCCCACAGTTGGATTTCGGGCTGATAGTGCACCCATCCGTCGCGACGGGCGAGCCAGAGCGAGTTGTCCAGCGGATCAGCAAGAGCAGTGAATACCCGCGCGAGCAGGGATGGGGTGGGAGGATCGAACGACCCTTCCCAGCGCCGGAACTGCGGGTTCCAGACCAGGACCGCTGATGGCGACACGATGTAGACGCGATCCAGCGAGGCGGCGATCGCGTTGATCCGGCTGAAATCGCCGATGACCGTTCGCTCGTCGGGGCGCCAATCCCGGGTGAATGACTGAGCCGTGGCCGGAGATGTCAGGCACAGTATGGCGAACACCGCCAGGAGATGACGCATCGACAAAATCTATCGTGCTACGTGGTTTGAGGCCGGGGCAGCTCGAACAGGATGGGGGGGCGTGGCGCCGGCCGGGCGGTGCGTAGCACTTCCCACTCACGCCATAGATCGGGGAGGGCTTGCACCACATCCATGGGTCTGAGGCTGCGAGCGGTACAGCGCCGGGCCGCGAGATCGGCGGCTCGGCCCAGCACCTGCGCCCCCAGCGCGCCGGCAATGTCGGGCTCGAGACCGATGGCCAGGTTCGTCCCCACGATCCCGCTCAATACATCTCCGCTTCCGCCGGTGGCGAGCCCGGGATTGCCGGCGACGATGGTGAGGAGCTGTCGCTCACGCGAGGCCACGACTGTGGGAACACCCTTGAGCAGGATCACAGCGCCGCTGTCCTGCGCAGCCGAGGCGGCGGCAGCCCAGGGATCGAGCTCGCGCGTGCCCGCCAGCGCCGGGAACAGGACGCGGAACTCGCCGGGATGAGGTGTGAGCACCAGGGAGCGCCCAGCGGCAAGCTGATACAGCTCCCCGGTCGCGCCTCCGAAAGCCACCAGCGCATCGGCGTCCAGCACCACAGCTCGCGCCGCCTCCACCAGGGCGGTAATGAGCTTGCGCCGGTCCGGCTCGCGGCCGAGGCCGGGACCGATGACCACGGAATCCGCGCGGGCGATCAGCTCGAGGAGGGCAGCCGGCGGCGGCTGATCGAAACGATGAGCGAAGGTCTGGACATCCGGCTCGGCTTGCATGAGCGCGGCGACGGTATCCGGCGGCGCCACCGCGTGTACCAGACCGGCTCCCGCGCCAAACGCCGCCCGGGCGGCCATTCGTACCGCTCCGCTCATCCCGGTATCACCACCGACTACCACGACCCGGCCCCGGTCGCCCTTGTGATCCCGGGCCCGGAGCCGGCGCATCCACTGCGCGGCCTGAAGGTCACTGACTACGGCGGGCCAGGCCGGATCGGCGGGTGGGTGGCCGATGTCGACGACCACGACGTCGCCCACTTCGTCCCGAGCCAGCAGGTGACCACGGCGGAATCCGCCGAAGGTCACAGTGAGATCGGCTCGGGTCACGCCGTGGACGGTTCCGGTCAACAAGTCCACGCCGGTGGGACCATCAAGTGCAACGACGGGAACGTCGAGATCCAGCAGGCGCGCGAGCAGCGCGGCCAGTTCGGCACGTGGTGCCCCGGCGGCACCAGTGCCGAGCAGCGCGTCGATGGCGAGCCCGACGGCCGGCCAGGGTCCATCGGGACCGACTTCCCGAACTCCCTCAGCCCGGGCCACCCTGGCCATTTTCTCGCGCAGCTCCGATCCGGGCCCTGAGGACGCTACCCAGACCGGAACCTCGACCTGGTGCAGCGCCCTGGCGACCACCCAGCCATCGCCGCCGTTGTTACCCGGCCCCACCGCCACCAGCACGCCGGCCCGAAGCAGATGCGGGTAGCGATCGGCCAGGACCACCGCCACCGCCCTCCCCGCACTCTCCATGAGCGTGGCGAGATCGACACCGGCGGTGACGGCCAGGCGGTCCCAGGTGTTGGATTGTTCGGGGGAGAGGACGGGGATGGGCAAGGTGAGAGGTAAGAAGTGAGAGGTGAGAAGTGAGAAGCAAGGTCGGTCCCATCTCCTCATCCTGAACGAAGCGAAGGGGCCTGTCTCGACTAGTTCGGTGGCTTGCTGTGCAAGTCCCTCTCTGCGCTCGGGATGAGGAACCCTTCTACCCTTCAGTCCCTCTCACTTCTCACCTCTCACTTCTCACTTATAGCTCTGCCCTATCGCCCGCCCGAAACTGATCTCGCCGTTGTCGATTCGCAGATTGAATCCGCATTCCGGGTTGGTGCAGACCCACGCTTTGTAGGTGATAGGTGCGCCTTCACGGCCGTAGTCCGACAAGGGGATCAAGGTTCCCTGCGAACATTTCTGGCACCCCGGCCACTCTTTTGTCTCCATGCGTCCTCCCCTTGGCGGTTCGAGGCTAGGCGCCGCGCAGGCCTTGCCAGTCGTAGGAATCGCCGAAGGCGTCCGCGAACTGGAAGACCGCCTCGAAGTCCGACTCCGAATCGCCAGGTTGGGTGACCAGCAGCCCGACCTCGACCAGGGTGAAGACGATGCGGCCGATGTCCTCGGTGCGGGTGATCCCCCAGTGAGCTAGAACGACCGGGGCCAGCAGGCCGAACTGCTTGCGGGCAAAGTCACGGCAGGCCCACGCCAGCTCCGCGCCGGTCACATGCCTCCGAGCCTCGAGGCTGGTCTGCAGGAATTCGATGGTGCCGAGGACGAAGAGATACCCACGCTCGTGGAACTGACCACCACGAGCGCGAATGCGGGCCATCACGTCGTCCGCGAACTGCAGTTCGTTCACCGCTGCGCCCCCACTGGAGAAGCCACCCGCACCCTGCGCGCCCCATCCGAGGCCGCGCGGGCCTTCCGCGGCGCGTACAGGGGAAAGTCCGCCGCCAACTCCTCGACTTCCGCCTTGATCGCGGCGAGCGTGCCCTCATCCGGACGGGTCAAGGCCCGATCGATCATCTCGGCGATGCGCCGCATTTCGCCGACACCCAGGCCACGGGTGGTAACCGCCGGCGTGCCGATCCGGATCCCACTGGTCACGAAGGGCGATTGGGGATCGTCGGGGATGGTGTTCTTGTTCACCGTGATCCCCGCCTGGCCCAGGATCTTCTCCGCGGCCTTCCCGGTCAGGTTTTTCGGCCGCAGGTCCACCAGCATGAGGTGGGAGTCGGTACCGCCCGACACAATGGCAAAGCCGCGATCGATGAGCGCGTTGGCCAGGGCCTTGGCATTCTCCACCACTTGCCGGGCGTAGACCTTGAAGTCGGCGGTGAGCGCCTCACCGAAGGCTACAGCCTTGGCCGCGATGACGTGCTCCAGCGGACCGCCCTGCGTTCCGGGGAACACTGACTTGTCGATCGCCTTGGCGTGCTCCGTGGTACAGAGGATGAGCCCGGCGCGAGGCCCGCGCAGCGTCTTGTGCGTGGTGCTGGTGACGACCTGCGCGTGCGGCACGGGAGACGGATAGACCCCGCCTGCCACCAGGCCGGCGAAGTGGGCCATGTCTACCAGGAAGAACGCGCCCACCTCGTCGGCGATAGACCGGAACGCTGCGAAATCGATGATTCGGGCGTAGGCACTGCCGCCGGCGATGATCAGCCGGGGGCGGTCCTGGAGCGCCTGCTCCCGTACCTTGTCGTAATCGATCAGACCGTTGCTCGGGTTTACGCCGTAATGCACCGCACGCCAGATCGTCCCGCTGTGGTTCACCGAGGCACCGTGGGACAAATGGCCGCCATGCGGCAGCGACATACCCATCAGGAGCTCACCCGGCCGGATGAGTGCCATGAACGCGGCGAAGTTGGCCTGGGCACCGGAATGGGGCTGCACGTTGGCGTGTTCCGAGCCGAATAGCTGCTTGAGCCGGTCGATCGCCAGCTGCTCTACCTCGTCGACGACCTCGCAGCCGCCATAGTACCGCTTGCCCGGCAGTCCTTCGGCGTACTTGTTCGTCAGCGGCGTGCCCATGGCGTCGATCACCGCCCGGCTGGCGAAGTTTTCGCTCGCGATGAGCTCCAGCCCATCCTGCTGGCGGCGCAGCTCGGCATCGACCAGCCGGGCTACGGTAGGGTCGGCTTGGCGGAGTGAGGCGTTGTGATCGAGGCTCATTCGCGCTCCTGTTCGATCTTCTCGACCCGGCGGCTGTGCCGGCCACCGGCAAATCCGGTGTCGAGCCACGTTTTCAGGATCTCGACTCCCTCTTCTTCGCTCAGGAAGCGCGCCGGAAGAATGAGGATATTGGCATCGTTGTGCTCCCGGGCTAACCGGGCGAGCTCAGGCGACCAGGCCACGGCAGCACGGACCCCCGGGTGCCGGTTGGCTGCATACGACATCCCCAGTCCGGTTCCGCACAGGAGAACTCCCCGGCTCGCGTCGTGGCGCTCCACCCGGGACGCGACGCTATGGGCGTAATCCGGATAGTCGGTGGAATCCAGGCTGTGAGTGCCCAGGTCCAGCGGCTCATATCCGAGCGCTCGTAGCTCCTCAACCAACCGCTCCTTCAACTGGAAGCCGGCGTGGTCCGATCCGATGGGAATGACTTCACTCATTGGGGGTAATGTACAGTAAAGTCCGGCAGCGGGGCAGCGGGGCGGCGAGGCAGTAAGTGCAACTGAGGAATGAGCGTACCACTATTTGTCAATAGTAATCGGGCTGCGCCTTTTCTCTGTCCGGCTGTTCTGCCCCGCCGCCCCGCTGCCCCGCCTATTTCCTCTCCCCCATCCACATCCGGTCCAGTGAGCCTACCGCCGCGATCCGCTGCTCGGCGAGCCGGTCCGCCGCGCGATAGGTGGGGATCCGCTCTCGCCGGGCGATCTCGAAAATGCGGAGCAGGGTCTCGTAGATCTCCCCCGCCTTTTTCTTGGCTCGCTCTACCGGCCAGCGGTGCAGCTCGCCGTAGACATTGATGACTCCGCCGCCATTGATCACGTAGTCCGGGGCGTAGAGAATTTTTCGCTTCTCCAGCTCATCGCCGTGGCGATCCTCGGCCAGCTGGTTGTTGGCTCCCCCGGCGATGATTTCCACCTTGAGGCGCGGCAGGGTCTCGTCGTTGATCGTGGCGCCCAGCGCATTGGGGGAGAAGATCTCCGCAGCCTGATCATAAATAACGTCGGGAGAAACCGGCGTCGCGCCGAACTCCTGCACCGCACGCCGCACCTTCTCCCCGTCGATGTCGGTGACAATGATCCTGGCGCTTTCGGCGTGAAGATGCTGCATCAGGTAGTAGGCCACCTTGCCTGCCCCCTGCACCGCCACCGTTTTCCCCGCCAGTCTGTCGCTACCCCAGCGCTCCCGAGCCGCCGCCTTCATCCCGACATACACGCCGTATCCAGTAACGGGCGACGGGTCGCCCGACAGGCCGAGCAACCCGGCGACGTGATCGGTCTCCAGCTTGATGTACTCCATGTCCGCGGGACTGGTGCCGATATCCTCCGCGGTGATGTAGCGGCCACCGAGCGTCTGGATGAAGCGGCCATGGGCGCGAAAGAGCGCCTCGCGGTCAACCCGCTTGTTGTCGCCGATAATCACTGACTTGCCGCCCCCGAGGTTGATCCCCGCCACCGCCGACTTGTAGGTCATTCCGCGCGCCAGCCGCAACGCATCGGTGATCGCCTCATCGGTGCTGGCATACTGCCAGAACCGGGTGCCGCCCAGCGCCGGGCCCAGCGTGGTATCGTGAATCGCGACGATGCCGAAATAGCCGCAGGATGGATCGTGGGAGAGCAGGACCTGCTCGTGACCCAAGGAGTCCATCGCTGCGAAGATGTCCAGGGATGGTACCGAAGCGTGAGCGGTGAGCGGTGAGGGGTGAGCGGGAACACTCGACTGGCCGCCGGCCGGTGTTCCGCTTACCGCTGACCGCTTACCGCTTACGCTCTTGCTCGTAGTCATAAAATCCCTTTCCACTTTTACGACCCAGGTACCCTGCTGCCACCATCTTGCGCAGCAGCGGCGCGGCGCGGTATTTGTCGTCGCCCAGCCCCTTCTGAAGCACCTCGAGGATAGCCAGGCACACATCGAGTCCGATAAAGTCGGCCAAGGCCAGGGGGCCCATGGGATGGGCCATGCCCAGCTTCATGACCGTGTCGATCGATTCGGGCGTGGCCACCCCTTCCATGACACAGAAGATGGCCTCGTTGATCATCGGCATCAGCACCCGGTTGGAAACGAACCCGGGATAATCGTTCACCTCGACCGGGGTCTTCCCCAGCGCGCGGGCAGCGGTCATGACCGTCGCGGTGGTGGCGTCGCTGGTGGCGTGCCCCCGGATGACTTCGACCAGCTGCATCACCGGCACCGGGTTCATGAAGTGCATGCCGATGACCTGTTCCGGTCTCCGGGTCCGCGCGGCGATCTCGGTGATCGAGATGGAGCTGGTGTTGGTCGCCAGAATGGCGTCCGGGCCCGCGATGCGGTCGAGCTGCTCGAACAGGGAAAACTTCACCGCCGGGTTCTCGCTGGCAGCCTCGATGATGATTTCGGCCGGCCCCGCCGCGTCCAGCTTCGACCCGGTGCTGATGCGCCCGAGTATCTGCGCCGTCGCGTCCGCGGGCAGAGTGCCTTTCTTCACCTGGCGCTCGAGATTGCCCTTGATCGTGGTCGTGGCCCGATCTAGGGCGGCGGAGGCGGTGTCGATGAGCGCCACCTCCCACCCGTGCTGAGCGAAGACGTGAGCAATCCCATTGCCCATAGTGCCCGCACCGATCACGGCGGCCCGGCTCACACGGTCTCCTTCTGGGCCCAGCGCATGGTCACCACAATTGCCGCAGTGATAGCGACTGTGGCAATCAGGCCACCCTCCGGTCCAAACCGCCCGCCTGACAGCCAGTCCGGTGCTCCGGCACAGTAGTCGAGTAGCGGGATGTCGAAAGGAAGACCGCTGACCGGTGCGTCCAGTACCGCGAGCGTGGCGTTCCAGCCCAGGTGGGCACCGAATGCCGTCCACAGCCCACCGGGCGCGTAGAAGGCGACGCCGAGGAAGATTCCCGCGAGAGCGATGTTCCCGAGACCCAGCGCGTTGACGCTCGGGTTCAGAGTGTGGAATAGTGCGAAGACCAGTCCCGCAACCACGACGAGAGCGGTGGCCCGGCCCAACACTGCAGCCAGCAACACCAGCGGGAGCCCGCGAAACATGATCTCCTCACTCAAGGCGGCGGGCGCCAGCACCACGAAGGTCTTCACCGCCTGGGTGACATAGTCTTTCAGCCCGCCGTCGTCGGGTGACCAGTGCGAATGGGCGAGCGCGACCGCACCCAGCAGGGCCAGTCCCGCCGCGGCTGCCCCGATGGTCAAACCGATGGCGAAGCCTTTCAACCCAATGCGGGGCGGCGCCCAGCGTAGATCCCTGCGCTGGAGGCGCAGCGCCCGGAACCCGATCGCCCAGGTAGCGAAGGCAAACCCGAGGAGCTGGCTGGTGCCGGCAACCACGATCTGATCCGTGCGGGCCACCAGAATCCTGGTCAAGCCATCGGCCACACTGCCGTACTTTGCAAGAGCCCAGATCGCCATGACCGTCCCGCTGGCGCTCAGGCCCAGCAGCATGAAGGCGACCGTCCATCCGATCGCCTTCCAAGGGGACACCCTAGCGGGACCGTTCTCTGCCGAGGTCAAAGGAACGAGCGGATCTTCGGGCCGGCGGCGAGGATCAGAGCGGCGGCCAGACCGACTTTGACCAGGTCACCGGTGAGAAACGGGACGAAGCCCACTCGGAACGCCACCGTGGGGTCACCGCCCAGCAACGCCAGCTGCGCTACGCCACCGGCATGGATGATGACCATGCCAAGTGCGCAGGCCAGAAGTATCCGAAGTACGGCCCGACCGCCGGCATGTCCAGCCGATTCAGTCACCGGACGGACCAGTGCTCCCGTGACGGTTGCCGCTATGGGGAACGCGAGCAGATAGCCGCCCGTCGGTCCGAGCAGGTGCCACGCGCCCGACCCGCCCCCCGCAAAGACCGGCAATCCGATGATACCCAGCAGCAGGTAGAGCACTAATGCGCTGAGTCCGCCGGCCGCACCCAGGAGTCCACCCACGGCGAGCACCGCCAGAGGCTGGAGCGTCATCGGCACCGGGCTGAACGGCACCGGCACCACCACCTGGGCGGCGAGGGCGACGACAGCGGCGCCAAGGCCTATGGCAATCGTGCGGCGTAGGACTCGGGTCTGTGGGGCTGACGCGGGCCTAGCTACACCTATATCTGGATTTCTCACAGCAGCTCCACACTGAGGGCAACCGCATTGCCACCGCCAAGACAGAGAGTGGCGAGACCAGTGCTACCACCCCGATCGCGAAGAGCATACAGCAGTGTCGTGAGTACCCGCGCACCGCTTGCCCCGATGGGATGGCCCAGCGCCACTGCCCCGCCATGTACGTTGACTCGATTCCAGTCCCAGCCCAGCTCCCGGCCATCGGCCAGAGCTTGAACCGCAAACGCCTCGTTGGCCTCGATCAGGTCGTAGTCGCCGATCTTGGTGCCGGCCTTCTCCATCAGCGTCCGGACGGCCAACACCGGGGCAAAGAAAATCTCGCGCGGCTCACCGCCACCGGTGGCGTAGGCGGTCACCCGGGCCAGCGGCTTGAGCCCGTGGGCCTTCGCAAAGGCGAGCGAGGTGACGACCAGCGCACTTGCACCGTCATTCAAGCCCGGCGCGTTGCCGGCGGTTACCGTCCCACCGTCCTTCCGGAAAACGGGCTTCAGCTTGGCCAGGGTTTCCGGAGCAGTGTCCCGCCGAGGCGATTCGTCGGCGGAAACGGTCGTGGAGCCGCCCTTCCCGGGCGTTGAAACCGGGAGGATCTCGGCCTTGAACTTTCCGGCGTCGGTGGCGGCCACGGCCTTGCGATGGCTGTCGTAAGCGAAGGCATCCTGATCGGCCCGGCTCACCCCGGCCTTTTCGGCGGTGTATTCGGCGTACTCGCCCATGTGACAACAGCCGAACGAGTCCCACAGTCCATCGTGGATCATGCCGTCCACCATGGTCTGATTGCCGGCCTTGATCCCACCGCGCATGCCATAGACGTAGTGCGGCGCGCTCGACATCGCCTCCTGGCCGCCGGCGACGATGCACTCGGCGTCGCCTGCCTTGATTGCCTGCGACGCGAGCATCACGGCCTTGAGACCGGAGCCACAGACCTTATTGATGGTGAGCGCGGGAATAGACGCTGGAAGCCCGGCATGAATGAGCGCCTGACGCGCGGGAGCCTGTCCCGAGCCACCCTGAACCACCTGCCCCATGATGACCTCTTCGACCGCGCTGGGGTCGACACTGGCCCGGGAAACCGCCTCCCGGATGACCATGGCGCCGAGCTGAGGAGCGGTGAAAGAGGAGAGACCGCCGAGATAGCGGCCGATCGGGGTCCGGACGGCAGAAACGATGACTGGGATGGTGCTATCGCTCACGGTGTACTGATCCGGTTCGGGTTCAGGCTGGGGGCAAATTACGCCGGAAAGCGACGTTTGTCACCATGGCCGACGCTCCGATGCTAGTTGCAGCAGCGAGGGCCTCGCCTCCGGACAAAAGAACACAGTCCCTCGACGAGAACCCTGGCCGCCGCTACGAAGTTCCTGCTGCCCTTACCGACACCTGCGGATCTTGGTCCGCGGGGCCGGTGGTTCCTGCGAAGGCACTGCCTTCTTTTGTGCCGGAGCAGGATCACCGGACTCGCGTTAAACCACGGAGCCTATCCTCCTAAGGGACCATGCTGCGAGTGCGTACCTCTTCCCCTAAGCGCTCCATGAATGCGGCAACCGTCATCACTTCCTGCTTCTTCCCCACCCCGCGAACTCGCAGGGCCAAACTGTCCGAGTCGGCCTCCCGCTGCCCGATGACCGCCATGTAGGGCACTTTCTGCACCTCCCCGGCCCGAATCCTATAGTTCAGCGTTTCGCTGCTGTCATCCACATGAACGCGAAATCCAGCCTGCTTGAGCCTGGCCGCCAACTTTCGGGCGGCATCGGCCTGCGCATCGGAGATCGGAATCACCCTGACCTGCTCGGGTGCAAGCCAGACTGGGAACGCGCCGGCAAAATGCTCGATAAGGTTGCCGGTAAACCGCTCCAGCGTGCCGTAGATGGCCCGGTGGATCATCGCCGGCCGGTGCGGCTTGTTGTCGGGGCCGGTGTATTCGAGCTCGAACCGGTCCGGAAGGTTGAAGTCGAGCTGAATCGTGGGTCCCTGCCAGAGCCGGCCGATCGAATCCCGGAACTTGATATCGATCTTGGGGCCGTAGAACGCGCCACCGCCCTCGTCGACTCGATACGCGATTCCCTTCCGATCCAGCGCCCGCTTGAGCGTGGTCTCGGCCCGGTCCCAGATGGCGTCGTCACCCAGACGCTCCGTCGGTCGGGTAGAGACCTCGAAATCGAGCTCGAATCCGAAAGTCTCACGCACCAGCCGATCCACCTGATCGAGACAGAGGAAGATCTCGTCCTCGACCTGGTCCGGAGTGCAGAAGATGTGGGCGTCGTCCATGGAGAGTCCACGCACCCGCAGTAACCCATGCAGCACGCCCGAGCGCTCGTTGCGATAGACGTTCGCCACCTCCGAGAGCCGAACTGGGAGATCGCGGTAGCTCCGCTGTTGGCTCTTGTAAATCAGCGCGTGCATCGGGCAGTTCATGGGCTTGACCCGATAGCGCACGTCCTCCGCTTCCTCGTGGCCCGCCGCCATGGGCGGGTACTGGTTCGCCTCGTAGAGCGGCAGGTGGCCCGAGATCTTGAACAGCTCTTCGCGGGTGATGTTGGGCGTATACACCAGGTCGTAGCCGCTGCGGAGGTTGTCGTCTTCGACGGCGCGGGTCAGGAGCCACTTCATCATCGCACCCTTAGGGTGCCAGAACACAAGCCCGGGGCCGACCAGCTCCTGGATTGAAAACAGGTCGAGCTGTTTGCCCAGGACCCGGTGGTCGCGCTTGCGCGCCTCCTCCAGCCGGTGGAGATAGGCGTCGAGGTCCTCCTTCTTGAACCACGCGGTGCCGTAGATTCGCTGCAGCATCTGCCGCTTTTCGTCGCCCCGCCAGTACGCCCCAGCGGCATGCAGCAGCTTGAAATGCTTGAGGCGGCCGGTCCGCGGGATGTGTGGCCCCCGGCAGAGATCGACGAACGGTCCGTCGGTGTACACAGTGATGGTCTCGTTATCGCCCAGCTCCGCGATTCGCTCGAGCTTGAGGGGGTCATCGGCGAATCGACGCCGAGCCTCGGCCCGGTCGACCACCTCGCGGACAAAGGGAAAATCCCGGGCCGCCACCTCGGCCATTTTGGTTTCCAGCCGCTCCAGATCTTCGGGTGTGAACGGGCGATCCACCTGGAAGTCGTAGTAGAACCCGTCCTCGATCGGCGGACCGAACCCGATCCCGGCGCTGGGGAACAGCTCGCGTACTGCGGTGGCAAGGATGTGAGCCGAGGAGTGTCGCAAGAGCTCGAGCGCTTCGGGATCCCGATCGGTCAGGATCGCAAGCGAAACGTCCGACTCCAGGGGCCGGTCGAGATCCCGGATCTCGCCATTCACCCGGACCGCAAGCGCGGCCCGCGCCAGGCCGGGGCCGATGCCTTCGGCGACCTGCCGGGCGGTGGTGCCGGCTGGCGCTTCCCGCTGACTGCCATCCGGCAGGGTCAGGCGAACTGTGCTCACCGACCAAGTTCCTCGATCGACGGCCGCACGACGGGCTCGGTCGAGGGCGCAAAGTAGAAGAACAGCCCTATCCCAGCGATGATTATCGCAGCCACGACAAGCCACCGGATCAGCTCCGAGCCGCTCAGTTCTACACGATCGCGATCCATGAGGCGCCTGGTGAGGGAAGGTCTCAGCTTTCAGACCGGAAAAAGGTTAACTTAATCGAACTGTAAATCCTTCTGTAAGAGGACGCTCGTGCGACGAGACAACCGGCTGAGTAAGACCCAGATTCTGCTCTGGAGCACGTTCGGCGTAGGGACAGGCCTGCTGGCCGGGTTGGCCCTGGGTGAGTGGGTCGGGGGAGTGAACCAGACCCGCGTCCGGCGGGCGGCCCAGAGCCTGGGATCCCGGGGGGGCCATCATACCTCGGCCGCATCGGCCCGGGCGGTCGAAACCGCGCTCGGAGCCGAACCGCGTCTGGCTGGTTGCGCCCTCGAGGTGGTGCCGATCAGCCGCCGTAGCGTCGAGCTGCGAGGCTGGGTAGGAGACCGTCCCGCCCGCACCCTCGCCGCCCGAGTGGCTGCCGGCGTATCAGGCGTGGAGACCGTCATCAACAGCATTCTGGTTCGCGGCGAAGACGATCGGGTCATTCCCGGCGGCAAGCGCGCGACCGACCAGAGCGCATGAGCGAACCGCTCGCCCCGCAGTACAATCCATCTACGATCGAGTCCCAGTTGTACCGCTGGTGGACCGAGCGCGGACTCTTCTCGCCCGAGTCCCATGCCCCGGGCTCCGGTGAGCCGTACGTCATCCAGATGCCACCGCCGAACGTCACGGCGGTGCTGCACATGGGACACGGTCTCAACAATACCGTGCAGGACGTGTTGATCCGGTTCGAGCGCATGCGCGGGCGCCGGGCCCTCTGGGTTCCCGGCACCGACCATGCCGGCATCGCCACCCAGAACGTGGTCGAGCGATTGCTCGCGGAACAGGGCGTCACTCGCTTCGATCTGGGGCGCGATGCGTTCGTCGAGCGGGTCTGGGCCCACGTTCGGGAAACCGGCGTGGTGATCCTCGAGCAGCTCAAAGCTATCGGCAGCTCGGCCGACTGGTCTCGCACCTACTTCACCCTGGATGAAGGTCTCTCTCAAGCCGTACGGGAGACGTTCGTCCAGTTATACGAAAAAGGCCTGGTCTACCGCGGGCATTACATCATCAACTGGTGTCCCCGCTGCCTCACCGCACTGTCCAATGAGGAAGTAGATAAGGATGAGGTAGACGGCAAGATCTGGCATCTGCGCTATCCCCTCGCCGACGGCAGCGGCCATCTGGCCATCGCCACCACCCGCCCCGAGACGATGTTGGGCGACACGGCCGTTGCGGTGCATCCGGAGGACGAGCGGTACCGTCCCCTGGTTGGCCGCGAGCTGCTGCTGCCGGTCGTAGGCCGGAAGATCCCCGTGGTGGCGGATGACGCCGTGGACCCCGACTTTGGTTCGGGGGCGGTGAAGGTCACCCCGGCGCACGACCCGCTCGACTTCGAGATCGGCCAGCGGCACGGGCTCCCGACCATCGACGTCATGACTCCCGAGGCGCGCATCAGCCTCGCGGCGCCAGAGCGCTTCCAGGGCTTGGACCGATATGAGGCCAGGCGGCAGGTGCTGGCCGAGCTGGAGGGTGCCGGCCTGGTGGAGCGAGTCGAGGAGCACCGGCATGCCGTTGGTCACTGCTACCGTTGCGCCACCGTGATCGAGCCGCGCTTGTCGGATCAGTGGTTCGTGCGGATGGAGCCGTTGGCCCGTCCCGCCTTGGCGGCGTACCGGGACGGAACGCTGCGTTTCGTGCCGGAGCGGCGGGGCGACGACTACACCAGCTGGCTGGAAGGGATTCGCGACTGGTGCATCTCCCGCCAGCTCTGGTGGGGCCATCGAATCCCGGTGTGGTACTGCGACGCCGACGGCTGTGGGTTGACCACCGTCAGCCGCACCGATCTCACCGTCTGCCCCGGCTGCGGCGGGGCGGCACGTCAGGACGACGACGTGCTGGACACGTGGTTCTCGTCCTGGCTGGTGCCGTTCTCCAGTCTGGGGTGGCCGAAGCAGACCAGGGATCTGGCGACATACTACCCCGGCCACACCCTGGTCTCGTCGCCCGACATCCTGTTCTTCTGGGTGGCGCGGATGATCATGTCGGGCCTGCACTTTATGGGAAAGGTGCCGTACACCCGGATCTACCTGCACGGGGTGGTGCGCGACACGCAACATCGCAAGATGTCGAAGTCGCTGGGGAACGGGATCGATCCGCTCGAGGTGGTGGAGCGTTATGGCGCCGACGCCCTGCGCTACTCGCTGATCTCGGGCATGTCGGTAGGGACCGACGTCATCCTCGATCCCCAGGACCTCGAATCCACGTTCGCGCCTGCGCGCAACTTTGCCAACAAGCTGTGGAACGCCGGGCGCTTCATTCTGTCGAATCTCGAGGGCTCCACCCGGCCGCTGGCCGGGCCCCACACCGCCGTGGTGCGCCGTGAGGAGCTTACCCTGGCCGACCGGTGGATCATCGCGCGCTGCGACGCGACGGTGGTGGAGGCGACGGAGGCCTACGAGCGATTCAGACTCAACGAGGCCGCAGCCGCGGTATATCGGTTCATCTGGAGCGACCTCGCCGACTGGTACATCGAGCAGGTTAAGCCCCGGTTGTACGGCGATCAGCAGGGCGGCGATGTCGCCCGGGCGGTAGTGGTGCAGACCTTCGACGTGGCACTGCGTCTCCTCCACCCGGTGATGCCGTTCATTACCGAGGCGCTTTGGCGACGCTTCCCCGGCCGGCTGGACACGGCTTCGATCTCGGTTGCTCCCTGGCCCCGCCAGGACCGGCGGGCTGAGGACCCCGAGGCGCTGCGCGATTTCGGGCTGGTGCAGGAAGTGATCGGGGCCATTCGCGGCATTCGGGCGGAGTATGGCGTACAGCCGGGCCAGGTTGTGCGAGCCGTGGTGAGCGCGAACGACCGGTCCACGGAGGCGGCGTTGGAGCAGGAACGTGCCACCATCATTCGGCTGGCCAAGCTCTCCGCCGTGAGCTTTGCTCCGAACCACGAGCGTGTCGGCGGGCACGCGGTGCTCTCCGACCGCACCAGCGTCTTCGTCCCGCTGGGCGAAGCCATCGACATCGGTCGTGAGTGCGGCCGGCTGGGCACCGAGGCCGAGCGACTGCTGCGCCTGGTGGAGTCGCAGGAGAAGAAGCTCGGGAACAAGCAGTTTGTGTCTCGCGCCCCGGCGGAGGTAGTGGACCGGGAGCGAGAGAAGCTCACGACCTGGAAGGAGCAGGCTGGGGTGTTGCTGAAAAAGCGCGAGCTCTTGGGGTGTTCGTGAGGACGGAGAAGCCGGAGAGGCCGGAGGAACACCGACGTGTGCGCTTCTTCTCCGTCTTCTCCGTCTTCTCCGTCCTCTCCGCGTGCGCCCGCATCGAGCCTCCGCCGGGAGGCCCGCCGGATGCGGCCCCCCCGAGACTCATCGCCACCAGGCCTGACTCCTTCGTGCGGTTGACGCCGTTCCGAGGCGCGGCGGAGTTTCAGTTCGACGAGGTGATCTCCGAAGGCGGCACGCCCAATCGGGGTGAAGGGACCGGCGGTCTCGAGCGCCTCGTCATCCTTTCGCCCAGCGCCCGGGTGCCGGAGGTCAGGTGGCGGCGGAACCGGATCACGGTTCAGCCCCAGGAAGGGTGGCGGCCCAACCAGGTGTACCGAGTCGAGCTCCTGCCAGGCGTGACCGATCTCAGAACCAACCGGAGCGAGGAAGGTGCGGTGCTCACCTTCAGCACCGGCGCGCCCCGACCCCAGACTACGCTCGAGGGGCAGGTGCGGGACTGGTCTACCAGCCGACCCGTCCCGGGCGCCCTCGTCGTCGCTTCCCTGCTGCCCGACAGCCTGCCGTATCGCGGCGTGGCGGATTCCACGGGTCGGTTCAGCCTGGGACCGCTCCCTCCGGGCGACTATCTCGTGAGCGGCGTGCTGGACCAGAACAGCGATCACCGGCAGGATCCGCGCGAAGCGTACGGCACGGCCCGGGTGGCACGAGGCAAGTCCTCGGTGGGCGAGCTCTGGGCCTTTGTCCATGACACAACCCCGCCCCGCATTCAGGCCGTCACCGTGGACGACAGCGTAAAGGCCACCATCACCTTCGCCCAGAAGCTCGACCCCCGTCAGCGCCTGACTGCCCGAGACGTCCGCCTCCGCCTGCTGCCGGACTCCACTCCGGTTGCCGTGCTATCGATCCTGCCCCAGCCCATCGACGACAGCATCCACGGCACGCCGTCAGCGGCGAGGGATTCCACTGAGGTCGAAGATTCGGTGGCGGCTGTCGATACCAGCCGGGCCGGACGGAGAGTCGCACCGCAACGGCGCGACCAAGCCGTCGAGGAAGCCCAACCATCGCGCCCGCCCTTGAACGACCGCCTGGTCTTGCGGGTCCCGAAGCCATGGGCACCCGGCTCGCGCCTGGCTTTGGAGATTCGAGGGGTGAAAAACATCACCGGTATTGCGGGCACCGCAGTGGGCGTGGTGCCCGTTCCGGAGAAGGCCAAGGCGGATTCGAGCGACAGCCTGAAGCGTGCGCAACCGCGGGACAGCCTGAAGCGACAGCCGGTCGACAGCGCCCAAACTGGCAAACCGACCCGCGCCAAGGTGGATTCGCTCAAGCTGAAGCAGAAGAAGTGACCGACCGCAGGCGTGACCTCCCGTCGGTGGATCGCCTCATGCATCAGCCCGCGGTGCAGGAGCTGCTCCATCTGGCACCCCGGGGGGCCGTCCTGGCCGCAGTGCGGGAGTCCCTGGACGCGGCCCGCACCCGACGCGCCGGTCCACCCGAGGAGTGGGACGCCGACATTCGCGAGCGGCTGGCGCGGCGAACCGGGGCTGAGCTGCGGCCGGTGCTCAACGCCACCGGTGTTGTGCTGCATACCAACCTGGGACGGGCACCCCTGGCTGATGTTGCCACCCGCGCGATGCTGGCGGTCGCGGGCGGCTACAGTAACCTCGAGCTCGATCTCTCTTCGGGAATCAGGGGCACCCGCAGTGATCATTGCCGGGCGCTGCTCCGGATCGCCACCGGCGCGGAAGACGGGTTGGTGGTGAACAACGCCGCCGGCGCACTGCTGCTGGCCCTGAACGCGCTGGCGGAAGGTCGCGAGGTACTGATCTCGCGTGGCGAGCTGATCGAGATCGGGGGGTCGTTCCGTATCCCGGATATCATGGCCAAGAGCGGGGCCCGGCTCCGCGAAGTCGGCACCACCAATCGAACCCACCTTCACGACTACCAGCGGGCGCTCGACGGCGGTGTGGCCGCCATTCTCACCGTTCATCGGTCCAACTTCGAGCAACGCGGGTTCGTCGCATCGCCCCAACCGGAGAAGCTCGCGGAGCTCGCGGCCGGCGCTGGGATCCCCTACCTCTACGACATCGGCAGTGGGCTGATTCCGGACCTCTCGCCCTGGGGACTCACGGGGGAGCCGCGTGTAGCAGAGGCGCTGGCCGCTGGGGCCGGCCTGGTTCTGTTCAGTGGAGACAAACTGCTCGGCGGCCCCCAAGCGGGGTGCCTGGTAGGGCGGAAGGAGCTGCTGGCCCGCTGCCGGGAGAACCCCATCGCCCGGGCGGTAAGAGCCGACAAGCTGACGCTGGCCGCGCTGGCGGCAACCCTCAGTCTGTATCAGGATCCGGAAGCTGCGGTCCGGCAGGTCCCGGTGCTGGCGTTGCTGACCCTGGAACCGGGCGAGCTGGCCCGGCGCGCCGAGTGCCTGGCGGCATTGTGTCCACCGGCGGTACGAGCCAGCACCATTCCCGGTGAGTCGGCGGTGGGGGGTGGCTCGTTCCCCGGCGCGGTTCTCGGTACCACGTTGGTGGCCCTCGACGCCGGCACGCTCGGTCCCGATGGCCTGGCGCTACGTCTTCGTCTGGGCCAGCCCTCGATCGTGGCCCGGGTGGGCAGTGACCGGCTGCTGCTCGACCCCCGGACACTTCCGGAGGACAGCTTCCAGATAGTCGCGGCTGCTATCGAGCAGGCGCTCACCTCGTGAGCCGCGCCGCCGACCACGGCCGCCGGGCCGTTTTTCTGGATCGTGACGGCACCATAATCGAGGACGTGACCTATCTGCGCGACAAGGGTCAGGTCCGACTCCTGCCTGATGCGGCAACCGCGATCAAGCGGCTGAACGACAGCGGGTTCCTCGCCATCGTGGTCACCAACCAGTCGGGGATCGCCCGGGGCCTGGTGTCGCCCAACGACTATCGACTTGCCCAACGACGAGTAGATGAGCTTCTGGCGCAGCAAGGCGCGCGGCTGGACGCGCATTACTTCTGTCCTCACCTGCCGGAGCTGACTGGACCCTGCGACTGCCGCAAGCCCGGAGTGCTGCTCTATCGCCAGGCCGCCGAGCAGTTCCAGGTTGATTTCAACCGCAGCTGGTGGGTGGGCGACCGCCTGCGTGACGTGCTCCCGGCGGATGCCCTCGGCGGTCGCGGCATTCTGGTGCTTACCGGCGCGGGTCCGGCTGAGGCTGGGGATGAGGAGGCAACCCGGTTTCCGCAGGCGTACGATCTGGCTGCGGCGGTGGACCTGATTCTGCAGGAAGTCGGTAATCAGGAGTCGGGAGCCATCGGCAAGAGACCCTCTGATTCCTGACTCCCGACTCCTAGCTCCTGACTCCCACCACCCATTACCTTCCCCCGCCATGACGATGCGCATAGCCGTGGCTATCTCCGGCCGCGGCAGCAACCTCCAGGCGCTGCTCCGCGCGCTCCAGCCTGGTGCGCCCGCCGAAGTCGTCCTGGTGTTGACCGACCGACCGCAGGCGCCGGGCCTGAGCCACGCCCGGAGCCGCAACATCCCTGCGGTGGTGCTTCACGATCCAGCCGATGCAACAGCGTGGCTTCAGGCGCTGCAGGACCACGAGGTGGATCTGGTCGTGCTCGCGGGATACCTGAGACTGGTTCCTGCGCCGGTCGTCGCGTCGTATCGGGGCCGGATCATCAACACCCACCCTGCCCTGCTTCCCGCGTTCGGCGGCAAGGGCATGTACGGAGCGCGCGTGCATCAGGCCGTGCTGGCCAGTGGCGACAAGGAAACAGGAGTCACCATTCATCTGGTTGACGAGGTCTACGATCGGGGAGACGTGCTGGCTCAGAGGCGGGTTCCTGTACTGCCCGGTGACACACCAGAGCGGCTGGCCGCGCGTGTACTTGAGACAGAGCACCAGCTTCTACCTGCTGTAGTGCTTGCGGCCGCGGAGACGGGACGATGCCGCGCGCTCTGATCTCCGTCAGCGATAAGCGCGGAGTAGTCCCCTTCGCCCAGGCATTGGTCGAGCTCGGCTGGGAGATCATCTCGACTGGGGGCACCGCCGCGGCTCTTCGCGCCTCCAAGGTGCCGGTGCTGGAAGTGGAAAAGGTCACCGACTCCCCTGAGATGCTCGATGGCCGGGTCAAGACACTGCATCCGGCCATTCACGGCGCCCTGCTGGCCAGACGCCACCTGCCGGAGCACATGGCGGCGCTCGAGAAGCACCGGATCGTTCCCATCGATCTGGTGGCGGTGAATCTGTATCCCTTTCAGGCGACGATTGCCCGGGAAGGCGCATCGTTAGAGGACGCGCTGGAGAACATCGACGTCGGCGGCCCCTCGATGCTGCGATCGGCAGCCAAGAACCACGAGGCCGTCCTCCCGGTCGTTGACCCCACGGACTACCCGGTCGTCCTGGAGCTGCTGCGGAAGGGCGGACTCTCCGCGGCGGTCCGGCGCGAGTTCGCGGCCAAGGTGTTCACCCACACCTCCGACTACGATGCGGCCGTCGCCGCGTATCTCACACCCCGCGAGGAGGGCCTACCCGCCCGCCTGGGCGTGGCCATGGAGCGAGTCCAGGCTCTGCGCTACGGCGAGAACCCCGCGCAACGGGCCGGGCTCTACGTGACCGAGGAGCCCCGGGGCATGCGGGACCTGACCCAGCGCCAGGGCAAGGAGTTGTCGTTCAATAACCTGCTCGATGTGGACGCGGGCATGTGGGCGGTGGCGTGGTGGAGCAATCGTCCGGCCTGCGCCATCATCAAGCACACGACACCGTCGGGCATCGCGGTGGCGCCGTCCGCAGTAGAGGCGTTCCGGAATGCACGAGCTACAGATCCGGTCTCGGCCTTCGGATCTGTGGTCGCCTTCAACACGGTGGTGGACAGGGCCACTGCTCAGGCGATGAGCGATCTGTTCGTGGAGGTGGTCGTTGCCCCGTCGATCCACGCCGAGGCACTGGCGGTATTCGCGGCCAAGAAGCAGCTGCGTGTGGTCGAGCTGCCGGTGACAAAAGGAGCGGGAGCCCTGGACTACAAGCGGGTCCGGGGCGGCTTTCTGGTGCAGGACCAGTTTCAGTTCGACCCATCCGAGGCGGAATGGACGGTCCCCACCAAACGACAACCGAGCGAGGCCGAGTGGAACGATCTCCGTTTTGCCTGGGCCGCGGTGGCACCGGTCAAGTCCAACGCCATCCTGCTGGCACGCAAGGAAGCGGCAATCGGCATCGGCGCGGGGCAGATGAGCCGGGTGGACAGCGTTTTTCTGGCGGTGCACAAGGCGCGGCAGCAGGGGCACGACCCCGCCGGGAGCGTGCTCGCCTCGGACGCTTTTTTCCCCTTTGCCGACGGGATCGAGCACGCCGCGGGGGCGGGCGTGACTGCAATCATTCAGCCCGGGGGCTCCGTCCGCGATGCCGAGGTGGTCGAAGCGGCCGACCGCCACGGCATGGCGATGGTCATGACCGGTAAGCGGCAGTTTAGACACTAAGCGGTGAGAGGTGAGCGGTGAGCGGTGAGCGGGAACTCAATTCGGTAGCTTCCGGGCGTCCTCCTTATTTGTGGGCGTTCGTGACGGCAGTCGTGGTGTTCGCGATCTACCTCGCCACACTGGCGCCCACGACCGCGTTCTGGGATACATCCGAATACATCGCCGCCGCCAAGGTGCTGGGAATCCCCCACCCGCCGGGCAATCCGTTCTTCGTCATCCTGGCCCACGTCTTTGGTCTGTTGCCGCTTGCGGCCTCGTACGCAGTCCGCATCAATCTGTTCGCCGCGGTCACCAGCGCCGCCGCGGCCGGCCTCTGGTTCCTGGTGGCCGAGCGGTGGCTCCGGGGCATCGTGCCGCATCGCTGGGCGCGGTACGGTGCGGCGTTCGCGGGGATCCTGGTCAGCGCGACGTCCTGGACCGTGTGGAACCAGTCTACGGTCAACGAGAAGGTGTACACCCTCTCACTGCTGTCCATCGCCGTGGTGATGTGGCTGGTGGTGCGCTGGGGCGACGACGAGCCCGGCACTCACCGAGACCGCTGGTTGGTGCTCATCGCGTACGTGATGGCGCTGACCTCGACCAATCACCTGATGGGAGTGCTCGCCCTTCCCGCCCTGGCGGTGTACGTCCTCTGGACCGATTGGCGAACGGTGCTGCGCCCCTGGGCGCTGGTGACCTTCTGGGCTCTGCTGCTGGCGGTATCGGGTAAGTGGACTGACACGTTCGTGGGCGGCCCAATGCAGGTGCCGCTGATCCTGGGGACGCTGGGGGTTCTGGGCTACGCGCTCTGGAAGACTCCCCGCGATCCGCTGGTGTATCTCGGCCTCACGGCAGTCGTCGTCGGCATCTCGCTCAACTACATCTGGCTTCCGCTTCGCGCCGCGCAGTTCCCGCCGATTAACGAAGGCGAGCCGGTGACCTTTCAGGCGCTTCAGGACGTGCTGAACCGGGTGCAATACGGGAAGCCGGACCTGACCCAGCGCCAGGCCACGTTCACCGCCCAGCTGGCCAACTTCTGGCAGTATTACTCCTGGCAGTTCGCCAAGGACTGGGCGCGGTTCGCCCCGATCGCCACCGCGGTGTTCACCGTTCTCGGGCTCAGTGGACTCTGGGCCCTTTGGAAGAGCGATCGCCGCGCCGGCCTGGCTGCGCTCGCGCTGCTCGGCACGCTGTCGATCGGCCTGGTGTACTACATGAACTTCAAGTACGGGTTCTCCCTGTATCCGGGTGAGGAGTCCCTGCCTCGCGAGGTTCGCGAGCGGGACTATTTCTTCATCGGATCATTCGCGGTGTTCGGCCTGTTCGTCGCGCTGGGGTTCGGGGCCGTCATGCGCGCGATCGTGGAGTTCCTTCGCGATGCGGGCACTTCGACCAGCCGCTGGGCCGCAGCCAGTCTGGTGCTCGCCCTGGCCCTGATTCCGATTTTTGGCAACCGGCTCACCGCCAGCCGAGCGCACGAGACCCTGCCGCGTGATTTTGCCCATGACATCCTTCAGTCGGTGGAGCCCTACGGCATCCTGATTACCGCGGGCGACAACGACACCTTCCCGCTGTGGTACGCCCAGGAGGTGGAGGGCATTCGCCGGGACGTCACCCTGGCCAACCTGTCGCTGATGAACACCCGCTGGCATCTGCGACAGCTCCAACGCCGCCAGACGCCTGAGTTCAACGCGGCTGAGGCCGCGGCATTGTGGAGGCCGCAGCCGGCAGAGTCGGGGGTGCCGCTCACCGACACCACCAAGGGCATCAAGCCCGCACTGCCGGGTTGGCCGCACCCCAAGGAGGCGGTCTTCAGTCTGACCGGCGCCCAGCTCGACAGCTTGCCGGAAGCAATGCAGGTCCCGGCCAATGGAGGCGTGGCCTTTGACAGCCTGAAGATCGCCTTCGGCGAGGAATACCTGATGCTGCAGGATCTGGCGACGGTGTTTCTGATTCGCGACAACATGGGCAAGCGGCCGATCTTCTTCAGCTGGAGCGACGGTGGCTATCCCGATCAGACGCTGGGGCTGAGCCCGTATCTCGTCTCCCAGGGGTTCGTGCGGAAGTTGATGCCGACGCCGGTGGTGGCCAACGATTCGATCGTGCTGAGCCCCAGCCTCGGCTTCCTCGACCTGCCCCGGACGGAGAAGCTGCTGTGGGAGGTGTACCACTGGCAGGCAGCGACGCGCCATCGTCCGAAGGGCTGGGTGGACCGGCCATCCGGATCGATTCTTCAGTTGTATTCGGTGGTGTACGGTGGGGCGGCGAGGGCCTTTGCCAAGGCGGGACAGAACGCGCTGGCCGCGCGCGCCGATTCGGTGGCCCGGGGCGTGGGGCAGAACTTCAGCCCCGGACCCTTCTAGTCGATATGCTGCGGCCGCACCCGGCCGACATCGAGTCCGGCGGTCCCGCCGTTCCAGCTCGCCCACGTCAGCGGACAACCAACGCCGAACGGTGGATCAGGATGGCCGGTGCGCTCGAGGAGATCGTGCAACATCTCGTGCCGCACCACCATCTCGTCCATGGCCCAATCACCGGCTAGGAAGATGTGGTGATTGGTGCGCCAATGCCCCGCGCACTGACCGCTGGAGCAAGGAAAGCTATAGCCTTCTATGACGGACCACCGCAGCCGGTCGAAGTCTCCGGTACGGCCGGAACACGCTTCCGTCTTCGCGAACCATTCGCGATAGATTGGCGGCGGATCGAGCGGCACATCCCCTTCGGGGTCAAAGCCGCATCCGATCAGCGCCAGCAGTAGTCCAGCCGCCCAGCTCAGGCGGGCCGGAGCAGGTCTCCATCCCATACTTCCTCCGACAGCCAGTTAACCCACAGCACGTGCGAGGGGGGGTTATTTCTGGTATCGGCATCAGGCCAGTGGGACTGAAGCGGCCGGGGAATCCAGGACCGCACGGAGCTTCTGCGCGAGCGCTTCGGGCGTAAACGGTTTCTGAAGGAATGCAGTGCCGGGGTCCAGCGCACCGTGGTTCACGATGGAGCCATCGGTGTACCCCGACATATAGAGGACCCGCAGGTCGCTGCAGACGCGGACCAGACGCTCGGCCAGCTTTCGTCCGCTCATCCTCGGCAGCACCACATCGGTAAGCAGCAGATGAATAGGCGTGGGGTGTTGCTCCGCGATGAGCAGGGCTTCCCCTCCGTTCTCTGCCTCGAGCACGGTGTATCCGTAAGTCCGCAGTACCCGGCAGGTGAGTGAGCGAACGCCCTCCTCGTCTTCGACCACCAGCACCGTCTCGGTACCCCGCACGCTGACGGGTCTCACCGGTGGGCTTACTGTCGCCGGGCCCCGCGCCATCACCCTCGGCAGGTAGATCTTGAACGTGGTTCCCCGATCCAGCTCACTGTACACGTAGATGGTGCCGCCGCTCTGCTTGACGATGCCGTAGACCGTCGACAGACCCAATCCGGTGCCCTTCCCACGCTCCTTGGTGGTGAAGAACGGCTCGAAGATTCTCGCCTGGGTGGCCGCGTTCATTCCGATACCGGAGTCGGTCACGGCCAGCATCACGTAATCGCCCTCGGCAGCGCCGGGGTGCTCGCTGACGTAGGCGCGATCGAGACTGACGTTCCGGGTCTCCAGGGTCAGCCTACCGCCGCCCTCCATCGCGTCGCGCGCGTTGACCGCAAGGTTGATGATGACCTGCTCCACCTGCCCCCGATCCACCCTGACCACACCGAGTCCCGGGTCGGGGAGAATGACCAGCTCGATGTGTTCGCCCAGAAGGCGGCCGAGCATGCGCATTGTGTCGGAGAGCACCGCGTTGAGATCGAGCAGGGTAGGCTGCAGCATCTGCCGCCGGCTGAACGCCAGCAGCTGCTGGGTCAGGTCGGTCGCGCGAGCGGCGGCCCGATCGATCTCGAGCAGGTCCTCGTGCTTCTGGTCGCCGGGCGGAACGGCCTTCAGCAGGAGACTGGTATAGCCGATGATGGCGGTCAGCAGATTGTTGAAGTCGTGCGCGACACCGCCGGCCAGCTGACCCACCGCCTCCATCTTCTGCGACTGCCGGAGCTCACTCTCGAGCTTCTTGCGCTCGGTCAGATCCGCTGCCAGAACCATCACCCCCCGCACCTCGGACAATCCACCGTAGAGTGGGGCGAGAGCGAGGCTCAGGGTAACCGGTCTGCCGTCCCGCCGCTGCCAGCGCGCCTCGAGGTCAATAAACGACTTTCCCTCCAGCACGGCATGGTGGTGCTCGTGGAATGCCCGAACCTGATCGGGCGCGATAGCCGGCAAGCTATGCCCCAGCACCTCCGACGCCCGCCAGCCGAAGAGGCGCTCGGCTGCCGCGTTCCAGCTGGTGACCTTGCCGGCGGGATCGAAGGCGAAGATGGCGAGGGGGGAGGCCTGGATCAGGGCCGACAAGGTGTCGGTGGTGTTCATGAGCGCGGTTTCGGCGCGGCGACGCTGGGTGATGTCGGTCAGGCTCGCGACGGCCTCCAGCAGCAGTCCCGTCGCGGGGTCGAAAACCGGCACTGCGTCCACCAGGCACCATCGTTCGGCGGGTGTGCCGGCGAAGACGCCGTGCACCACGCCCCGAACCGGTTGACCGGTCCGCCGCGCCAGGCTGAGCGGATGGGCGTCACCCTCCGCCGAGCTGCCGTCCTCGTGAACCACCCGGTGGTCCGCGCCGGGCGATCCCGCCAGCACCACATCGGTGGTGCCGAGCAGATCCCGGGCAGCCTGGTTCGCGTGCACGACTTTGCCGGAGGCGTCCTGCACGATGATCCCACAGGACAATGCGTCGTAGAACCGGCGCACCCGTTCGCTCTGGTGGGACCGTCCGCTGTGCCAGCGCTGGACGGCACCAGCCCCGAGGGCCAGCCCAAACATGACGAGGGCCAGTGCCAGGACGAGGGCCGATTCGATGGTCACGCGATGGCCAGACGGAGGGGAGCCGCAAACGGCAACCTTATGGTGCGATTTTCCCTGGAACGGGCCAAGCTGAAGTGCCGGATCGCCCAAGCGGAAAGCTTGCCGGGCAGCCGCCAGTAGGCTTCCGGTGTGTCAGGTCCTAAATTGTGTCCCAGGAAAGAGGTAAGGCACCCGGCGTGAAGGGGTGGGTAGACCGGCGGCCGATGTTGTGTCCGGTCGTGATGCATGCCAGCCTAGTGTCGGCGGGGGTCGAAAACAGATCAGCCAGGGGTATATCCCGCCGGAGATGGCAAGATGTGAGCCTTGGTGCTGCAGAGAGTCGCATGGGACTTGGGCTCGGGATGAGAAACGACTTGAATGCGCTTGCGCAACACACTGCACGATAAGAGGTTTGAGTCAAGGCGTGGTGGCAGAGTGGTTGAATGCAGCGGTCTTGAAAACCGCCGAACGGGAAACCGTTCCGTGAGTTCGAATCTCACCCACGCCGCTGAAAACGCGGATTACCGTTCCTGACCGAAGCCCCTCCACTCTTGCCGAAGAGCCTCTGCCGTCGTCGGCGGGATTGCTATGCCCCGGTAGACCTCGGCTGCCACCCCACCCTCCGGCATTCCCAGTCGCCGCCGCGCCTCAGCCACGGGAACGGACCGCAGCTCCTCGACGGGGATCTCGAACAGGTTGGTCAGTCGCGTCCGTCGGGCGTAGTCGTAGGAACGGTTGAATACGCCGAGCGCGATGCCGCGACCCACCTGCCGGAACGAGGCAATTCGCCGGGCACATTCTACGAACGCGCCCCCGTAGAACAGCACCCAGCCCACCGCCTTGGGCACCCCTCGGGAGCCGAAGTAGAGCCCCTGCTCCGCCGCCTCACCAGCGAGCAGCACCAGCGGCGGCTCGTCATGCGTAAAGGTCGTTCCGGTCAGCACGTGTGACGCATCGTGCACCAGATAGATCTTTTCCGGCGCGCGCGACCCGTTGATCAGCTTGCGAAAGAGCTTGAGAAAATGCGGCTTGGCCGGGATCGGCAAGCCCACGTAGCCGTTTACGTCCCGGAACCGGGCGATCGCGTCGCCCAGGGTAATGGTCTCACGGTCCCGCTCCCAGTCGTACGAAGACATCAGAAGCGCGGCTCCAGTGTTCCGGCTTGCCTCCGGTCTCGACATCGGAGCAGGCGACTGAAGCTGCGAGCTCATGACGCGACCCCAGACAGCGCCGCTACGCCAGGCCCGGCCAGCCTGTCGGCCAGCTCGATCTCGAGGTCGGCCTCGGAGCGCCGGCTGATGTAGCGCCGGTACCAGACCTCGGCGCTCAGGAGCAGCCAGATCCTGTTCCCATGGTCGTAGCGCCGGGCGAGGTGCTCGTCGACGATCTGTTTGACTCGCTCACCCCTGAGATAGCCGTCCCGCACCAGCTCGCTCTGGTGCAGCAGCCGGGGTGCCAGCGACCGAACTTCGTTTTCCAGGATATACATGAGGGGCGACGCGAAGCCCTGCTTCTTCCGGGCGAGAACTTCCGGCGGAAGGTAACGCTCGCCCAGCCGGCGCTCGAGGTGGCGCAGCCGCCGACCTTTGATTTTCATCGAGCTGGGGACCCTCGCCATGAACTCCGCGAAGCGCGGATCCAGGAACGGGGAGCGGGATTCGAGGCTGTAGGCCATCGTTGCCCGGTCGAGGATGGTGAGTGACTGGCCCGGCAGCCGGGACATCGAGTCCACGTACATCATCCGGTCCATCGGCGCCTCGGCATTCGGGGCGGCGTAGAGATCGAGCAGGCACGCGTCGGGCCGGGTTCCGAGAAGCTGATCGCGGAAACCCGGAGCGTAGAGCTCACTCCGGTGCGCCTCATTGAACCAGAAGAACTGAAGACTCTCTGAATACCGCTCGCCCCCGGTCTTCCGGGCCATCAAGTCCACCCACCGGAGCTTGTGAGTGAAGCTCTTGAAGGTGAACTGGTCGGGAAGCCGGCGGAGCACCTGACTGGCCACCAGGTTCCGGATGGCCTCCGGCACCGCCCGGTAGCCGTCGAGCCAGCGATCGGCGGCATAGCGGTCGTAGCCGCCGAACAGCTCGTCGCCGCCGTCTCCACCAAGCACGACCTTCACGTGGCGGGCGGTCATGCGGGCCAGGTGCAGCAAACAGATGGAGAGTGGGTCGGCCGGCTCATCCAGCGCGGACACCAGCCGCGGCAGATCGTTTACCACGCTGGGGGTGACCTCTTCGGCGAAATGACGGGTGCCATAGCGAGCGGCCACGGCTGCGGCATATGGCAGCTCGTTGAGGTCGCGATAGGGGATGCCCATCGAAAACGTGCGCAGCTCGGAGCCGAGCGTCCGCGCGGCATAGGAGGCGATCAGCGTGGAATCCAGCCCGCCGCTCAGAAACGCGCCCACCGGGACGTCGCTCAGCAGATGCAGCTTGACCGTCTCGGCCAGCAGCTCGTCGATCCGTTCCAGTGTCTCCGCTTCGGAGTGGGTCCACTTGGGACCGTAGCTCAGGTCCCAGTAGCGCTCGATCCGGCCGCGGCCATTCTCCCAGACCATATAGTGCGCGGCGGGAAGCTGACGGATGCGGGAGAAGAATGTCTCCGGCGGGTGGACGAACCGCATGGTGAGATACTGATCGAGTGCCCGAGGCGAGAGCTCGGCCAGCGAAGGATCATCGGCCAGGAGTGCCTTGATCTCGGACGCGAAGGCGATCTTCCCGCCTGCCTCGGTGTAGAACAGCGGCTTCTGGCCGAAGTGGTCGCGGGCCAGGAGCAAGCGCTGCCGGGTTCGATCCCAGATGGCAAAGGCGAACATGCCGCGCAGCCGCGCGACCATCTTCTCGCCTTCCTCCTCGTAGAGGTGCACCAGGACTTCGGTGTCGCTGCGGGTGTGGAAGCGGTGCCCTTTGGCGACCAGCTCCTCGTACAAGCTGGGAAAGTTGTAGATCTCGCCGTTGAAGACCACCACCACGCTTCCATCTTCGTTGGTCATCGGCTGGTGGCCGCCGGCAACGTCCACGATGCTGAGGCGCCGCATGCCGATCCCGAGCCCGCCTTCCACGAAGGTGCCCCAATCATCGGGTCCCCGGTGCGCGATGGCATCGCACATCCGGATGATCTCCGCTTCGCTTATCCGGGCCGAGCCGGCCTTTCCCGCTATGCCGCACATGTCAGGCTGCCTTCTTCCTGCCCCAGGCCACCATCATATAACCGGCTGAGAACGGGATCAGGTTATCGAGCATGGTCCAGGCCCGCAGGGCGGGATAGACCGCGGAATACAGCTTGTACGCCGTGCCGACCTTGTTGAGCGCCTCGGCCGACATCGGAGCGGTATCGCCATGAAAGTCCTGCTCCGCGGTGTTCTTCTCCTTCATCGACTTCTTGTGGTACGCGTAGTTGAGCAGGTCCTCGATCGACTCGGTGAAGAAGCGGCAGTAATCGTCGACTCCGGCCACGGTGAGCCCGTGACGCTCCATCAGAGCCCGGGTTGCGGCAGGCGGATAGCCGTCGCGCGCGTGCCCGAAGCCTTCGGTGTCGGCGGTGAAACCAAGCAGCCGCTTGAGGGCGAAGCCGGGGCGCCCGGCCTCGCCCTTGGGGGCCATGAAGAGAAAGTCACCGCCCGGCTTCAACACTCGCACCATCTCACGGAAGAAGGTGTCGTCGTCCTCGATGTGCTCCAGAAAGTTGATGGCCGCCACCACGTCGAATGAGGCGCTCCGGAACGGCAGCTCGGCGTCGCTGGTCTGGAGCACCCGGTCGCCCACCAGCTGCTTGGCGGAGCGGACGTGGTCGCGCTCGAAGTCGGTGCTCACCCAGGTGCCACCCCGCTGGCGGAGGAAGTGCGACGTGAGGCCGGTGGCGCAGCCCACCTCCAGGCACAGGCGTCCCGCCGAAGGCGGCAGGTGCCGCATCAGGGCATTCACCGTTTGCTTCTTCTTGAGCGAGCGACGGTAGAGCTGTAGCTGCCATGGTTCGGGCACTTCGGTCTCCGTTGCGATATTGCCAAGCTATTGGCTATTAGCCATTGCTCCACTTCTGCGATAATCCTCAAGCGTCCTTCGAATTCCTTCCCGTAAATCTACCTTGGGCTGCCAGTCCAGCACCCGACGAGCTCTCGAGGTATCGAACTCCGAGTCGCTATGAAAGAAATCCATGCGCCGCCGGTAGATCGGCGGATCGATCGCCAGGGCGGCGCTGATGTCTTCCACGACTGCGGCCAGCAGGAGCATTGGCGCAAGCGGCAGCCTGAGTCCATAGCGGGAGCTGCCCGTGGCTGCCGTCACCTCGTCGACCAACTCACGCAGGGTGCAGGCGTGAGGACCGGCAACGATGAGCCCTTGGCCCAACGCCTCGTCCCGCTCGCAGGCCTTGAAGAAGGCGGAGACGACATCGTCCACATACACCATGTGACGGCGACCACTCCCCGAGCCAAAGAGCGGGAACCGTCCCTGGCTTACCCCCTTGAACATCTTCAGCAGACGTTGGTCGCGTGGGCCGTAGACGTCGGCGGGACGGAGGATCACAGCGGGAAGTCCGCAATTTTCGGCGAAGTCCCGTACCAGCCGTTCAGCAGTCACCTTGGTTCGCTCGTAGATATTGCCGGGCGAGAGGCGAGACTCTTCCGTGGTGACGCCAGGAGCGCGGTGGCCGTAGATCCCGATGGTGCTGCAATAGACGAAGCGTTCGACCCGTTCCGCGGTTGCCGCCTGGAGCAGATGCCGTGTTCCATCGAGGTTGATCGACTCGAAGAACTCGTCGCTCTTGCCACCCTCCCGCATGGCCACGGCCAGGTGGAAGATGTGAGTCGCCCCCTGGGCGGCGCGCCGACAGAGATCGGCATCGGTAATGCTCCCCGAGAACACCTCTGCCCCGAGGCGGGACAGCAGCGCGGCGTTGACCTGCTCCTCGGGCCGTTCGGTCAAGCCCAGCACGGCTACCTGGGCGCCGCGCCGCCGGCCCTCCTCTGCGAGGTGCGAGCCGATAAAACCGGTTCCCCCCGTGACCAGGAGCCTCATCCGAATCGCTTCGCCAGCGCCGCCACGATGCGGCCGCTGGCCAACCCGTCGCCATAGGGATTCACCGCGTTGGCCATGCGCTCGTAGGCTGCCCGCGAAGTGAGCAGCTCGCTGGCTACACTGACGATCCGGTCGCGGTCGGTTCCGACCACCACCGCTGTTCCGGCCACGACTCCTTCGGGCCGCTCGGTCACTTCACGGAGCACCAGTACCGGCTTGCCCAGTGAAGGCGCCTCTTCCTGAACGCCGCCGCTGTCGGTGAGCACCAGATAGGCGCGGTTCATCAGCTGCACGAACTCCACGTAGTCGATCGGCTCGATCAGGTGCATGCCGGGCAGGTCGCAGAGGAGGCGCTCGACTGTCGCCTTGACCTGGGGATTAGGGTGGACCGGCAGGACGAACTGCAGATCGGGGTGGCGCCGAGCCAGCTCGCGAATGGCGGCGCAGGTGGACTCCAGCGGTGCACCGAAGCTCTCCCGCCGGTGGGTTGTGATCAGGACCAGCCGGCGGGTCGGATCGAGCGAGGCCAGTCCCGGCGCACGGAAGCTGTAGTTCGGACGGACGGTCTGGAGCAACGCGTCGATGACGGTATTGCCGGTGAGATGCACGTCGGCGGCTGGAATTCCCTCGCTCAGCAGCGCTGCCTGGGCCTGGGCGGTTGGGGCAAAGTGGATCGAGGCCAGGCGGGTGGTCAGTACCCGGTTCATCTCCTCCGGAAAGGGCTGATAGCGGTCACCGGTGCGAAGACCGGCTTCGACGTGACCTGAGGGGATCTTCTCGAGGAAGGCCGCGAATGCCGCCGCGAAACTGGTCATGGTGTCCCCCTGCACCAGCAGCACGTCGGGACGGATCTGCTGGAGCAGCGGCGGCAGCCGCTCCAGCACGCGGGCCGTGATCCCGGCGGGCGATTGACCCGCCACCATCAGGTCGAGATCGTGATCGGCAACCAGCCCGAAGACGTCCAGCACCTGATCGAGCATCGCTCGATGCTGGGCCGACACACAGACGACACTCTCGAAACGATCGGGTGCGTTCTGCAGCGCCTGGACCACCGGCGCCATCTTGATCGCCTCCGGGCGCGTCCCGAAGACGCTGAGAACCCGGATCATTGCCTGGAGGTGACCGTCCCCAACCGCTCGGCAAGGGTCTGCATGGTGACGAAGCGAAAGCCCCGCTCGAGCACGGTGGCAAAGACCTGGCGCAGGATACGGTCGCGCACGCCCTCGTAACACGGGTGACCGTAGAGAATCACCGACTCGTGCTCGTCGAGGTGTTCATTCAGCTGGCGAAGCGTCTCGGGCTCAGGCGTACCGCGGGCTCCGTGGTACTCGAGGAATGGAATAGTGCGAGGGCCGGACAATGTCACCGGGATGGTCCAATGCCCTACCGGCTTACCCGCCACCGTGGCCCGGCTGGGCTCACCGCCGATAGCATCGCCGTTGTAGACGAAGCCCAGCTTGTCGAGCAGCGCCATGACCCGCTCGTCGGAGTAGAACCCGGGTGAGGAAAAACCGGCCGGCTTCCCGAAGTGCCGCACAAAATGACGATACGACTGCTCCACATCCGCTTGGAGCGTGCGGTCCGGAAGCTGGTGAAAGCGGCGGCTCCAGACGACATGGTCCATGCCACCGTGAAGACCGAGCTCATGACCTTCCGCTTGAAGAGCCTGGAGCAGGGGAATGAACGAGAGACCAACCGGACGAGAGAGCGCGGTCTCGATCAGAAAACGAGGCCACCCGGTCTTCTTGATGAGATGCACCGCATCGCGATCGGCGAGCTTGGCCTTGGATCGAGCGGTGCCGGCCCCGATCCATTCCACCAGGTTGGTGGACCGGCCCATGTTCACGAAGAACGTATTCGGCACACCGAAGTCGCGGCAGACTTCCCGAATCTTCGGGATGCCGTCGGTGGCACAGACGCGATGATCGACGTCCCAGCGGAACGCGAACAGCCGCTCCGTCACAGCGCCGTCCGGGCGCCAACTTCGCGATAGATCTGCTCGAACTGCGCTGCCGACCGATCCCAGTCGAACATTTGGAGCGCGCGGATGCGGCCGGCCTGGCCCATCGCTCGCCTCCGCTCCGGGTCCGCCAGGAGGGATGCGATGGCCTGCGCCAGGGCTGTGGAATCACCGCGCGGCACCACCAGCCCGGTTACCCCGTTTTCGACGACCTCGGGAAGCCCACCGGCGTCGCTGGCCACGACCGCAACCTCACAACCCATCGCCTCCGCCGCCGGAATACCGAACCCCTCCTCCAGGGACGGGATGACCGATACCGCGGCGGCCCGATAATAGGGCGGCAGCTCGGTGTTAGGCACCCAGCCCAGGAATGTGACATCGCCCCCGAGCCCTAGCCCCTCGGCCAGCCGCACCAGCTCAGGGCGCTCGAATCCATCCCCTGCAAGAACCACCTTGAGATCCGGGAACCTGGGTTTCAACTGCGCCGCGGCCTCGATGAGAAAGCGAATCCCTTTGCGCGGAAACAGCTGGCGGCAGGCAAAGATCATGTTCGGGCCGAAGCGTGTCTCGCTGCGACCCCCGTTCTCCTCCGGACTGAAGCGACGGAGATCGGTACCGTTGAACACCAGTCGGATGCGCTCGTCGGGCGCACCGGCCCGCAACGCGTGCTGCCGGCAGTCTTCAGTAATTGCGGTCAGCGCGCCCGCGTGCCGCAGCGTCCACCGCAGCGCCGGGCGAACGTACCACCGGGTTGGAAAATCGTACCCCTGCTCTGGATTCACGTAGACGTCACCACCGTGCATGGTGATGATGCTGGGAATTTTCAGCTTGCGCGCGGCAAGCACCGCGGCGGGACCAGTCGGTATGGCCCAGTGCGCGTGAATCACGTCGGCCTGGCCCTCGCGGGCCTCCGCCATGATGGCTCGGTACTGCGCCTCGAGATAGTTCGCCATAACCGCGAGACGAGCGACTCTTCCCAGCAAGGTCACCCGGCTCTGTGCGACCCGGCCATACGTCAAATCAGCGGGGAGCTCGAGGGGGAAGCGGACGATCTTCACACCATCGAAGGCGTCTTCCCGAGCCAGCGTAGGATCTCCCGGCGTGACGACAGTGACCGAGTGCCCGCGCTGCACAAGATGGCGGTTGATGTCGTGGACGTAGGTGGCCTGCGTGTCGCTGGCGTGCTGTGGGTACCAATAGGTGGGACAGATGATACGCAACGGTGTTCCCAGGCCCCCGGATCGACGAGGGGACTTCCTCGGTGCTGCAACCACCAGTCCCCCTGCAGTCATAGCGTGGTCATTTCAGAAGATAGCTGCTGCGCTAAAGGCTAGAAGAACAACCGGCAAAGATCAACATTTATGCCATCTGGGGGGCCCCTTATCAGAGGAGTTATGCCGCAGGACGGGCCGACTGAGGAATGAGTGCAACAGGTAATGTGCTGCCTCGACGCCCCGGATCTGCCGAAGATGCAGGGGGTTGGCCTGGGGTGGAGCCCGGAGAGTTGGGTCGGAACGGCCTGAGGGAGGGTGAGGAACCGGCGAGCCGGCGCGGACTCAGGGGCCTAGAAGGGCGCGCACCTTATGGGCGAGATCGTCCTGGGTGAACGGCTTGGAGAGAAAGGGCTCGCTCGGCTCCAGGAGCCCTCCCTGGAATACCTCCGAGGCGAACCCCGACATATAAAGGATCGGCTTGCCGGGCCAGCGCTGCTCCACGTGACGGCCGAGCTCCCGGCCATTCATCCCCGGCATCTTGATGTCGGTCAGCACCAGGTGGATAGCCCCCGCATGCTGTTCCAGCGTGGCGATGGCTTCCCGGCTGTGACTGGCTTCGAGCGTCTGATAGCCGGTGAAGGTCAGCATCCTGGACGCCAGGTGGCGCACCGCCTCCTCGTCGTCTACGACGAGCACCGTATAGCCCCCGGGCGGGCGCTCGCTCTTGGCCGAGCTGTTCTGCGGGCCCTGAAGCACCATATCGTCCGAGGCTCGCCTGAAGGTGAATGCGCAAAGTACGGCGCTTTCGGGCAGGGTCGCAAGCCTGCGAATGTGATCCAGCGCACCACTAGGACGGATAAACCCTGTCATATTAGTTAGTTGCGCATTTTCGGCGAGCTGGATAGAGCGTTGCTTTGGCCAACACGTCGTCGTATCGTTTCACTGTCCTCCGGTCCGGGGTCGGGCGGTGGTTACCCGCTGGCGGTCACAGTGAAGACGTGCTGCCATTCACGGTGTTAAGAAAGCCCTTTCATGACTTCTTGCGCAGAACTGCTCGACCACGTGGATCCCGAGGAGCATCTGGTTCAGCTCTACGGTAAGGATGATCGACTCCTGACCAAGAACATCAGTCGATTCCTGGCTGAAGGACTGCGTCGGGGAGACGGGCTTCTGGCCATCGCGTCGCCCGAGCATAGCGGCTCCGTGGCCCGGCAGCTCCGCCAGGAGCCGGCCTATTCCAAGGCTGTTCTCGAGGGCCGGCTGGTATTCCTCGATGCCCAGGCAACACTCGACCGGCTGATGGTCAACGGCCAGCCCGATCGAGCCCGATTCGACAGTGTTGTTGGAGACGCGCTCAAAGGCGTGCAGGCGCGAGCGGGACACACCGGCATTCGCGCATACGGGGAGATGGTGGGACTCTTGTGGACAGCCGGCGAGCGCGCTGCCGCCGTCCGCCTGGAGGAGTTTTGGAACAGCCTGCTCCATCGGAGCAACGTCAGCCTGTTTTGTGCCTACCCGATCGATGTCTTCGGCGAGGAGTTCCGGGTGGAGCACGTGGATGCGCTCCTGTGCGCGCACACCCACATGGTTCCGATAGACGATGAGCTCGACGTTGCCTTGAACCGGGCCATGACCGAGGTCCTGGGAGATCGCGTCGCCAGCCTTCGAGCGCTGATCAAGGCCAACCACCGCCCATCGTGGGGAGAGGTTCCGAGATCCGAGGCGATCATCCTCTGGCTCCGCAACAACCTCCCCGGCTCCGCCGGCGAGATCATCGACCTGGCGCGCCGGTACTACCAGCCGCTGGTCGCAGCCCGCCTCTCAACGTAGGGGCGCCTCCTCCCTACGATTCTCGCGGGCACGCCACACGCCGGTAGGGAAACTCGATCCGTCGGCGCTTGCCTCCCTGTTCCCCGTCAATCCACGCTATCACAGAATCTCGACCCAGCCGGCGATAGCCGACGATCTGGGGGTAGTCGTGCTCGGGCGCCTCGAAGATCACACTGTCCGTATTGGCGCTCGTGGCGGTAAACACCGCCGCTGCCTGGCCGCTGGGGTGAGCCTCAAAGTGGATCTTCCCCTCCTTCTCCCGAATGAGCGTAAGCTCGTACTCCATCAGGCCCTTGGAGGTTGTGGTCCGGCCCATGCCCAGCATCGAGCCGGCACGGAGGTCCATGCGGTACTCTTCGACCAGGCGGTCGCCGGCCCGCAGCTCCAGGCAGCCGGCAAGCCAGCGGAGGTTTTTCACCGACGGGCCGGGTGGCGCGTGGGCGAGCCCAGCTGGAAGCGCGGCGCCCCAGATCCCCAGCAGGGCCACCAGAGGCCCGACGCTCCGTAACCGCTGCATATTGTCTCCCCGGTCAGTGAGGGTTGAACCCAGCCCTGTCCAATCAATCGCGTGCCCGGGCCTGGGGCAATCGGCCGCCGGGATGCGCGGGCCGGGGCGCCGTGTTAATTTCCGCGCTCGTCGCTGGTCCAGGAGTGGTGGCCGAGTGGCTGAAGGCACCGGTTTGCTAAACCGGCATAGGGGGTCAACCTCTATCGAGGGTTCGAATCCCTCCCGCTCCGTTCTTGAAGTGAGAGGTGAGAGGTGAGACGTAAGAAGGCCCCACCCTTCCCCGCCTCCTGCTTCTCACTTCTCACTTCTCACTTCACTCCATGACCCCTCCACGCGTCCGCTTCGCCCCTTCCCCGACCGGCTACCTCCACGTGGGCGGAGCTCGCACCGCGCTGTTCAACTGGCTGTTTGCCCGTCACACCGGCGGCACTCACATCCTTCGCGTCGAGGACACCGACCGCGAGCGAAGCACGCCGGAGCACACCCAGGTCATCCTTGACGGTCTCACCTGGTTGGGAATCACCTGGGACGAGGGCCCTTACTTCCAGGGCGAATACGCGGCCCGACATCAGGCCGATGCGGAGCGGCTCGTGACTGCGGGCAAGGCGTACCGTTGTTTCTGCACCCGGGAGGAGCTCGACGCGCAGCGGGCGAGGGCGGAGGGGTCAGGGGCGGGCTTTCGTTACGACCGGCGCTGCCACCGGCTCAGCGCCTCCGATGTTGCGGAGCGCGTCCGCCGGGGCACTCCCTCCACCGTGCGGTTCCTGTTGGAGGACGAAGAGATCGCCTGGGACGATGCGGTGCACGGCCGGATCAGCTTCCAGGGACGAGACCTCGACGACTTCGTCATTCTGCGGAGCGACAACAGCGCCATCTACAACATGGCGGTCGTCTCCGACGATATCGCCATGGGGATCACCCACGTCATCCGGGGCGACGACCACATTTCCAACACGCCGAAGCAGGTCGCGCTCTACCGGGCGCTGGGCCACGAACCGCCGGTGTTCGCGCACGTCCCCATGATTCTGGGCGCGGATGGGAAGAAGCTCTCCAAGCGGCACGGCGCTACCGCCGTGGGCGACTACCAGGAGCAAGGGATCTACCCCGCGGCCATGCGCAACTTTCTGGCGCTGCTCGGCTGGTCTCCCGGCGGCGACCGCGAGATCATGCCGGAGGAGGAGATGATCCGGCTCTTTACGCTCGACGGCATTCAGAAGAAAGCGGCGGTCTTCGATACCACGAAGCTAGAGTGGATGAACGGCCAGTATCTCTCCGCTCTCCCTGCCGATGAGATGCTCGAGCCGGTGCGGCGCCAGCTGTCTCGCATGGGAGTGGCAGTGGATTCTGCGCGCGACTTGCGGCCTCTGATCGATTCGGTGAAAGCCCGTTCGCGGACCATTCTCCACGTGGCCGAACAGGTGGCAGTGCGGTTGGACCCTTCCCGATCGAAGATCGATCCCAAGGGCGAAGCGTTGATCCGGAAGATGGGCGGCGCCTTCGGGAGGAATCTGAGCCTCGGCGCCAGCGCCCTCGAGGGGCTGACGTCGGAGGAGTGGAATGCCGACCGGCTGCTGGAAACCTTGAAATCGCTGGCCGAATCAGAAGGCCTCAAGCTGGGCGATGTAATGCAACCGATCCGAGTGGCCCTGACCGGCTCAACCGTGTCGGAGCCGGTCAATGAGCTGCTGGTGGTGGTCGGACGGGAGCGCAGTATCCGACGCGTCAAGGAAACGGCCGATCGCTCCAATGGAGGTGTGAGCGCCGCGTGAGGGTGAGCCCCCGTTGGCTGGCATTCCTCACCGCCGCCGCCTGCGCCAAGACTCCGCCACCGCACGCTCCCGAGCCTCAGCCGGTTCCACCGGCGCTACGGGCCGACTCGGCGTCTCCCCCTTCCCCCCTGATCGAGCCAACCCCCGAGCCCGCCGCCCGGATCTACGCGCCGGTTCGCCTCGCCTTCGTCGGCGACATCAACCTGGGAACCGTGACACTTCCCGACGGCGTTCCCCCTGACAGCGGCCGCGGCCTGCTCGACCGGGCGAGCCCCAGCCTGAAAGGCGATCTCGTCGTTGGAAACTTCGAAGGCGTGTTGGCCGACACTGGCACGTCGGTCAAATGCCTGGTGCCGCTCACCCCGAAAGAGCGGCGCCGGAAGGAGCGCCTCCGGAAACAGATGAAGGCCGATACGGTCCCCCCCGCCACCCGCCCGAACTGTTACGCCTTCCGCACCCCGACAATGTTGGCGCCTCGGCTGGTGGAGGCCGGGTTCACCCATATGAACCTGGCGAACAACCATGCCAACGATCTCGGACCGGCCGGACGAGAATCAACCGAACAGGTGCTCGAGGGTCTGGGGGTCCGGCTCTACGGGCCGCTGGGGCGGATTACAGTGGATACGATTCGCCGGGGCGACAGCCTTACCACGGTAGGGCTGGTGGGCTTCACCACCTACCCCTACGCCTACAACCTCCTGGATATCGAGCGCAGCGCGGCGGTGGTCGACTCGATGCGGCCCCTGGTCGATCTGCTGGTGGTGACGTTTCACGGCGGAGCCGAAGGAGTACGGGCCCTTCGCACCGGCGAGGCCGCCGAATCGCTCGGGCGCGAGCCGCGGGGTGATCTCCGGCGGTGGTCCCGCGCGGTGATCGACGCCGGCGCCGATGGGGTGATCGGACACGGACCTCACGTGCTTCGGGGGATGGAGTTCTACCGCGGCCGGCTCATCGCGTACTCCTTGGGCAACTTTGCGACCTATCGCGGTTTCAATCTGGCCGGCCCCCTCGGGATCACCGGTGTGCTACAGCTGGACTTTTCGGGAGACCGCAAGCTGCGTGCGGCGCGCCTGGTCCCGATGAAGCAACTCCCCCGGGAGGGCCCCGCGCCCGACCCGGACAGCACGGCCATCCATCTGGTCCGACAGTTGTCGGCTGAAGATTTCGGGAGCACCGGTGCGGTGATCACCCAGTCGGGCGAAATTCGGCCGCCGCGGTAGACGCGCAACGCGTCGGGGGTCTACAATTCCACATGACAGCCAACGTACCCGAGCCCGGCGACGGCAGCCCGATCCCGACACCCGCGGCGATCGCCGCGACCGACGAGCCCGTCCAGCTCAAGGTTGGTCTGGTGGAGGACGAACGAGTGCCGCCCGGGATGGTGTGCATGGGCACCTATCGTAACGGCCGCCTGGTCGCCCGAGCGGTGCTGTCGCCCGAGGCGTGGGAGCAGATCGAGGAGCACGGATTCTTCGACGAGCCGCTGCAGGTCGTGCTGGTGGCCCGGCTGGCACCGCCAGGGCTCCAGTGCCAGCTCTTCGCCATGGTGCCGATTCCGGATGATGAGATAGACGAGCCGGATGAGCCGTGGGCTGCCAGCGTGCCGAGCTCGGCCTACGAGTCAGCGCTGGAGTCCGAAGCCGATCCGCGGGAGGATCCCGCGGTAACCCCGATCCCCCTGGGAAACATCGTGCGGTTCCAGAGTGACCGGGTGCATCCCGAGAGCCTGCCGCTCGAGACCGCTGATGTGCTGAAGAAGATTATCGAAGGAGGAACGTCGGAGGTGGTGGACCGCGCGCTATCGGATTTGCTGGGACTGTAATCGTGAAAGTTGAGAGGTAAAGGATGTCATCCTGAGCGAAGCGAAGGAGCCAGAATGCCGAATGTTGTCTAACCGTCGGGTTCCGGCCCCCTCGCTGCGCTCAGGGTGACAACCATCCATTCACACGAAGATCCCGGTTCGGAACCGCCAGATCCGGCTGAGCAGGTTGTCCAGGTAACCCTGGGTCATGAACACGTCGACCGCAGCCGCCGTGCAAGACGCATCGACTCCCCACAGGCTCGCCCGCTTCGTCTCGGCCTCGAAATCCGCCTGCAGGAACACCCGCTCGTCCCGGGTATAGATCGTTGGCAGCGTCTCGGCGAAATCGTGAGAGACGCCGTTGGCCCCCGGGCCACCGATCGCGATGGTGGGATTGAGCTGGAAGATCCGGTTCTGCTGATACCAGAGATCGGCCACCACCACGGCGCGACGGTAGGCGTGGCCTGAGCCACGGCGGTCTATCTCCGACTTGAGCCGGTAGGCCAGGGGCCGGTCCCGCTCCTCGGCGGTCAGCGACGACCCGGTAACAAGCACGACGGTTTCGTCGGTATCAACGAGCTTCAAGGCGTGGCCGGGGTCTCGGGAGGCGGGGCCGTGCGCTGGTTCTTTTCGAATTCGCGCTCCCGCTCCTTGCGGAGCCGGATCTCGCGGATGACCTGCTTGAACTCTTCCAGGGTCTGCGCTCGCTGCGCAGCGTACATCAGATCGGCCCGGAGGCCCATCAGGCGATTGTACGCCTGGTTCTGGTCGATGTTGCCTCCTGATATCGGAAGCAAGGCCAGCACCGCGGCAGGGATCTTGAGTCCCGCGATATAGATGTTCTTCGCATCGATCCCGAATTTCTTGCCGGCCACTTCGGTAGTCCAGCTGGGCAGCCCCACGTTCTTGCTGGCCGGATCGTTGGCGATCGAATCCAGGTAGGCCTGCACGATGGCCGAGACCGCGCTATCGACCAGCGTGGCGCGGCTCCGGGAGAGCCGCTGGGCCAGCTCCTGGGGCGGCAGCGGCAGCGGACGCACCCAGAGCCTGCCCTCCGCCAGACCGGGACCGATCCGCGACGCCGGAGTCACTGCGGCGGGGGTGCTGCCGCTGTCCGCCTCCGGTAAGTCCCGTCTCTCCGGTTTGGGCAAGACGGTGACGGCCTCCGGCACGGTCGGGAGCTCGGGCCGGGTGGCCTCCACGCGGGCAGTGGCACGTCGGCGCGGGGCAGGCACGTCGGTGGTTCCCCGCTCTCCCACCCGCTCGGGCAGCTGATAGCGCATCGTGGTCTGGTCGGGGCCGTCGGCCGGCTGGGAGAGCACGATCAGCTGGCGAGGAAACCGGGGGACATCCGGTAGCCGTCCAGTGACCCACCCGAACAGCAGGAGACTGTGCACCAGGATGCTGACCGCGACAGCAATCCAGGGCCAGGGCGGGCGTCTCCGAAGGTGGAATTCAAACTGTGATGGCAAGCGCGCCTCTGCGCGCGGCTTCAAGCGCGCGACCCAGTCGTTCAGCAGCCAGCCGCAG
>DATMDQ010000150.1:0-5087 GCA_035557715.1 Gemmatimonadales bacterium
CGATCATGCGGCGCTACCTGAAGGTGCCGCAGCTGGCGGCTGTGATGGGGCCGTGCATCGCCGGGGGCGCGTATCTCCCGGCGCTCTCGGACGTGATCCTGATGGTGGAAGGCACGTCGTTCATGGGGCTGGGCGGCCCCAACCTGGTGAAGGGGGCCACCGGCCAGACGATCGATTCGGAGACCCTGGGCGGAGCCCGGACTCACACCGAGTTGAGTGCCGTCGCCCATTACCGCGCGGCCAACGATTCGGAGTGCCTCACCCGCATCCGTGAGTACATCGGCCGTCTCCCGCTGAATCAGGGCTTGAGCCATAGAGTTCTGTCCGCCCGTCCGCCTGCCCGCCCGTCCACCGACCTGTATGACATCCTTCCCACCGACCACCGGCTCTCCTACGACATGCGGCAGGTGCTGGCCTGCATTCTGGACGGCGGGGCGCTCGACGAGTTCCAGCACGACATCGCGCGCGAGATGTTGTGCGGGCACGCCCATATCGAGGGCCGTCCTGTTGCTGTGATCGCCAATCAGCGCGGCGTGATCAAGGGACAGCCGGGAGAGCGTCCCCGCTTCGGGGGCATCGTCTACACCGGCAGTGCGGAGAAGGTGGCCTTCTTCATCGAGACCGCGAGCCGGGAGCGGCTCCCCATTCTGTTCATTCAGGATGTGAGCGGCTTCATGGTGGGCCCGGAGGCGGAGCAGTCGGGTATTATCCGCGCGGGAGCTCGCTTCGTGGAGGCCATGGCGACGGCTGTGGTCCCCAAGATCGTCCTGACCGTGAACCACGCCTCGGGTGCGGGCTACTACGCCATGGCGGGGCAGGGCTTCGATCCCGACTTCATCCTCTCCTGGCCCACCGGCCGCATGGGAGTGATGGAGGGCGAGTCGGCGGTGATGGCGGTGCATGGCGCCGAGATCGAGAAGGCGCGACTGGAGAAGCGGGAGCCGTCCGCAGAGGCCAAGGCGTCGATGGATTCGATGCGTACAGATTACGAGCAGCAGCTCGATGCCCGGTTTGCCGCCGCGCGCGGCTTCGTGGACGCGATCATTACCCCGGAGGAGACCCGGGATCAACTGGCCTTCGCCTTGAAGATCGCCGCCAACTACGCCGGTCCGCACCTCGGTCCGTTCGTTCTTCCGCCGCTCGACGCGGCCATCACTCGTTAGGAGCCGTATGCCATCGCCGCGTATGACCCTCGCTGCGCTGGCGTTCGCGCTCGCGTGTGCACCGAAGCAGCCGGAGAAGCAGCCGGAACCCAATCCGAAGGAGCCGTCCCCAGAGCTGCCGCTGCCCAAGCCCAACATCGATCCGGGCCGGCTGCCTCCCAAGCCGACGGCCGCGATGCCGGAGCCCGATCCATACGACACGCTGCAGCCGGTGGTCCCGCCCGATGCAGCGTTCGCGCATGGGTGGATGCCGCTCGCCAGCACCGGCGTCAACGACTTCCTCAAGGCCCATCCCACCTTCGATGGCCGGGGCGTGATCATCGGCATTCTCGACACCGGCATCGATCCCGGGATCCCGGGCCTCAGCCGCACCTCGACCGATAGCCCGAAGCTGCTCGACCTGCGCGATTTCTCGGACGAGGGCGCAGTGCCGCTGAAGCGGGTCACTCCTGCCGGCGACTCGATCGAGATCGCCGGACGGAAGCTGGGCGGCTTCGGCCGAGTGACCGCATTCAACACCGGGGGACCCTACTACGCCGGCCTGATCAGCGAGCTGCCGCTGGGGGCGCCGCCCGCTGCTGACCTCAACGGCAACGGCACGGTGGGCGACAGTCTCATCCTGGTGGTCACCAAAGCCAGCGATGGCTGGGTGATGTTTGCGGATACCGACGGCGACCGGTCTCTCGCGGGCGAGAAGCCGGTGCACGATTATCTGCTGGGCCGGGAGAGCTTCGGTTGGGCCCGTCGCGGAGGGAAGCCCATCATCACGCTGGCCGCCAACTTCTCGGTCAAGGCGGGCGAGCCCGAGCTCGATCTGGTGTTCGACAGCTTCGGTCATGGCTCGCACGTGGCCGGCATCGCGGCAGGCAACGATCTCTACGGCGTCGGCGGCTTCGACGGCGTGGCGCCCGGCGCACAGCTGCTCGGCCTCAAGATCGCCAACAGCGCCCAGGGCAGCATCACCACAACCGGCAGCATGATCCGCGCGATTGACTACGCCATTCGCTTTGCGGAGGCCCGCCGGCTCCCGCTGGTGCTCAACCTGAGCTTCGGCGTCGGCAACGAGATCGAGGGTCAGGTCCGTATCGACGACATGATCGACTCGGTGCTCGCGGCGAATCCCAGGCTGGTGTTTACCATCGCCGCCGGCAACGACGGGCCCGGACTCTCGACGGTGGGCTTCCCCGGCTCGGCCCGGCGCGCCATCAGCGTGGGAGCGACGGTGCCAGGCACCTTCCAGGCTGCGGATCGGTCGGGCGCCCGCCCGGAGGACCAGCTGGCCTACTTCAGCTCCCGCGGTGGCGAGCTGGCCCGGCCCGAGATCGTGACGCCCGGGGTGGCGTATTCGTCGGTGCCCCGGTGGAACACGGGAGAGGAGATCGCCCAGGGCACGAGCATGGCGTCGCCGCACGCTGCCGGGCTCGCGACGCTACTGGTATCCGCATCGGCTCAGGAGAAGCGGCCGGTCGAGGCCCGGGCAATCAAGCAGGCGCTGATGGTGACCGCCCAGCCGCTGCAAGGGAATACCTTTGTCGATGAGGGGACCGGGCTGCCGGACATCGAGGCTGCCTATAACTGGCTGAAGGGCAGTCGCGCCGTGCCGGACATTCTGGTGAAAGCAGTGGGAAGTAAGAGCGTCGACGCGGCGTACCTGGAGATTGGCTCCGGCACTCGTGCCGCGGCCACTCAACAGTTCGAGCTGCGGCGCCCGGCCTCCACTGCTTCGGCGACATATGCCTTACGCAGCGATTCGCCCTGGCTGACAGCGCCCGCCAAGGTGACACTGACCGGGGCCAAGAGCATCGTGCAGGTCAGATACAATCTGGCCGCGCTCAAGCCGCCCGGCGCCTACGTCGGCACGATCACCGGATGGGGACCGGACTCAATGGCGGGCCCGGCGTTTCGGTTGGTCAACACCATCGTGGTGCCGGCCGAGGTGACGGCCGGGACGGGTGAGCTTCGGTCCGGCGTACCGGTGGAGTCCGGTGGGGTGCTGCGAACCTTCTTCCGCGCCGACAGTGCGCGGCCGTTCCAGGTGCGGGTATCCAGCCGAGGACCGGCGGAGAAGGGGCTCGTGTTCCTGCATGAGCCTGCCGGTGTGCCGTACCGGGACGAAAGTGCCCGGCCCCTTGGTGGAGGCAGCGGAGCCGCGCTCTACCAGGTGGACGCGCGCGACGTCGTCGCCGGCACGTATGAGGCGGTGGCCGTCGCCCCCACGCCCCAGGCGATCAACGTGGGCCTTCAGCTGATCCAGTCGCCGCTCCGGTTACATCTGGGCCGCACCGGAGACGAGGCCGTGGGTACGTTGTCCAACGTTACGGCCAAGCCGGTCACCGCCCAGGTGGCGGTGCTCCTGGGTGGAGGCGAGCGGGTGGAGACGGTGGCCGCTCGCGGCTCGGACGTCCGGCGGATTCCTTTCGTCGCGCCGGCGTGGGCCAGGACCGTGGTGGTGGACATCTCCATGGATCGGGCGCAGTGGGGGAGGTTCACCGACTTCGGCGTCACCCTGTTCGACTCGGCTGGCCGGCAGATCGAGAAGAAACCACTGAACTACGCCGTCGGACGGCTGCAGGCGGCGCTGCCCGAGGGTCACGGGGACATGCCGGTGGAGCTCGGGCTCTTTCCCGGCTTCGCCGATCCCGCGGGCAGCGAGCAGTGGACGCTCAAGGCCGCAATCCGGCTCTATGCGGACACGGCCATCGCGCTTGCACCCCGGCAGGTGCAGGAAGCCACTGTCACCCTCGCTCCTTCGAAGAGTGGCTCGGTGTCGTTCTCGCTGCCGCAGAGCCCCTGGCCATTGGGAGACGGATTCTTTCCGCTCGGCATCCTGGTGGCTCGCGCCGCGGAGCACACCTGGACCCGGGAAGGTGGCCTCTCGCTTCCAGAGCCAGCGCCCGGGCGATGACCGAACGACCGGGGAGTCGTGACCGGCGACTGGCGACTGGTGACTTGCCACCACGCGTGGTCAGGGTAGCCGCGGGGCAGGGGTTCTGGGGCGACTGGCTCGAGGCGCCGGTCCGGCAGGTTCGCGGCGGGCCGGTGGACTATCTGATGATGGACTACCTGGCCGAAGTGACCATGTCCATCATGCAGAAACAGAAGTCGCGCGATCCCAAGGCCGGGTACGCCCGCGATTTCGTTCCGCTGATGGAGCGGATCCTGCCGGACATCGTCGATAAGGGCATCAAGGTCACCTCGAACGCGGGCGGGGTGAACCCGCGGGGCTGCGCCGAGGCGGTGCTGGAGGTGGCTCGCCGCCTGGGGTTGTCGGGTAAGCTCAAGGTCGGGCTGGTGACGGGTGACGACCTGCTCGGCCGGCTGGACGAGCTGATCACCGCGGGCCATCCGCTCAGCAACATGGAGACCGGCCGGCCGCTGGCCGACATCCGGGACAAGGTGCTCTCCGCCAACGCGTATCTCGGCATGGGTCCGATCGTCGAAGCGCTCCGTGGCGGCGCCGACGTGGTGATCACCGGGCGGGTGACGGATACCGGGCTCACGCTCGGTCCCATCTTCCACGAGTTCGGCTGGCCCACCGAGGACTGGGACAAGGTTGCGGCGGGCACGGTGGCGGGACACATCATCGAGTGCGGCGCGCAGTGCTCCGGCGGCAACCTGCTGAAGGACTGGCGGTCGGTGAAGGGGATGGGCAATCCGGGGTTCCCCATCGTCGAGGCGTCCCCGGACGGCAGCTTCGTGGTGACCAAGCATCCCGGCACTGGTGGTGTGGTCTCGGTCGCGTCGGTCAGCGAGCAGCTGGTCTACGAGATGGGCGATCCTCACGCCTACATCACGCCCGACGGCGTGGCCGATTTCACCAGCATTCAGCTGAAGCAGGCGGGGCGGGACCGGGTTCGGGTCAGCGGAATCCGGGGCGGCCCCCGGACGCCGATGCTCAAGGTCTCGGTGGCATACTTCTACGGC
>DATMDQ010000151.1:0-78888 GCA_035557715.1 Gemmatimonadales bacterium
GGCGAGCGCTACCTCTCGCACCCGGTCTATACCGAGCTCCCGGATCCCGACGTCTCGGATCTGGAAGAAGCCCTGTCAGCGCCGACGGCTGTGGCATAACGGCACTTTCCATTCGCTACCTCTCCTACCTCCACGCACGAGGCCCGAGCACCTGTGACCACCCCTGCGCGTTCCCTGAATGGCGGCAGCACCCGTGCCGAACGGATCGACAGCATCTTCGGCGCCGATGTCTTCTCCCGCAGCACCATGCGGCAGCGGCTTCCGAAGGAGGTGTATCGCAGCCTCCTTCGAACCATTGATCACGGTGAGCCGCTCGATCCCGCCGTGGCCGATGTGGTCGCGGCGTCGATGAAGGACTGGGCCATCGAGAACGGCGCGAGCCACTACACCCACTGGTTCCAGCCTCTGACCGGCCTGACCGCCGAGAAGCACGACTCGCTCGCCGGTCCGGACGGGAGCGGCGGGGTGGTCTTCAACTTCTCCGGCTCCGAGCTGGTTCAGGGGGAACCGGACGCCTCCAGCTTTCCGTCCGGCGGGCTCCGGGCCACCTTCGAGGCCCGCGGCTACACCGCCTGGGACGCCACCAGTCCGGCCTTCCTGATGCGGGGTGAGAACAACGTGACGCTGTGCATTCCGACGGCGTTCGTGTCCTGGACTGGAGAGGCGCTGGACACCAAGATCCCGCTGCTTCGCTCGGTGGAGGCGCTCTCTACCCAGGCGCTGCGCATCCTCAAGCTCTTCGAGACCGATGAAGGTGTTTCCCGCATCGTCACCACCGTGGGTCCGGAGCAGGAGTATTTCCTGGTGGACCGGGAGCTCTATTACCGCCGACCCGACCTGCTTATCTGCGAGCGAACCCTGTTCGGCGCCAGGCCGCCGAAGGGCCAGCAGCTGGAGGACCACTACTTCGGCACCATTCCGCCGCGGGTGCTCGCTTTCATGGCCGAATCGGAGCAGGAGCTGTACCGGCTCGGCGTGCCGGTCAAGACCCGGCACAATGAGGTGGCGCCGGGCCAGTACGAGATCGCGCCGCTGTTCGAGGCCAGTCACATCGCAAGCGATCATCAGATGCTGCTAATGGAGACGCTCAAGCGGGTAGCCCCCAGGTTCGGTCTCCAGGCGCTGCTGCATGAAAAGCCGTTCGCCGGGGTCAACGGCTCGGGCAAGCACAACAACTGGTCGATGTCGACCGACACCGGGGTCAATCTGCTGGACCCCCAGGACGAGACCCATACCAATTCGCAGTTCCTGGTGTTCCTGGTGGCCACCATCCGGGCCGTGGATATCCACGCTGATCTCCTGCGGGCTTCCATCGCATCGGCGGCCAACGATCACCGGCTGGGGGCCAACGAAGCGCCGCCGGCCATCATCTCGATCTTCCTCGGCAAGATGTTGTCCGACATCCTGGAGCAGGTCGAAGCTGGACTGCCGAAGCGCACCATCCGAGGTGGCGTGCTCGATCTGGGCGCCACCACGCTGCCCATGCTGCCTCGCCATTCGGGCGACCGTAACCGCACATCGCCGTTTGCCTTCACCGGCAACAAGTTCGAGTTCAGGGCGGTGGGCTCCAGTGCCAGCATTGCCTGGCCCAATACGGTGCTGAACACCATCGTGGCGGAATCACTGGACTACGTGGCCGACCAGCTGGAGAAGGCGGTCGGTGCGAAGCCCACGCCAGCCAAGCTCCAGGCGGGCGTGATCTCGGTTCTCAAGCAGCTGATCAAGGAGCACAAGCGGGTGATCTTCGATGGCGACAACTATTCGGAGGAGTGGCATGCGGAGGCAGGCCGGCGGGGGCTTCCCAACCTCAAGGACTCAGTCGAGGCCTTCGGTGTGCTGCGGGCCAAGAAGAACGTGGATCTGTTCAAGAAGTACGGGGTCCTGAGCAAGGCCGAGCACGACTCGCGCACCCATATCATGATCGAGAAGTACACCAAGCAGCTGGCCATCGAGGCCGAGACCATGGTCTCGATCGCGCGGGGCCAGATTCTGCCGGCCGCCTTGCAGCATCAGCGGCGGCTGGCGGAGACCGTCACCGCGACCAAGGCTGCCGGAGTGGAATGCGCCGATACCACGGCCGCGCTCCGAAGCTTCGTAGAGCTCGTCACCAAGCTCCGAAACACAACCGCCGCGGTGGAGCAGGCCGCGGCGCATCACGATGCGGATCCGATCAAGCATGCCGCCCAGATCAGCCGCGAGCTCAAGCCGGTCATGGCCGAGCTGCGCGTTGTCGTGGACACGCTGGAGAATCTCGTAGCGGCGGATCTGTGGCCGCTGCCGACGTATCGGGATTTGTTGTTCTTGAAGTAGGGGAAGGCTGTGCGCTATGCGCTATGCGCTGATGTTGAGTGCGATAGAGATTGTCGCTGGGATATGATAATTCTCGGAGCGGCTATTGGCCCATAGCCAATAGCCCACAGCCCCTTCTAAATCGGCCACCCGCTGGGTCTTTTCTTCGTCAGGAGAAACAGCTCGGAGGGTAGCGTTGGTGGGGTCAGCGTGCCGGCCATCGCCTGGAATCTCTCGCATTCCGCCTGCGATGCGTTCGGATCGAAGCACACCGCCAGGGCCTCGACCAAGGGTGGCCGGTCAGGCCGTTCCAGCGCATCAAGCCAGGGGTGGCATTCGGTCACCTGCCTGCACGTCAGCCGGACCCGAACCACGCCGTCCAGCCAGCAGGGCCCTTCCGCCAGGCCGGCCAGGAGCGGTTGGCTGAGGAGCATGCTTTCTCCGCTCGGAGTGACTGCCCCAAATCGCAATTTGCCTCGCTCATTACGCTGGTGCAGTACCACTCCCCAGCCGAAGACAGGTCGCTGTAGCCGATACCAATCCAGCACTCTAACGAGTTGTTCCCGTAAGGCTTCGACAACGAGCGGAGATGGCATGGTTTCGACTGGCGGAAAAGGTTGTTGCATCGCCCCAGGATGGGGCCTGGTCGCCCAATAGGTATGCAGAATGTGGGCCAGAGCGGACTCGGAGCTGGGACCTGGGAAGCTAGGAGCTAGGATCTAGGGCTAGGGCGCGAAGCTAACGATCGGGACCTTCTGCCTGGCTCCCAGCCCGCACTGGCGGACCCCCCTCTGATCGGCCACATTCTGCGATTCATCCATGACCCACAAATACCCCTCCTCCCACGTCTTGTACCGCAAGCTGAAGCGGGAGTACCCGCGCATCGTTCGGGGAGACGGTTGCTACCTCCATGACGACCAGGGGCGGCGCTACCTGGACGGCTCCGGCGGTGCATACGTCGTGAACGTGGGCCATGGGGTGAGCGAGATTGCGGAGGCACTCGCGTGCCAGGCAGCAAGAGTGGCGTACGTGACCGGGACCACCTTCACCAATGACGCCGTGGAGGAGCTCGCCGCCGAAATCGCGCGGCTCTCCCCCGGTGATCTCCAGCTGGTATACCCGCTGGCCAGCGGCTCCGAGGCGGTCGAAGCCGCGCTCAAGCTCGCCCGGCAATACTGGGCAGAGTCGGGTCGACCGAAGAAACACAAGCTGCTCGCGCTGGCGCCTTCCTATCACGGGAACACGCTTCTCGCGCTCTCGGCATCGTCGCGGGAGCAGTACAAGACCTATTACGGTGAGTGGCTGGTTCCGGTGGCCCGGGCACCGGCTCCGTACTCCTATCGCTGCGCGTGCCGTGGTGTAGCGCCGCTCTGTCCCGCGTGCAGTGGGACTGCCATCGAGGAGGCAATCGTAAGGGAGGGGCCGGAGACGGTCGCCGCGCTCATCGCCGAGCCGGTGGGCGGCTCCTCGAGCGGCGCTTCGGTTCCCGCCAAGGAATACTGGCCGCGGGTGCGGGAGATCTGCAGCCGGCACGAGGTCCTGCTGGTGGCCGACGAGATTCTCACCGGTGCCGGCCGGACCGGTACCTGGTCGGCGCTCGAGCCTTATGGTGTCGTGCCCGACATCATGGTACTCGGCAAGGGGATCGCTGGGGGGTACGCCCCGCTCTCCGCGGTCGTGGCGCCGCGGCGGCTGGTCGATGTCCTGGCCCGCGGCTCGGGGGTGTTCCTTCACGCGCAGACGTTCTCCCATCATGCCACGCTGTGCGCGGCGGGAGTGGCCACGATCAAGTACCTCCGTCATCACGGCCTCATCGAGCGCTCCGCGGCGATGGGACGGGTGCTGCATCGTCAGCTGGAGGAGCTCCGCGCGTTCGAGTGCGTGGGCGACGTGCGGGGTCGTGGGCTGTTGGCCGGCATCGAGTTCGTGGAGGACAGGTCCACCCGCCGCCCCTTTCCGCCGGCCGTGCGTTTTGCCGAGTCGTTCGCGGCCAATGCGCTCGATCTCGGGCTTGTGGTCTGGCCCAATTCCGGGCAGCTCGCCGACGGAACCGGGGACCTCGCCATGCTGGCTCCACCTTTTGTGATCGACGAGCAGCAGATCGCCGAGATGGTGGGCCTCTTCGGCCGAGCCGTGGAAAAAACCGTTACCCAGGTAGCCGCCGCACGATGAGCGCTCCCGCCAAGATCACCTACACCTCCGCCAGTGGCGATCTGGAGGAGTTTCACCACCACTTCGACGCCGCCCTCGCCGGGATCAGACGCAACGCCGGGCAGTCGCATCCGTTCTACATCGACGGCCAACCGGTGGAGACTGGCTCCGAGGTCCTGGTGGACCGGTCGCCGGTGGACACCACTCTCGTGCTCGGCCGCTTTGCCGCGGCGGCGGCCACCCACGTCGATGCCGCGGTGGCCGCCGCCCGCCGAGCTCAGCGGGACTGGGCCCGGCGGCCCTGGCAGGAACGGCTCTTGGTGCTCCGGCGAGCCGCGTCTCTGATTCGGCAGCGCAAGTACGAATTGGCCGCCTTGATGAGTCTGGAGGTGGGCAAGAGCAGGCTCGAATCCATGGGCGACGCGGAGGAGTCGGCTGACCTGATCGATTACTACTGTCAGCAGGTCGAGGACGCGGACGGATTCGTCCGGCCGATGGCGCGAATCACACCGGTCGAGCGAAACACCGACGTGCTCCGCCCGTACGGTGTCTTTGCCTGTATTGCCCCGTTCAATTTTCCTCTCGCCCTCTCGGCCGGAATGTCGTCGGCCGCCCTGGCCGCTGGAAATGCCGTGGTATACAAGCCGGCGGAGGACACGCCCTGGACCGGGCTCAAACTGTACGAGGTGTATCGCGACGCCGGCGTGCCGGCCGGCGTGTTCAACCTCCTGTTCGGACGGCGGGAAGTAATCGGCGACCCGCTGTGGCAGCATCCCGGGATCGACGGCGTCGTCTTCACCGGCTCGAAGCGGGTGGGCATGCGTATCCACGCCGGGCTGAGCGGACGCTGGATCAAGCCATGTCTCCTGGAGCTGGGCGGAAAGAATGCGGCCGTGGTGCTGCGCGGCGCCGATCTCGATGCCGCCGCCGAAGGGGTGATGCGCTCGGCGTTCAGTCTCCAGAACCAGAAATGTAGCGCTACCTCCCGAGTCTACGTGCAGCGGGAGGTGCTGACGCCGTTCCTGGATCGCCTGATAAAGAAGACCCGGGCCATTCGGATGGGCGACCCGTCGGAGCGGGATGTGTTCTTCGGACCGGTCATCAACCAGAGCTCGGTGGAACGGTTCGAGCGGGCGGTGGCGCAGGCCCGGGAGGAAGGAAGCGTGTCGCTCGGTGGGGAGCGTCTGACCGGAGGTATCTTCGATCGGGGTCACTACGTCGCTCCGACCGTCGCGCGGCTGCCGCTGGATTCCTCGCTGTTTCAGGAGGAGCTCTTTGTCCCCTTCCTTGCGGTGGGAGAGGTCACCGGCCTTGACCAGGCCATCGCCGAGACCAACCGGGTGGAGTACGGTCTCACTGCCGGTATCTTCGCCGGAGATCCCGCCGAGGTTGCCCGTTTCTTCGACGAGGTCGAGGCGGGCGTGTGCTACGCCAACAAGCGCACCGGTGCCACGACGGGCGCCTGGCCCGGGGCACAGGCGTTCTGTGGCTGGAAGGGATCCGGGTCGAGTGGAAAGGGTGGCTGCGGGCCGTACTATGTCGCCCAGTTCATGCGGGAGCAGAGCCGAACCGTGATCGAAAGCTGAGAAGGAGTTCTATGACTGCACGCGATTATCCGAAGATCGTCGTTCCCCCGCCGGGGCCAAAGGCTCGCGCCATCGTGGACCGCGACGCCGCCTGGACCTCCACCTGCTACATCAAGGAGTACCCGCTGGTCGTTTCGCGGGGGCAGGGAGTCATGGTGGAGGATGTAGACGGCAACCGCTACCTCGACTTTATGGCGGGCATTGCGGTCTCGTCCACCGGATACGGCCACCCCAGAGTGGTAGCGGCAGTCAAAGAGGCGGCCGACCGCTTCCTCCACATCTGCGGCTCCGACTTCTACTACGAGGGTATGGCCGCGCTGTGCGAGCGCCTTGCCAAGGTAGCGCCCGGCCGCTCCAAGAAGCGCGTCTTCCTCACTAACTCCGGTACGGAGGCAGTAGAGGCGGCAATCAAACTCGCCCGCTACGCCACCCGGCGCACCGCGATCATCGCCTTCCGGGGCGCGTTCCACGGGCGGACGACCGGCGCGGTGACGCTCACCTCGAGTAAGGCTCGCCAGCACGCCGGCTTTGGCCCGCTGCTGCCGGAGGTGCACCACGTTCCATTCGCCTACCGCTACCGCTGTCAGTTCTGTGCCGGTGAGGCCGAGTGCAACCGGGGATGCATTGATGTCATCGAGAAGGAGCTCTTCACCCGGCAGCTCGACCCCCGGGATGTCGCCGCCATCTTCGTCGAGCCGATTCAGGGGGAAGGCGGGTACATCGTACCACCGGCCGGCTATCTGCAGGACCTCCGCGCACTCTGCGATCGCCACGGCATTCTGCTGGTGGCGGACGAGGTCCAGTGCGGCATCGGCCGCACCGGAAAGATGTTCGCCTGCGAGCATGAGGGCGTAGAGCCAGACATTCTTCTTACTGCCAAGGGCCTCGGCTCGGGCATGCCGATCGGGGCGATGATATCCCGGGAATCGATCACGACCTGGGAGACCGGCTCGCACGGCTCGACCTTTGGGGGCAACCCGGTCTGCTGTGCCGCGGCGCTTGCGACGCTCGACCTGGTGCAAGGCGGCCTGATGGCCAACGCCGCCCAAATGGGTGAGCGGCTCCTGGCCCGGGCAGAGAGTCTCAAGGAAAAGCATCCCTGCATCGGCGACGTGCGGGGCCGCGGGCTGATGGTGGGCGTGGAGTTCGTGAAGGACCACGCGACCCGCGAGCCGGCCGGTGAGCTGGTCCACGATCTGGTGCAGCGAGCCTTTCGCCAGGGTCTGCTGCTGCTCGGCGCCGGAAAGAGCACGCTTCGTCTGGCGCCGCCGTTGGTCGTGGATCAGCAGGATGTGGATACTGCCATGGACATGATCGACGCCTGCCTGGCCGAGCTCGATTGAGCGGTCGCTCGAAAGTGGTCACCATGCGGGAGGCGATCGCCGCGCATGTGCACGACGGCGACACCGTCGTAATCGAGGGCTTCACCCACCTCATCTGTTTTGCCGCGGGGCACGAGATCATTCGCCAGGGCCGCCGGGACCTGACGCTGTGCCGGCTCACGCCCGACCTCATCTACGATCAGATGATCGCGGCCGGCTGTGCCCGGAAGCTGGTGTTCTCCTGGGCGGGGAATCCGGGTGCCGGGTCGCTGCACGCGTTTCGCCGGGCGGCGGAAGGGAAGGGGCCATCGCTCGAGCTGGAGGAGTACTCCCACTTCGGGATGGTCGCCCGCCTCAGTGCGGGAGCATCGCGGCTGCCTTTCTGGACCATGCGCAACTACATGGGCACCGATCTCCCGGCGGTAAACCCGGCGATTCGCACGGTGACCTGTCCCTACACCGGCGAGGTGCTCGCCACGGTACCGGCACTCAACCCGGATGTGACCATCGTCCACGCGCAGCGCGCGGACGAGGACGGAAACGCCCAGATCTGGGGGCTGCTCGGGGTGCAGAAGGAAGCCGCCTTTGCCTCCGGCCGGGTCATCGTGGTGGTCGAGGAGCTGGTGGATCAGTCGCAAATCCGGGCCGATCCCAACCGCACGCTGATTCCTGGGTTGATCGTTGACGCGGTGGTGGTGGAGCCCTGGGGTGCTCACCCGTCCTACGCGCAAGGCTACTACGACCGGGACAACGAGTTCTACATCAGCTGGGAGCCGATCTCCCGCGATCCCGCCGCGTTGAGCCGTTACCTCGATGAGTTCGTATATGGGGTAGAAGACCGGAAGGCGTATGTGAAGCGGTGCGGGGGACTCGACCGGCTGAAGGCGTCGCAGCGGGTGTGTGCCGGCGTGAACTATGGGTTCTAAGTACACTCCGTCCGAAATGATGGCCGCCGTCGCCGCGCGGGAGCTGCGCAATGGCGAGGTGGTGTTCGTCGGCATCGGGCTGCCCAACCTGGCCTGCAACCTCGCCCGCGAGACCCACGCACCCAACCTGGTGCTGATCTACGAGAGCGGGGCGGTGGGTGCCGTTCCCGAGCGTCTCCCGGTCTCGATTGGAGATCCGGCACTGGTCACCGGCTCCCTGATGGTCTGCAGCATGGCCGATGTCTTCCAGTATTTCCTGCAGAACGGCCGGATCCAGGTCGGTCTGCTGGGCGGCGCCCAGATCGACCGCTACGGAAACATCAACACCACCGTCGTGGGCGACTACGCTCACCCCTCGGTACGGCTCCCCGGGAGCGGCGGGGCGGCCGAGATCGCGGTCCATGCCCGGCGAACGGTCGTGATCAGCCGGCTCGGCCGGCGGGTATTTCCGGAACGGGTGGACTTCATCACCAGCCCCGGCATGAGAGTAAAGGGTCGGTCGCGCCGTGAGCTGGGCATGCCCGGTGCAGGGCCCACCACGGTCATCACCGACAAAGCGATTCTGGAAGCCGATCCGGAGAGCGGTGAGCTGGTGCTGGCGGCGCTCTACCCTGGCGTTGCGGCCACCGAGGTAGCGGAGGGAATCGGCTGGCCGGTCCGCAACCGGAGCCAGTTGAAGGACGTGCCCCCACCGACCGACCGCGAGCTCCATCTGTTGCGCCAGGTGCTCGATCCCAAGCGGCTATACCTCAAACAATGACCGAGACCGCATGAGCGCCATTGAACTGCCGCGGGTCCTGACGCTACGGGATCTGGTCTTGTTCAACATCGTAGCGATCCTCAGCCTCCGCTGGACGGCCACCGCCGCGGCGGCGGGTCCGAGCTCGCTCACTCTATGGGTGCTGGCGGGGCTCTTCTTCTTCATCCCACAGGGACTCGCGGTTAGCGATCTGTCGGCCCGCTATCCCCAGGAGGGCGGGATCTACTTTTGGACCAAGCGGAGCTTCGGGGAGGGCCACGCGTTTCTCTGCGGCTGGTGCTATTGGGTCAACAACATCCTGTACTATCCCAATCTGCTGATGTCCACCGCGGTCATCGGGACCTACGCCATTGGCCGGGGTGGCAGCGGGATGATGGACGATTGGACCTACATCCTCACCGCCACGCTCAGCGCTCTCTGGCTTGCGGTGCTTCTGAACGTGATCGGCCTCAAGACTGGCCGCTGGCTCCAGAACCTGGGGGCGCTGGGCACCTACATCCCAGGCGCTGTGCTCATCGGTTTCGGCATCCATGCCATGCTCACCCGGCCGGCGGCGACGCCCATTACCCTCGAGACCATCACGCCCAACCTGGGCAACATGTCGCAGCTGAATCTCTGGGCGTCCATCGCCTTCGCGTATGCCGGGCTCGAGCTCTGCGCCGTTATGGGAGACGAGATCAAGGATCCCCGCCGGACCCTGCCGCGCTCGATCTACATCGCGGCGCCCTTCATAGCATTCCTGTACATCGCGGGCACTCTCTCGCTGTTGTGGCTGGTGCCGAGCTCCGAGGTGCATGTCGTCTCGGGATTCTTCCAGGCGATGGCCGCCGGTGCCCGGGACTTTGGTGGACTGGCCTGGCTCATTCCGGCTGCCGCGGCTCTCTACGTGTTGGGGAACATCGGGGGCATCGGGGCCTGGCTCACCGGCCCCGCGCGGGTGGCCTTCGTCATTGGACTCGACCGGTACTTCCCTCCGGCATTCGGCCGGGTGCACCCACGGTGGAAGACGCCGTACGTCGCGATCCTGACTCAAGCGGTGCTGGCTACCGTGTTCATGCTGCTTTCGATCCTGGGAAGAGGCACGACGGTTGAGCGGGCGTACCTGATGTTGCTGGACACGATGTTACTGATCTACTTCATTCCCTACATCTATCTGTTCCTGACCTATCTGATTGTCCGCATCCGGGAGCCCTTGCCCGGCTCTGGTACCTGGCTCCGGGGAAAGGCCGCAGCGGTGGTCGTCGGTGTCGCCGGATTGCTGCTCACTCTGCTGGCGATGATCGTCGCCAGCATCCCACCCTCGGATACTGCGCAACCGTGGCTCTTCCGCCTCAAGGTCATCGGCGGTGCTACGCTCTTTGTTCTTCTCGGCGGCGTGGTGTACTGGCGCGCACGCTTGTCTGCCGTGGGGTCACGGCGCGGGTGATGGTGAGGTTCCTGCAGGCGAGCATCGTTCTGCTTCTGCCCGGGGTGCTGCTGGCGCAGCGGGAGCCGGTGCTGCGTCAGATCAAGGTCCCTCACGCTTACTACTATCGTGAGATGTACCTGCCCCAGCTCACCAGCGGCCCCAGCTCGGTAACCTGGTCGCCGGACGGGCAGGAGCTGATCTATTCCATGCAAGGCTCGCTCTGGCGCCAGCGGCTCGGCAGCAGGGAGGCGCGCCAGCTCACCACTGGTCCCGGGTATGCCTACCAGCCCGACTGGTCTCCTGACGGCCGGCACGTCGTCTATGCCGCGTACGACCGGGACGCCATCGAGCTCCGGCTGCTCGATCTCTCCTCCGGCCAGAGCCGGCCGCTCATCGCCGACGGCAGCGTCAACGTCGAGCCGCGCTGGTCTCCGGATGGGCGCCGGCTCGCTTTTGTCTCGACCGCTTTCAAGGGCCGATGGCACATCTTCATTGCACCGGTGAGCGCGGACGGTACACCAGGTCCGGCCCAGCGGATCACCGAGGATCGGGACAGCGGGCTGCCGCGCTACTACTACGGGGCCTTCGACCAGTACCTCTCTCCTGCCTGGTCTCCCGACGGAAACGACTTGATCTTCGTCTCCAATCGGGGCCACATCTGGGGCTCCGGCGGGTTCTGGCGAATGCCGGCTCGAGCGGGTGCCGAGCCGCGCGAGTTGCACTATGAGGAGACCACGTGGAAGGCGCGGCCGGACTGGAGCCGCGACGGCAAGCGAGTGGTGTACAGCTCCTACCTCGGCCGTCAGTGGCACCAGCTCTGGTTGATACCGGCGGACGGCGGAGATCCGCTTCAGCTCACCTATCGGGCCGGCGACGCTACTGCAGCCCGATGGTCGCCGGACGGCCGGCGGATCGCCTACATCTCCAACGAGAACGGCAACACGGCGCTCTCCATTGTCGAGGTGCCCGGAGGTGGCATCCAGTTGGTACCAGCTGAGCGGCGGATCTACCGGGAACCGATGGGGCGGCTGGCGCTCACCGTGATCGATCGCGTGTCAGGCCGTCCCCTGCCCGCGCGAGTTTCGATCGAGGGAGCCGATGGCCGGAGCTTCGCGCCGGATGATGCCTGGCGCTACGCCGATGACGGCTTCGATCGGCGACAGCGCAAGGTCGAGTACGGTTACTTCCATACCCGCGGCTCATCGGTAGTGACCGCGCCAGCTGGCTCGGTCACGGTGGAGGTCTCCCGCGGACCGGAGTACCGGGTGGTGAGGCGCACTATATCCGTGCGGTCGGATTCGACCGCATCGCTCCGGATCGTGCTCGACCGACTGGTCGACATGCCGGCGGCCGGGTGGTACAGCGCCGATCTTCACGTGCACATGAACTACGGCGGTGCCTACCGGAACGACCCGCGCAATCTGGCGTTCCAGGCTCGTGCCGAGGATCTCCATCTGGTGGAGAACCTCATCGTGAACAAGGAGGGACGGGTTCCGGACATCGGCTACTTCAGCGGCCGTCCGGATCCGGTTTCCACCTCATCTACGGTGATCGTGCACGATCAGGAGTACCACACCAGCTACTGGGGCCACAGTGGACTCCTGGGGCTGCGACGCAACGTCATCCTGCCCGGTTATGCCGCGTACCCGAACACTGCCGCCGCGAGTCTCCACCCGACCAACGCCGCGGTGTTCGACCAGGCGCGCGCCCAGGAGGCGCTCACCGGGTACGTCCACCCGTTCGACAGCTACCCTGATCCGGCAGACTCCACGAAGCCGCTCACGCACGAGCTGCCGGTGGATGTCGCCTTGGGCAAGGTGGACTACTACGAGGCGATCGGCTTCGTGGACAACTATGAGGTCACGGCGCGGGTATGGTACCAGCTATTGAACTGCGGCTTTCGTCTGCCGACCGGCGCGGGCACCGATGCGATGGCCAACTTCGCCTCGCTCCGCGGGCCGGTGGGCATGAACCGGGTATTTGCCAAGATCGCCGGCCCCCTCGACCACCGCCGCTGGCTGGCGGCGCTCAAGGCTGGCCGTACCTTTGCCACCAACGGACCGCTGCTCGGTTTCACGCTCGAAGGGAAAGAGCTGGGCGGCGAGCTGGCCATAGGAGCGGACAGGAGGGAGCTGGTAGCGAAGATTACTCTGAACTCGATCGTGCCGGTGGATCGTCTCGAGGTCGTGCGCAACGGCGAGGTGGTGATGCAGGTACCACTCACCGGTGACCGCACCAGGGTCTCGACCACGGTCCGGGTGCCGGTGCAGGGCAGCGGCTGGTATCTGCTGCGGGCCAGAGGGAATGGCCCGGAGTATCCGATTCTCGATTTCTATCCCTACGCCACCACCAGCCCGATCTACGTGACCGTGGACGGCGCACCGATCCGCTCGACCGCCGACGCCGACTATTTTATCGCCTGGATCGGGCGACTGGAGCGGCATGCCATGGATCATAAGGACTGGAACACCGAGCAGGAGAAGTCCGACGCGCTGGCAACCATACGCCGAGCCAGAGCCGAGTTCGAGTCGCGCAGAACCCAATCAGAGGAACGCCGTTGATTTCGCTCATCATGCTGCTGGTGGGTGTTGCAGCCACGGAGGCGCCGGCCCCGAAGCCAAAGCTCGTGCTCACCATCATGATTGACCAATTCCGGCCGGATTACCTGCAACGATTCCGGCCCTACTTCGGCCGCGGTGGCTTCAACCTGTTTCTCGACCGGGGGGCCAACTTTGCCGGGGCACGCTACGAGCATGGAGTGACGTCGACCTGCCCCGGCCACGCTGTCGTGTTGACCGGCAGTTATGGCAACGTGAATGGCATCGTCAACAACGATTGGTACGATGCGGCTGCGGGCCGTAAGGTGTACTGCGCCGCCGACAGCCTGGTTCAACTGATCGGGGTACAGAAAGAAGGGCGCTCCCCTCGGAACCTGATCGGCAATACCGTAGGGGACGAGCTCAAGCTCGCTTCTGCCGGACGCAGCCGGGTCATTACCGTGGCCGGAAAAGACCGCTCCGCCATCATGCTGGGAGGCCACCTGGCCGATGCGGCTTACTGGACGGCGGATACCCTGTTCGTCAGCTCGACGTACTACCTCAAGGACCTGCCGCAGTGGGCTCGCCGTTTCAATGCCTCAGGCGCCATGGCTTCTTACTCGGGAAAGGTGTGGGAGCGGCTGCTTCCGGTAGCCACGTACGATGCCATGGGCGCGGATGATGTTGTGGGCGAGGAGAACGTTGGGGCTCGGGGCCGCGTATTTCCGCATCGGCTCGGTGACATGGCGTCCTCGGTCCCGAGTTTCGTCACCAGCCTGGAGTACTCCCCATTCCACAACGACATCATTGCCGACTTTGCAATGAAGGCACTGGTGGAAGAAGACCTGGGCCGCGACTCGGGGCCCGACCTGCTGGCCATCAGTTTCTCGGCGATCGACCGGGTGGGGCACGCCTATGGACCGAACAGCCAGGAAGTGATGGATATCGTCATCCGCACCGATCGGACGCTGGAACGATTGTTCGCATTTGTAGACAAGCAGGTGGGACTGGCCAACACTTTGATCGTTCTGAGCGCCGACCACGGAGTGGCCCCTCTGCCGGAACTGATGGAAGCCCTCAAGCCGGGCGCGGGGAAAGGCCACCGGGTGAATCCCGCAGCCATTACGGCCGCCGTCAACGCTCGCCTCGATCAGCGATACGGGAAACTGGCGGCTCCCGGGTGGGTCCTCTACCACGAGCCGCCCTGGATCTATCTCAACATGCCCGCGGTCGAGCGGCGGAGAATTTCGGTCGAGGCCGCGGAGCGGGAAGCCAGAGTGGCAGTGGAGAAGGTTACGGGCGTCGAGCAGGCAATAACGGCCACCGAGCTGCGGCTCCTCACTCAGCTACCTGAGTCACCTGCAGCGCTGAGTTTCCACCCGGCTCGAGCGGGGAACATCTATTACAGCATGAGGCCGTACTGGCTGGTCGAGGCCCACGAGACAGGCGCTTCCCACGGCTCTCCCTGGTCCTACGATGCTCGGGTACCGCTACTCTGGTTCGGCGCCGGGATCTTACCGGCCACCTATCCCGGCATGGCTGCGATAGCCGATGTAGCACCGACTCTGGCCTTTCTCCTCGGCATCAGCCAGCCGGGCGGGTCGAGGGGACGGGTGCTGAGCGAGATGCTCAGCCAGAAGTAGCCTCGACGACAACCGCGATTCCCTGACCCACTCCGATACACATAGTCGCAAGGCCGTACCGTCCGCCGGTGCGCCGGAGTGCGTAAACCAGTGTGGTCAGGATCCGCGCCCCGCTGGAGCCCAGCGGATGTCCCAGGGCAATGCCACCGCCGTAGATATTCACCCGGGCGGGATCGAGCCGGAGTTCCTGAATGCAGGCCATGGCTTGGGCGGCAAAGGCCTCGTTCAGCTCCACCAGATCCAGTTGTCCCACACTGATCCCGGCGCGCTCAAGGGCCTTTCGCGAAGCGGGAATCGGACCGAGCCCCATGCAGCTCGGATCGACTCCGGCTACGGCGGTAGCAACGATCCGCGCCATGGGCTTGAGCCCGAGCTCCCGGAGCATCGCTCCGCTCACCAGCGCCAAGGCCGCGGCTCCGTCGTTGATACCACTGGAGGTTGCCGCGGTCACCGTGCCATTTGGCACGAAGGCCGGCTCGAGACGGGCGAGGGCTTCCGGGGTGAGGCCGGCTCTCGGTGCCTCGTCCGTGGCGACGGTGCGTGCGCCTTCGGCTCCTGGAACGTCCAGGGGAACGATCTCATCCTTGAACGCGCCACCGGCAACAGCAGCCAACGCGCGGCGCTGACTCTCGAGGGCGAACTCCTCCTGTGCTCTCCGTCCGATTCCGTGGAGCCGGGCGACTTTCTCGGCTGTCTCACCAAGCGATATGGTCCACTCGGCCGGCATCCGGGGATTGACGAAGCGCCAGCCGACGGTGCTGTCAGCCACGCTGGGCGGCGAGCGATCCCAGGCCCGCGGACTCTTGAGCATTACCATGGGCGCCCGCGTCATGCTCTCCACTCCACCGGCCAGCAGGAGGTCTCCCTCGCCCGCACGAATCGCGTGGGTGGCCGCGACTACCGCCTGCAGCCCCGACCCGCAGAGACGGTTCACCGTCTGTCCTGGTATTTCCACCGGCAACCCCGCGAGCAGTGCCGCCATCCGGGCAACGTTCCGGTTGTCTTCGCCGGCCTGGTTGGCGCACCCGAGGATCACGTCGTCAACCCGCTCCGGCGGAATGCCGCCGCGCCGGATCAGCGCGCGAATGGCGGCCGCGGCCAGATCGTCGGGACGCACCCCCGCCAACATTCCGCCGGCGCGCCCGATTGGCGTACGCACCGCAGCCGTGATGAAAGCGTCGCTCACCGGTGCAGCCTCACGTTGACCTCCCCCTACGAGATGGCTAAGTTGCTGCCCGGCAACGAGTCAGGACAGGTGGCCGAGCGGTTGAAGGCACCACCCTGGAAAGGTGGCATACCTGCAAGGGTATCGAGGGTTCGAATCCCTCCCTGTCCGTTAATAAGCTATTAGTCTTTGGCTGTTCGCTGTTAGCCAATGGCTCATAGCTCATACCTAATAGCTAATAGCTAATTGTATTATGTTGTCAGCTATGATCGCCCTCATCCGCCGCAGCCGAGCCATGGCGCTGGCACTGTTGCTCCTCGCCCCCGGGGTCAGCGGGAGCGCGGTGCAATGGTTGCACGCCTGTCCGGTAAAGGCGGCGGCGGTCGCCGATCATCAGCACCACGGCCAGGCCCCGGCAGACCCGGGTCACTCCCAGAACTGCCAGTGCATTGGCTCCTGTAATACCGCGGCCACCGCGTCGCCCGCCAAAGCGGTCACCGTCGCCGCGGCCGTTGTTCAACTTGCTCGCCAGGTCGTCTCGCCGTCGGGTGTCAGCTTCGTCCCGGTCGGCACCCCGTCCGATCTCCTTCCGCCGGCAACCGCTCCACCCCTCCTGTCCTGAGTAGTCGGAACCAGTGACCGTGCGGATCCGGGCTTCTCGTCCGGAACGCCGCCGTTACCTGAACCGAAAACCACAGGACTTACATGAAGCCTTTCATGGTGCGACGCGTGCTCGGAACCGCTGTCGCCCTTCTGATGCCACCCTTGGCCCTCACGCCACTGGCGGCGCAGCAGCAAGCCGGCACCATCGTCGGTGTCGTGCGCTCGGCCACCAACGATTCCGTGCTTCCCAGGGCGCTCGTCTCGATCGAGGGTCGCCCCGTGAACATCCAGGCCGACGCCGAGGGACGCTTCCGCATCGAGGACGTGCCGGCCGGCAAGGCCCGGATCAGCGCGCGGCTGCTCGGGTACGCGCCCACCAAGGAGACAGTCGTTGTTCCTGCAGGAGGGGCGCGCGTGGTGGAGCTCAGACTTCAGCCGGCGGCCGTGCAGCTGGCCGAGCTCACCGTCATCGGCACCAATGCCGATCTGGAAGAGCGCCGCGCCCGCCTGGCCCAGATCCCGGGTTCGGTGGCGCTGATCGAGTCGGCCGAGATCCGCCGGACCCGGCAGGCGAATTTCAAGGATGTGCTGGGCTTTACTCCGGGCGTGTACGTGCAACCCAGATTCGGTGCGGCAGACGAGAGCCAGATCTCCATTCGGGGCTCGGGACTGCGCAACAACTTCCACGCCCGGGGGATCAACATCCTGGTGAACGGGATGCCGTATCGAAACACCGATGGCTTCACCGACTTCGAGTCGCTCGAGCTGGCCAATACTGAGTCGATCGAGGTGTACAAGGGCGGCAACGCGCTGCGGTACGGGGGGTCGACTCTCGGTGGGGCGATCAACCTGGAGACCAAGACCGGCTATACCGCGGCGCCGCTCGAGGTGTTGGCGGAGGGTGGCAGCTACGGGCTCCTGAAGACCCAGATTGCGTCGGGAGCGACCCTGGGGAAGCTGGATTACTACGGGAGCTTCACCCGGACCAGCCTCGACGGCTACCGGGACTACGCGGTGCAGGGACGTGACCGAGTGAATGGCCATCTCGGGTACGTCCTCTCGGAGAATACCGACATCCGGGCGTTCTACTTCTTTGCGCGGGTCGATGAGCAGCTACCCGGGGCGCTGACAGCGTCCGAGCTGGCCAGCACCCCCACCGCCGCCGATCCAGAGAACCAGGCCGATCGCTGGGGGCGGAACTACGATCTCCATCACCTGGGGCTTCAGCTTCGGGCCCAGCTGGGCACCGGCCAACGGCTGGAAATCAGCCCCTACTTGCAGTATCGGGATATCGATCACCCCATCTTCCGGGTGATCAATCAGCAGAGCGGGGATTATGGTGCCGAGGCCCGCTACGAGAATTCGCTGCCGCTTTTCGGACGAACCAACCGTTTCACGGTTGGACTCCAGCCTTCCTGGCTCAACATGGACCACCGGCAGTTCGTCAATGAGGCCGGTGAGCACGGCGACCTGCAAAAGGATCAGAAGGACGAGGCCGTTGGGTTGGCACTCTACGCCGAGAATGCACTCGCGCTGACTTCCAAGCTCACCGCCGTTGCCGGGTTCCGGCTCGACCATGCCATCCGGAAATCACAGGACCATTTCCTCTCCGACGGCGACCAATCCGATCACCGCGAGTTCAACCCCCTCCTCCCCAAAGTCGGGATGTTGTACGCCGTTCCGAAGCTCCAGGGCCAGGTGTACGCCAACGTGAGCCGATCGTTCGAGCCGCCTCTGCTGCTCGAGCTCAATAGCCAAACCGTACCCGGGTTCATCGACCTGGCCGGCCAGGATGCCTGGCAGTTCGAGCTGGGGTTCCGAGGACGCTCCGGCGCGATCGGATGGGACGTGGCGGCGTACGATGTCGAGCTGGAGAACGAGATCCTCAACATCAACGTGCAGCCCTTCACCGGTGCCACGTTTACCGTCCCGACCTACCGCAACGCTCCTCGCACCCGCCACTACGGGTTGGAGACCGGTCTGGAATACAACCTTCAGGGCGGCCTCTTCCGCCGGGGTGCAAAGCGGGATGAGACCCGCGTGCGGCTGGCATACACCTTTGCCCAGTACCGTTTTCTGGACGATCCTGACTTCGAGGGGAACGACATCCCCGGCGCGCCGGAACATCACCTCCAGGCCGAGGTGCAGTACCGGCATCCGTCAGGTTTCTCGCTGGCGCCGAAAGTGGAATGGGTGGCAAGCTCCTACTTCATTAACAGCGCGAATACCGCCTCGAACCAAGGGTGGGCCACATTCGGCCTTCGCGCGGAGTATGACATCGACCGGCTGGGTCTCATCGCCTTTGCCGCGGGTGAGAACCTAACCGATACGCGATACAGTGCGTCCGTCCAGGTCGATAATGCGGTCGGTCGCTCGTTCGAGCCGGCCGATGGCCGGGCGGTCTATTTGGGTCTGAGGTGGAGCCGATGATGCACTTCGCGAAGAACTTCCGACTCCTGACCCTGTTGGGCCTAGCCGGGTGGGGGTGCGGTAACGGCTCCGGCATTCGGGTCTCAGCGCTGGAAGCCCCGTCCGCCGGCAAGTCTCAATCGGCGGATCCCGCGCTCGCTGTCATGCCCGGATCCGGCGATCTGATGCTGGGCTGGATCGAAGGCGATGGGAAGGCCTGGGAGCTGTACACCGCGAGATCCACTGACGGGGGCGGGAAGTGGTCGTCTCCCGTCCGCGTTGCAGGTGGAGCCGAGGCTCCGGAGGAGGTGCACCCTCACGGAGAATCCTCACCGCGGCTGGTAGTCGCGCCGGGAGAACGCGTGGCACTCGTCTGGCCTAACAACGTCGCGGTCCCGGGCCGCAAATGGCCGGCGGCAATGCTCCGCTTTGCCCGGTCCGGCGACGGCGGCTTGCACTGGTCCAACCCGATCACCCTCAACGACGATACCACCGGCGCCCTGGTGAGCCATCAGTTCCATGGGGCCGCGTGGTCCGGCGACTCGGGTCTCACCGTGGCGTGGCTGGACGAGCGCGGGGTGGCAGCGCCACTAGCATCGGGGTCCGACGGTCACGCGGAGCACGCCGCGGAGCCTGACGCGAGTATCTACTTGGCCACCTCGTCTGATTTCGGCCGCTCCTGGGGTCCCAACCGGCAGGCGTGGACCGCTGCCTGCCCGTGTTGCCGGGTCTCCCTCGCGCGGGGCAGGGATGGCCAGGCGCTGGCGGCTTGGCGGCAGCACTTCCCAGGGAACGTCCGTGACGTCGTGACCGCAGTGGCCAGCGATCGTTCTTCGGAGCCCAAGCGCGTCCATCCCGACGATTGGGCCTACGCTGGTTGCCCACACACCGGGCCCGCCATTGACACCGGAAGCGATGGAACGGCGCACGTCGTCTGGTATACCGGAAAGGAAGGTAGACTCGGGGTGTATTACGCCCGCCAGACGCCGGATGGTTCGGGGCCGGCGGTGGACCTCGTGACCGGCCGCGGGCTCGGAGTGGCGCATCCGGCCGTGGTGGCGTTACCGGATGGCGGCGCCCTGGCGGCCTACGATGTCGCGGCCGACGGGAAGCGGCAGATCAGTCTGGCTCGCTTGCTGCCGAGCGGCAGGGTCGGGGGACGTCTCGTGGTCGAGGGCTCAGAGAATGGCAAGTATCCGCAGCTCGCGGTCTTGAACGACAGCGTAGCCGTCGTCGCCTGGACTGCCTCCTCCGGAGATTCGCAGAGGATCCGTGTCGCCCGACTGGAAGTCAGGTCGGTGAGGCGGTAGGACAGCGTGCGGACGGTGATGAGGCGGACGATAGAGCGGCGCGCGATAATGCGGCGGTCGGTACGGAGAAGGTCGGTATCAAGCCCGCCCTTCCGCTGTCCCACCTACCGCCCTCTCGTCGCTCCCACTAGCTTCCCGCCTCAATGCCATCCCGTACGCCCCTTCTCGACGACCGCGCTTTCGGCCGCACGCTGGCGCGCATGGCGAGTGAGGTCGTCGAACGAAGCGGAGGCACCGAGGAGCTCGTCCTCGTCGGGATCCAGCGCCGCGGCGTCGAGCTGGCCGACCGGCTGAAGCGCCTCATCGATGCCTCCGAAGGCTCCAACCTCCCCTGCGGCAAGCTCGACATCACTCTCTATAGAGACGATCTCCAGACCATCGGCCCCCGGCCGATCGTGGGCGAGACCAGCCTCCCCGACCTCGACGGCAAGACCGTCGTCATCGTGGATGATGTCCTCTACACCGGACGGACCGTTCGGGCTGCGCTCGATGAATTCGCCGACTTCGGCCGGCCGCGGCGAGTGCTGCTCTGCGTCCTGATCGACCGGGGCGGTCGTGAGCTCCCGATCCAGGCCGACATCGTGGGGACCAGTGCCAGCGCCGGGCCTGGGGACCGGGTGGATGTCTTCGTGTCCGAGCTCGATGGCCGGGACGCGGCCGAGCTGGTGAGGGGCAAATGAGCGCGCCCAGCCTCGGCAAGGACCTGGTCGGCCTGGAGCCGCTGAGCGCGGAGCAGATCGAGCTCATCCTCGACACGGCCGAGCCGTTCAAGGAGGTCAGCGAGCGGGCGATCAAGAAAGTGCCTGCGCTACGCGGCAAGACGATCGTCAACCTCTTCTTCGAGGCCTCCACCCGCACCCGCATCTCGTTCGAGTTCGCCGAGAAGCGGCTTTCGGCCGACACCGTCAATGTGGCGGCGGTCGGCTCGTCGGTCAGCAAGGGCGAGACCCTGGTGGACACCGCCAGGAACCTCGAAGCCATGCGGATCGACATGGTGGTGATCCGGCACGGATCGTCCGGGGCGGCCCAGTTCCTCGGGCAGCGGATCCGCTCGAACGTGATCAATGCGGGAGACGGCAAGCACGAGCATCCGACCCAGGGACTGCTCGACATGCTCACGCTTCGCGACCGCTTCAAGCGCATCAAGGGCCTGAAGGTCGCGATCTGCGGCGACATCCTCCACAGCCGTGTGGCTCGCAGCAACATCTGGGGCCTGACCAAGCTGGGCGCGGAAGTGGGAGTCTGTGGACCCGCGTCGCTGCTGCCACGCAACGTGCAGGAGCTCGGGGTCACCATTCTGCCCCGCATCGAAGACGCCATCCAGTGGGCTGATGCCCTGAACGTGCTCCGGCTCCAGCTGGAGCGCATGGAGGGAGGCTTCCTCCCCTCGCTGCGGGAGTACAACCGGGTATTCGGTGTCACCTCGGAGCGGCTGGCCCGGGCACCGAAGGATCTGATCATCCTCCACCCCGGGCCGATGAACCGGGGCGTCGAGATCGACAGCGACGTGGCCGATGGCCCCCACAGCGTCATCCTGCCGCAGGTGACCAACGGCGTCGCGGTGCGCATGGCGGTGCTGTACCTGCTGGCCGGGGGATCCCCCGACTGGGCCCAGGGCGGGGACGAGAGCCGATGAAGCCGATCCTGATCCGCGGCGGGCGGGTCATCGATCCTTCACGGGGCACTGACGGCGTCGCCGATGTCTACCTCGAGGGCGGGAAGGTCGCCGCGGTGGGCCGCGATATCGGGTCGCCCGACGGCGCCGTGGTACTCGACGCGTCCGGCAAGATCGTCACGCCCGGGCTGATCGACCTCCACGTGCACCTCCGCGAGCCCGGCCAGGAGGAGCTCGAGACGGTGGCCACCGGCGCCATGGCGGCCGCTGCCGGAGGATTTACCGCGGTCTGCGCCATGCCCAACACCGATCCGGTGACGGACAATCAGGCGGCCATCGGCTTCATCGTGAGTCAGGCGCAGCGCGCCGGAAAGGCGCGAGTCTATCCCATCGGCGCCATCTCATTGGGTCAGAAGGGACAGCAGCTCGCCGAGTTCGGGGAGCTGGTGGGAGCCGGGGCGGTGGCCGTCAGTGACGATGGCAAGCCGGTGGTTTCCAGTCACCTGATGCGCACTGCGCTGGAGTATGCCCGCACCTTCGGGATCCCGGTCGCCGACCACTGCGAGGACCCCACGCTCGCGGCGGGTGGCGCCATGCACGAGGGGATCGTCTCGACCCGGCTCGGCCTGAAGGGCGTACCGAGCGCCGCCGAAGAGATCATGGTCGCCCGCAATATCCTGTTGGCGGAGCTGACCGGCGGACACGTGCACCTGTGTCACATGTCGACCCGGGGATCGGTGGAGCTGATTCGCCGCGGAAAGGAAAAGAAGATCCGGGTCACCGCCGAGGCGTGCCCGCACCATTTCACGCTGACCCACGAGCGGTGCGAGGGCTACGACACCAACGCGAAGATGAACCCACCCCTGCGGGAGCCGGAGGACCGGGAAGCCATTCGCCAGGCGCTCCGGGATGGCACCATCGACGCCATCTGCACCGACCACGCTCCCCATCATTATGATGCCAAGGAGCGGGAGTTCGACAATGCACCCAACGGGATCATCGGCCTGGAGACGGCGCTCGGGCTGGCTATCAGCGAGCTGGTGGAGTCTGGCCTTATGACTCTCCCCGACCTGGTGAACCGGATGAGCACCATGCCGGCCCGTATTTTCAATCTGCCGGGCGGCACGCTTGCGGCCGGTGCGCCCGCCGACGTGCTCATCGCCGACCCCAAGTCCAGCTGGGTCGTCAACCCGGCCGAGTTCTTTTCGAAGAGCCGGAACACGCCTTTCGCTGGGCGGCGGCTCACCGGCCGGTCCGAGGTGACGATCGTCCGGGGACAGGTCGTGTTCCAGCGAGCCCGTTGAACCTGCCCCCAGAGGCTGTTGGGAACCCACGACCGAATTAGATTTGCACTAGAGGATTTATCGACGTTCGCGCGCGCGCTCGGCAGGGTGAATTGGCTCACCCGAGAGCGATCGACGTCTTAGAGCGGATGAGAGGAACCCTTCCCATGGCCAAAACGACCACGGATACCGAAGTCACGATCGAAGCGCTTCTGGAGCAACGCTCGCAGTACGAAGAGTGGATCCTGCGCCTCGACACGACTGGCGACAAGGCCTCACCCGCAGTGCGTCAACGGGTGCGGGGGGACTACGAGGCCCGGCTGGAGTCGGTGATGGAACAGCTGCGGGGTCGGAGTGCTGCCATTGCCGAAGAGCTCGAGCGGCAGCATGCCTCGCAGGCGGAGCTCGATCGGGAACGGCGCTCCGCGGAGGAGGCGCTGGCCGAGGCCGAGGTGCGGCACTCTGTCGGCGAGTACAGTGAGGACGAGTGGCGGCGGCATAGCGAGCAGAGCAAGAGAGGCATCGAGCAGCTGCGTTCCCGGCTGCGCGCCATCGGAAGCGAGATCACCCGGCTGACGGAAATTCAGGCGCTGATCTCGGGTACCCGCGCTACCGCCGCCCCGGCACCGCCCCCATCATCTCCGGCCCCCCGCCCGGCGCCCAGGCCCGAGGTTCTCGAGCAGGCACTCCTGGTGACTCACGTGGCCGACGAGCCGGAGCCTTCCCCGCCCGCGCCAAAGCCGCGCCAGCCGGAGCCCGCCGCAAGCCCGGTGGACGAGATGGCCTTCCTTAAGTCCGTGTCGGACGACGAGCCATCCCGGATCGCGAGCCGCCGGACCAACAATCCGGAGACACCTTCAGGCACCACAACTACCACAGCGCCGCGTGAATCCTCGGCGCCCAGCGCAACGGCGGCCGGCGGCGGTGGCGGAAAAGCCGCGTCTGGGGTCGCCAAGACACTCAAGTGCGGGGAATGCGGGACGCTGAACCGCCCGACGGAGTGGTACTGCGAGCGCTGCGGGGCGGAGCTGGCGGGGGTGTAGGACGGGGAAGAAAAAAACGTAAGCGGTGAGAGGTAAGCGGCAAACGAATACATCACCTACAATTACGGGCCTGACATAAAGCTGTTTCTCATGTTCCGGGCTCCAACGCAAAGGGGGCGCCCCACAACTGGCGCCCTCATCCTGTTGTCCCCGCTCACAGCTTACCGCTTACCGCTCACTTCTTGGTGGCTACCAGCTTCGCCAGCCGGCTCTTCTGACGGGCCGCGGCGTTCTTATGGACGATGCTCTTCTGCGCGGCGCGGTCGAGCAGCTTCACAGCTTCGGCGTAGGCGGTGGCGGCCTCGGCACCGGTGGCGGCACGGACTTTTCTGAGCGCCGTCCGGAGCTCGCTTCGATGGGTACGGTTGTGAATGGCGCGGGCACGACCCTGGCGCATACGCTTGGCAGCGGACTTGATACGGGGCACGGCAACCTCGGTTACGGAGAAATTCGTTCCGGAATCGATCCGGAAGCTGAGCCCGAAAAAATAGGCCACCGAGGCTGCAAGGTCAAGCGGGACGCGGTTTTGACTTTGCCCTTGTGGCACGTTTAACCTTCGGCGCTCCCCAGACCGAGGCGACTCCTGGATCGACAAATCGGCGATTTTATACTGGCCTTCCCCATGCTGGTATTCGCTATGTGCGCTCATGAGTACGCCCACGCGGCGGTTGCGCTCCGGCAGGGTGACGACACGGCATATCGTCTTGGTCGAGTGACGCTGAATCCGCTGCCACACATCGATCCTTTCATGAGCATACTTTTGCCGGCCCTGCTCTGGTTTACCTCAGGTGGCAGCTTCACCTTCGGAGGGGCGAAGCCGGTGCCGGTGAACTCGGCGAACTACCGAAGCTACGTCAAGGGTGACATCCTGGTCTCGGCCGCGGGGGTCATCACCAACCTGATCCTGGCCCTCCTCTGGGCGGTGGTGTTCATATTGCTCGGCCAGATCGGAAGGTCCTTCACAGCAGCTGCGCCGGTGCTTGACACTGCCCAGCGGATGCTGGTCTTCGGCATCTGGCTCAATCTGGTCCTCTGTTTCTTTAACCTGATACCCGTGCCTCCGTTGGATGGCTCGCATCTGTTCTACCATCTGCTCCCCCCTCGGGCCGGCCTTTGGTATCGCGGGCTGCAGCGCTTTGGCTACCTTCCGATATTCGCGCTGATGTTTCTGTTTCGGCCGGTGATGGTATTTCTGCTGGCTCCGGCCTACAAGGGAATGATGCTCCTCCTTCAAGTCATCTACCCGTTTCGAGTGGGCCAAGGATGGAACATCTTTCAGTCATGACCGCCACCGACACCGCCACCCTTCCCGAAGTGCCGACTACCGCCTTCGGCGCTGGCTTCGTGGTGGAGCTGGAGGCGTTCTCCGGACCGCTCGACCTGCTGCTGCACTTGCTGCGGGAAGAGGAGCTTGAGATAGCCGACATCCCCATCGCGCGGATCGCCGATCAATTCCTTCAGGCGGTGCACGAGCTGGGCCTCAATCAGGCGGCCGACTACCTCGATATGGCGAGCCGGCTGGTGCGGCTCAAGGCGCAGATGCTGCTGCCGCGCGGCTCCGAGGAGGATGGCTGGGAAGATCCCCGGGCGGAGCTGGTGCGGCGACTGCTGGAGTATCAGCAGATTCGGGAGGTCGCGGTCTGCCTGGGGCGGGCTGCCGACAAGCGGGCGGAGCAGTTCGCCCGGGGCTACCTGCCGCCGCCACCGTTGCTGCCGCCTCCGCCGCTGACGCTCAATCTGTTCGACCTGCTCGCCGCCATCGACCGGGTCATTGCCGGGATCCCCTCGCCGGTACTGCACCGCGTGGTGGCCCGGCCGCTGGATGTAGAATCGGCCACTCGCAGGATCGAGGACCTTCTCCTGGACCGGGAAGAGATCCGCTGGCTCGACGCGCTCGGGTCGGGAGCCACGATCGTCGACGTGCTCTCGACTCTGCTGGCCCTGCTGGAGCTGGCCAAGCGCGGAAGTCTCCGGCTGGTTCAGTCCACTCCCTTCTGCCCGATGGTGATCGCCCGTGAGTCCCCTCGCCCAGCTGCTTGAGGCCGCGCTCTTCTCCGCCGGCCGGCCTCTGACCGCGGAGGAGCTGGCGACCCTCGACCCGGACGCCAACGCGGCCGACGTGCGGGTAGCGCTGGAGCAGCTCCGGGAGCACTACGACTTCAATCAGCACGGGGTGGAGCTCGTGGAGCTCGCCGGCGGGTACCAGATCCTGACCCGGCCGGTGCACGCGGCGGCCATCGAGCGGGCGCAGTTCTCGGTGCGCGCTCCGAAGCTCACCGCCGCCACGCTGGAGACGCTGGCGGTCATCGCATACCGGCAGCCGGTGGGGCGGGTGGCGATCGAGGAGATTCGCGGCGTCTCGGCCGGCGGGGTGCTGCGATCGCTGCAGGAGCGTGGCCTGATCGAAGTCGTCGGACGCAGCGAGGCGCTGGGACGCCCGCTCCTCTACGGGACGACGGCGCTCTTCCTGGAGCTCCTGGGGATGCGGGACCTGGCCGAGCTTCCCAAGGCCGAGGAGCTCACCATCGCGCTGCGCCCGCACCTGGCCACGTCCGAAGGCGAGGACGACGCGGCGGCGTATGTCGAGGCCGAGTCATGACTGAGATGCGGCTCCAGCGTGCGCTGGCTCGGGCCGGTGTGGCATCCCGGCGGGCCGCCGAGAAGCTGATCGAGGATGGCCAGGTAAAGGTGGACGGCAAACCGGCCACGCTCGGGATGAAAGTGGACCCCGACCGCCAACGGATCACCGTCGGCAGAAAGCCGGTCAAGACGCGGGATCGCCGGTGGCTCGCGTTCCATAAGCCTCTCGGTGTGGTTACGACGGCCAACGATGAGGAGGGACGCCGCACGGTGCTCGACTTCATCCCTGATCCCGCCGCTCTCACCTACGTGGGCCGGCTCGACGTCATGACCACTGGGCTGCTGATCCTGACCACCGACGGTGAGGCGGTACACCGTCTGACCCATCCGAAGTACCGGATCCCCCGCCGCTACACCGCCCTGGTGCACGGAAAGCCGACGGCCGAGATCGCGGCGCTGGCACGGGAGAAGACCGTCATCGACGGCAGGGCCGTGGTGCCGACCGACGTCCGGGTCAGACCAGGCAAGGACGGTCGAAGCATCCTGGACCTCACCCTCGAGGAAGGGCGTAACCGGATCGTTCGCCGCTGGTGCGAGGCCATGGGTCTCAAGGTCGAGCGGCTGGCGCGTCTCTCGTACGGACCCGTCAGGTTAGGAGATCTCGCGCCGGGCCGGTACCGGCCGCTGACACCGCGGGAGGAGGCCGCGCTCTACAAGGCGGTGCATCTCACGCCGGAAGGCACTGAAACCCGTTCCGCCGAGAGGGCGTCGGGTAAGCGGCCCCGTCCCACATCGAGGAGTACGAAGTGAGCGCCACCAAGCTGAGCCCCAAACCCGCCGAGCTGCTGCCGGTTCAGCGGATTCTGAAGGAAGTATCTCGACGCATCGTGGGGCAGGATGCCATGGTGGAGCGGCTCCTGGTGGGCCTGCTGACGGGCGGCCACATCCTGCTGGAGGGCGTGCCGGGCCTGGCCAAGACGCTCGCCGTCAAGACCCTCTCGGAGATCATTCACGCTTCGTTCTCCCGCATTCAGTTCACTCCCGACCTCCTGCCGGCCGACGTCATCGGTACCATGGTCTTCAACCAGAAGAACCAGGAGTTTCACGTCAAGAAAGGACCGCTGTTCGCCCAGATCATCCTGGCCGACGAGATCAATCGGGCGCCGGCCAAGGTCCAGGCGGCGTTGCTAGAGGCGATGCAGGAGCATCAGGTGACCATCGGCGGTGCGACCTATCCGCTGCAGGAGCCTTTCATGGTGCTCGCCACGCAGAACCCGATCGAGAGCGAGGGCACCTATCCGCTTCCCGAGGCGCAGCTCGACCGCTTCATGCTGAAGGTGCGAGTCGGCTATCCCACCCGAGACGAGGAGAAAGAGATTCTGCTGCGGATGAGCGGTGGCCAGGAGATTGCCGTCGAGCGCCTGCTGGACCCCGACGACATCCTGGCGGCTCGCAAGGCGATTGCCGGGCTCTACATGGACCAGAAGGTGGTGGATTACATCGTCGATCTCATCCGCGCCACGCGCGATCCGGGGCTGGTAGGCCTCAACGACCTCAAGCCCCTGGTCGCGTTCGGCGGATCACCTCGCGCGTCCATTGCGCTGGCACAGGCGGCGCGAGCGCACGCCTTCCTGCGCGAGCGGGCCTACGTGGTTCCCGAGGATGTGCGGGCCCTGGCCCCCGACGTGCTGCGCCACCGGATCGTGCTGACGTTCGAGGCGGAGGCCGAGGACGTGTCCACCGACGATGTGGTGACACGGGTGCTCGGTGCGTTGAAGGTTCCGTGATCGCGGTCGCGAGTCGTGAGCCCAAGTGACTCCTGACTCCCGACTCGTGACTCCCGACTGACCATGCCCATCTCCCCCGAAATCCTGAAGCAAGTCAAGGCGATCGAGCTCCGAACCCGGGGCCTGGTGGGCTCGCTCTTCGCGGGTGAGTATCGGTCCGTCTTTCGCGGGCAGGGAATGGAGTTCGCCGAGGTTCGGGCCTACGAACACGGCGACGACTTCCGCTCTATCGACTGGAACGTGTCGGCCCGCCTGGCCAGTCCCTATGTGAAGACCTTCACCGAGGAGCGGGAGCTCACCGTCATGCTGGTGGTGGATCAGTCCGGATCGACACGCTTCGGTGAGCCGGTGACCAAGGCCGCGCTCTCAGTGGAGATCGCGGCCGTCCTGGCACTCGCCGCGGCGCACCATAATGACCGGGTGGGAGCGTTGCTCTTCTCCGACACAGTCGAGCGGGTGATCCCGCCGCGAAAGGGCCGCCGCCATGCGCTTCGGGTGATCCGCGACCTGGTGGCATTTCAGCCCTCGGGCCGGCGCACCAATCTGGGGGCCAGTCTCTCCTACGCCAGCCGGGTGCTTCGGCATCGGAGCATCGTCGTGGTGCTCTCCGATTTTATCGCCGAAGGATGGGAGCGCCCGCTCCGCCGGCTCGGCGCGCGTCACGACGTGGTAGCCATCACGGTGGACGATCCCCGGGAGCACCACCTGCCGGAGTCGGGATGGATCGAGATCGTGGATGCCGAGTCCGAACGCCGGGTGCTGGTGGATACCGGGAGCAGGGAAGTGCGGGCCCGGGTCGCGTTGCTGGCTGAGCGTCGCAGGGAGGATAGAGCCCGGGCTCTCGCCGCGTCGGGAGCCGACCACGTCAGGCTGGAGACCGGCAGGGATTACGCCATCCCGTTGCGCCGCGCCTTTGCCCGGCGCGCCCGCCGGATCAATCGCGCGTGATCGCGCTGCTGGCAGTGAGCCTCATGCTGCAGGGCAGCACACCGACTGTCGGCGACACCGTGTGGCTCAGCCGAACGGTGGGAGTTCCTGCCGGCTACGCTGTCCGAGCCACCGACTGGGAGCCCGCCGACCCGATCGAGCTGCTGGGACGCGGCAAGGTGGTCATGACCGGAGACTCGGCCAGGATCACGTACCCCGTGGTGCTCTGGCGGCCGGGGCAACACACCATCGACCCTCCCGGACCGCTGCTACTTGGGCCTGGCGGGACGGTGGATTCGCTTCCAACGGCGCGGGTGAACGTTGAGGTTCGGAGTGTCCTGCCTCGGGTATCGCCGGATTCCCTGTCGCCCCAGCCTCGGGCCAGTCTTGTTACCCGCAGAGTGGTCAGCCTGTTCCCGGTTCTCGGTCTCTGGCTGGTGGCTGCGATTCTGCTTCTGCCACTTCACCTCTGGTGGCGCAGGCGGGGCAAGCCGGCTCGTACGACCACGCCTCCACTCCGGCCCGAAGCGCTCACGGCTCCGCTGGCCCGTTGGGCCGATGCGGGCGAATACCGCGCCGTCGCGAACGTCGCCACCGCCCGTCTTCGGGCTGCGATGGAGCAACGCGTGGCTTCGGCGCATCCGGGCCTGGACACCGAGCGGGTTTTGGCCGAGATCGCCGCTGCGCGGCCGGAGTGGCCGCTACGGGAACTGGGTGAGCTGCTTCGGGCGCTGGATGATGTGCGCTTTGGCCTGGTGCCCTCCTCTGAGGCGCTGAGGCTCTCACAGGCGACGACCGAGATGCGCGACCGCCTGCTGCGGGAGGCCGCGTGAGCTTCGCCCGCCCCTGGCTCCTGGTATTGCTCCTGCTCGCTCTCGCCTTCTGGTGGTGGCGGCGCCGCAAGGGTGTGGTTCCCGCGGCCAAGTACAGCGACGTCACCCTTCCGGCCGAAGCGGTGAGGCGGCGGTGGTGGGTGATGCTTCCACCGGCGCTTCGCGCGCTGGCGTTGACCGGGCTCGTCGTGGCGGCCGCCGGCCCTCGGATCGGCGGCGACACGGTGGAGGTGAAGCAGGAAGGAATCGCGATCGTCATCACCATCGATATCTCCAGCAGCATGCTGGCAGAAGACTTCGCTCCATCCAATCGTCTGGAAGTGGCCAAACGGCAGGCAGTCGGATTCATCCGCGGCCGAAGCGCCGACCGGATCGGACTGGTAGCCTTTGCCGGCGAGGCGCTCACCCAGGTACCGGTAACCCTGGACTACCCCGTGATCGAACAAGCGGTCATGGACCTGAAGATCGGCAGTCTGGAAGACGGCACCGCGATCGGCAGCGGTCTGGCCACCGCCGTGAACCGGCTCCGGCGCGCACCTGACAAGTCGAAGGTGATCCTGCTGCTGACCGACGGCGAGAACAACAAGGGCTTGATCGATCCCCGAACCGCGGCGGCCACGGCCGCGGCGTTCGGCATCAAGGTATATACCATAGGCGTGGGGACGATCGGTGAGGCACCCATTCCTACCGGCCGCGGGCTCGGGGGTTTCCGCTACGAGCTGCTGCCCGTGCGCATCGACGAGCCGCTGCTCCAGGAGATCGCGCAGAAGACGGGCGGACGGTACTTCAGGGCCAAGGACAGCGAGGCACTGAGCCGGATCTTCCGCCAGATCGATGCGTTGGAGAAGACGCCGATCCAGATTACCCGCTACACCCGATACGACGAGACCACCCGGCCCCTGATCCTGCTGGGCCTCGGTGCGCTGGCCCTGGAGCTTCTACTCGCCTCGACTCTGGTGGTGCGGGTTCCATGACCTTCGATTCTCCGCTGGTTCTCTTTCTTGCTCCGGTGCTTGCGGTGGCGTTCGGATGCGCGGCCTGGCTCGCGCGCCGACGCCGGGTGCAATTGGCCCGGCGGTGGTCTCCCTCGCTCGCCCGGATTGCCCGCGCCCGCGGAGGCTGGGCTCCGGCGGTTATCGGTGTGGCGGTGCTCCTGGCTGGAATCGGCCTGGCAGGACCGCGCTCCGGTCGCACCGAGGTGAAGACCGAGACCCGAGCGCTCAGTCTGGTCTTCGCCATGGATATCAGCCGATCGATGCTGGCGGAGGACGTGGCACCGAGCCGGCTGCTGCGCGCCTCCCGGGAGGCACGCCGGCTGATTCAGGATCTCGAGGGCGATCGGCTGGGTATGATCGCGTTTGCCGGCCGGAGCTACATCCTCGCGCCACTCACGGTGGATGGCGGGGCCATCCGGATGTACCTCGATGCGCTGGATCCCGATCTCGCCAGCGAAGGAGGTACCAGCCTCGCCGCGGTTCTCACCCAGGGTGCCCAGCTTCTCGGGGCCGCCACCGACGCCGCCGATCGGGTGCTGGTGCTCTTCACCGATGGCGAAGCGCACGACACGCTGCCGGAGGCGATCGCGGCGGCCGAAACGCTCAAGGACGAGGGCGTGCGCCTGATCGTGGTGGCCCAGGGGCGGGCGCTGCCGACTCGAATACCGCTCCGGGACTCGGCGGGCACCTTACTGGAATACAAGCAGGACGAGGCGGGAAATGTGGTCCGGACTCAGAGACGAGATGATGTATTGCGCGCCGTGGTGGAGGCGGCTGAGGGGACGCTGGTTCCTAGCGAGCTACCGGACCAGGCCGGAGCAGTGCGCGACGTCGTGGCTGCCATGAAGCGAAGTCCCACTTCGGACACTCGAACCAACGATCTGGTGCCGCGGGCGTGGATTCCGGTGCTGGCGGCTGGCATCATGCTGTTGGGCTACACCATCGCCCGGCCGGGGCCGGCGTTGGTCAGCTTCGCCGGGCTCCTGCTGCTATCCAACTCCGCCGCGGCGCAGCGCCCGACGACCGGCTACCGCGCAATGGACGCAGGCGATCCCGCCGGAGCCGCGGCGGAGTTTCTGAAGGAGGCACAGGGCAGCGCACGCGACACCGCCTTCTATAACGCAGGCACGGCAGCCCTGGATGCCCAGCGGTTCGAGATTGCCCAGGGCGCCTTGACCGAAGCGGCCAAGTCACTCGATCCGGACCTCAGGTACCGCGCACTTTACAATCTGGGCGTAGCCGGCCTCCTCGCGGCGGCGGCCGATACCGCCAAGCGGAATGAGCATCTCGATCAGGCCGCCGAGCGGCTTCGTGAAGCATTGCTGCTGCAACCCTCCTCGGCCCGCGCCAAATGGAATCTTGAGCTGACCCTGCGCCGCCAGCCGCCGCCATCGGGAGGCGGAGGTGGCGGAGGTGGTAAGCCGCCTGCGGGCGGCGGCGGCGGCGGCTCACAATCGCCGGAGCCCGCGCGGCCCGAGCCCCAGGACCAGGAGCTCAGCCGAAGCCAGGCAGAACAGATCCTGAACTCGATGGAGCGTCGGGAGCGGGAGACCCGCTCGGACCAGCAGCGCCGGCTCAAAGGCAGCTCCGGTGGTGGAGTGAAGGACTGGTGATCGCCCTCATCCTGCTTGTGCTTCTGCACCTGGGGCCGCCTGAGCTCCATGTGTCGGTCGATCACGATAAGGTGGCGGTGGGGGACGAGCTGGTGTACACCGCCCGCGCGGTGAGCCAGTCCTCGGAGCCGATGCGTTTGACCTTGGCGCCCTTGAACGGGTTCGAGATCGTCTCCCGCAGCGAGCGGACCGAGGTCTCCCTTTCGGCCCGAGCGATCCGCACCACGATCCTTGAGATACGCCTCAGGGCATTGCGCCCGGGTCGCTGGCAGGTTGGCCCCGCGCGCGCCACCCAGGGACACGAGATGACGGAGGCGGCAGCCATTGTCGTCGAGGTCGAGCCGAGCCCCGCCGTGGCCGCCACGGCGCTCAACCCCAGGCTCCGAAGTTTGCTGGAGCGCACTCCCCCGCCGCCCCGAGGCAAAGCCGCCGTAGCCCTGGTGCTATCGGCCGACACGGTTCGGGTGGGCGAGCAGGTTGACGTCGTTACCGCGGCCTGGTTTCCGCGCGACCTGCGCATGCAGCTTCGCCGCCCGCCGACGCTGCAGCCGCCGGTGATCGACGGCGTGTGGAGCTATCCCCAGGCGGCGCCGTCCGGCATTGCCGTCACCCGCAACATCGGCGGGGTCGCGTATGATCTGTTTGTCGCCCATCAGGTGGTCTTCCCTCTGGTGGCCGGAACCATCGCGGTGCCCCGCGCCATGTTGAAGTACAGTACGCCGCTAGCCCTCCAGTTCTTCAGCCAGGAGGAGCGCTTCGCGCTGACCAGCCTGCCCGAGACCCTGACCGTGCGACCGCTTCCGACCGAGGGCCGTCCGGCTGACTTCAACGGTGCGGTAGGCTCGGGACTGCGGGTCGAGCGCCGGGTCACGCCTCCTACCGCTCACCCGGGCGAGGGCGTGGCTGTCGAGGTGATGCTGTCCGGGGCCGGGAACTCCGCGCTCTGGCCGCCTCCCGCGATCCGATGGCCTCGGACTGCCCGGGCTTACGCGGACCGGGTTGATGAACAGGTCGCCACGGTTGACGGCCAGGTTGGCGGTGTTAAGAGCTTCAGGTACCTGGTGGTGCCGGATTCAATAGGTCCGCTCACCCTGCCGGCGCTCAGTTACTCCTATTACGACTTGGCCGCGGGGGCGTATCGCTCGGCCGGTACCGGGGCCGCCTCGCTGCCGGTGGCGAGGGGCGGTGAGTCAGCCAGCTCGGCGGCATTACCCCCTGCGCTCTTGCCGAGCGGGTCGCCGGCGTTCACCCGACGTGTGGCCCAGGCGATTCCGGATTGGGGGTGGGTGGCGCTTCTGTTGCTGCCTCCACTCGCCGTGTTTGGCCGCGGCTGGCGGCCCCGTCGTCGTCGGCGCGTCGTGCCGCCGGCCGCAGGGCTCCGCGGCGCGGAGGAGGTCCTCGATGCGGTCGTGCGGAGCCTGGTGCCGGACCCGGACCATCGCTCGCGAACCGGACTCGCTGCCGCGGTCCGGGCGGCGGGGGGTGATGCCGATACCGCATGGAGGCTGGCCGCGGCACGAGAGCATCTGCTGGCCCGGCGGTACGGTCCGGGCGAGATCTCCGAGGAGGACGCCGCTCTGGTCGCCGAAGTACAGGAATTGATGGACCGGCTCGGCGGCTCACTCCGAGGTTGGCGGGGCCGGAGCGTGGTTGCCGGACTGGTTCTCGGTTTGGTCGCGGGGAGCCTCGCGGCGCAGTCTCCTCCGCCGGAGCAGCTGTATGAGAGTGGCTCGCTTCGCGCGGCGGCAGAGGGGTTCGCGCGGAGGGCCGAGCTCGAGCCCACCGTCGCGGCTCACTGGTACGATCTCGGTGCCGCCCACTACCGGCTGGGCGCGACCGGTCACGCGGCCGCGGCCTGGCAGCGGGCCAGGCGGCTGGAGCCTCGCGAGCCCACCATCCGTCGCGCGCTTCGGCTCACACCGGCACCCGATGCCGCTTCCGCACGGTGGACCTGGTCTCCTCCGGTGACTCCCGATGAGCTCTTGCTCCTCGGGGGATTGGGGTGGCTGGCAGGCTGGATTGCATGGGTGTTGCGGCCGCGGCAGCGCGATCGCTGGGCCGTCCTGCTCGCATTCTCGGCCGCAACCACGGCCGCGGGTTTCGGTCTGCGCACCTGGTACCGGCGTCCGATCGGCATCGTACTCGATCAAACCACGCTTCGGCTCTCGCCTCACGGGCGCGCACCGGCGCTGGGACCGGTCGAGGCTGGAGGGGCGGTGCAGATTCTGAAAAGCGATCGAGGCTGGGTGCTGGTGCGCGTGGCGGGCTCCCGAGAAGGGTGGGTGGCCGCGGACGCCATCGCTACGATCGGGGGATAGATTTCCCCGATGTCCCGCCGCATTGCAATTCTGCCCGATGCTGTCGCCGATCAGATCGCGGCCGGCGAGGTGGTCGAGCGGCCCGCGTCCGTGGTTAAGGAGCTGGTCGAGAACTCCCTCGACGCCGGAGCCCGTCACGTGCGGGTGGAGCTGGAAAACGGCGGCAAGGTCCTGATCGAGGTCAGTGATGATGGCAGCGGCATGGGACGGGAGGACGCCGTGCTGGCCCTCGACCGGCATGCCACGAGCAAGGTTCGTAGCGCGGCGGACCTGGTGGGGGTTGCGACGTTCGGTTTTCGAGGTGAAGCACTTCCCGCCATCGCATCGGTATCCCGTCTCGCGCTGATCACTCACGACGGCGAAGGCGAGGGGTCGGAGCTCACCGTCGTCGGGGGACGACTGGAGCGCGTCGCCCCCGCCGCACGACAGCGGGGAACCAGCGTCACGATCCGAGGTCTCTTCTTCAATACCCCGGCCCGGCGCAAGTTTCTACGTTCAGCGGCGAGTGAGACCCGTGCGGCGCACGAGGCCGTCTCTACGCTCGCCCTGGCCCACTCTGAGTCCGGCTTCGAGCTACACGTTGACGGCACTTGCCGGCTCGCGGTGCCCGCCGGCCAGGATCCCACCGAGCGGCTCGCGTCGGTCTGGGGCCGGGACCTTGCAGGCACCCTGGTGCCGGTGGAATACGCCGCCGGCGCGTTCCGGGTCGACGGCTACGTGCAGCGGCCGGGCGATGCCCAGCCGACCGGCCGACGGACCCAGCTCTTCGTCAACGGGCGTCCCTTCAAGGATCCCTTCCTCGTGCGGGCGGCCGAGGCCGGCTACCGTGCCGCGATCCATCCCGGTGACCGTCCCTCCATCTATCTGCGCATTCAGGTTCCGGCCGAAGACGTCGATGTCAACGTCCATCCTGCCAAGCTCGAGGTTCGCTTTCGTGACCGCATAGGCGTGGAACGCTCGGTGGAGGAAGCGGTTCGCTCCGCCCTTGGCGCATTGGTGGCGGCCGCACCCGTGGGCGATTGGCGACCACTGCCAGTGGTCGGTGGCGGCGGACAGCTATCCGATTCGTTCGGGTCGCTGCTCGACTCAGACCAGCTGTTCGCTCCGGATGCTCCGAGGCTCCCGGGCAGCGAGGGAGTCCAGCCGCAGGCTGGCTTCGACGTCCCGCTGGTCCAGGTGTTCGACAGCTACATCGTGTACGAGGGTCCCGATGGCGTGATCATCGTGGATCAGCATTCCGCCCACGAACGGGTGCTCTACGAAGCCGTCATGGTTCAGCTCCGCGGTGTGGGGGCGCCGGCCCAACGGCTCCTGCTGCCACTCACGCTGGATTTGACCGATGAGGAGCTCGACGCCTTCGAGTCGCATGGCGAGGAGCTGCGGCGAGTCGGGTTCGAGGCCGACGCCTTCGGCGGGCGTGCGGTGGTGGTGCACGCCGTCCCCACGCCCCATCCGCGCTTCGACGCGGCGGCCTGCTTCCGCGAGATGATCGCCGACCTCGCTCGCGGCCGGTTCGGCGGATGGGCCAACCGATTGGAGCGATTCGCCGCGACCTACGCCTGCCGCGCGGCGGTCAAGGCGGGGCAGCGTCTCGATCAGCGCGAGATGCGCGAGCTGCTCCTTCGCCTGTTTGCTACCGACCTGCCGCCGCACGATGTGCACGGCCGCTCGACGATCGTGCAGCTTCCCCGAGAGGAGTTGGAGCGCCGGTTTGGCCGGCGCTAGGGTGCCGGTGCTGGTCGGACCCACCGCCGTCGGCAAGACCGCTGTTGTGATGGCGCTCGCGGCGCATTGGCCTCTCGAAGTCATTTCAGCCGACTCCCGCCAGGTATACCGCCGCCTGGATATCGGTACCGCCAAGCCCAGCCGGAAGGAACGAGCCAGGGTTCCGCACCATGGGGTCGATCTGGTCGATCCCGGTGCGCGATACAGCGCCGGTCATTTTGCCCGGGATGGCGTGTGCTGGCTGGATGAGATCCGGAGCCGGGGCAAGCTGCCGGTGGTGGTCGGCGGCACCGGGCTCTACGTCCGGGCCCTGGCCGAGGGACTCTTTGCCGAGCCCGTGCTGGATGTCGCTCGGCGGCGATCACTCGATGCGTGGACCGCCCGGCTGGAGGCCATCGAGCTGCTTCGGTGGGCGGCGCGACTCGACCCCGGCTTCCGGGGTGGCGGCCGGCAGCGGGCGGCCCGGGCGATCGAAGTGGCCCTCCTGAGTGGGCGACCACTCTCCTACTGGCAGCAGGCGGCGAGCGCCCAGGGATCACTGGACCCATGGTACATTGTTCTCACCGTGCCCCGGCCGGTGCTGCACCAGCGGATCGCCCGGCGAGCCGAGGAGATGGTGCGGCGAGGGCTGATCGAGGAGGTCGCGTCGGTGCTGACCGAGGGGCACGGGCCCAAGACCCCCGGTCTGGACGGGATCGGCATTCGGGAGGCCGTCGAGTATCTCCATGGCCTGCGACCGCGTGAGTCCGTGGCCGGGGCGATCGCGGTAGGCACGCGGCAATATGCCAAACGGCAGGAGACCTGGTTTCGCCATCAGCTGGCAGGGCGAGTGATCACGCTGGACGCTACCCGGCCTCCTGAGAAGCTGGCGGCGGAGATAGCTGCGTTGTGGGAGCGAGCTGAGAGCTAGGAGCTGGGAGCTAGAGTCAGGTCTAACCGTGCCGGAGGGATGAGGTCATGATGCACAAAATATTTGGCGGTGAGCTCCGCGGCTTCAGACACCAAGCTCCCAGCTCCTAGCTCCCAGCTCACTATGAAAATCGGCATCACCTGCTATCCCACCTACGGCGGCTCAGGCGCCGTGGCCACCGAGCTGGGACTCGAGCTCGCCCGCCGTGGCCACGAGGTGCACTTCATCACCTACGACTCGCCTTTCCGGCTCCGGGGATACAGCGAGCGGGTCTTCTTCCATCAGGTCGAGACCCGGATGGGGCGCTATCCTCTCTTCGATCATTTCCCCTACACCCTGGCACTGGCCTCGAAGCAGCACGAAGTGGTGCTGCGTGAAGAGCTCGACCTCCTGCACGTGCATTACGCGATCCCCCACGCCACGACGGCCTACCTGGCCCGCGAGATGCTGAAGGGCGAACGGTCGCTCCGGGTGATCACCACCCTGCACGGCACCGACATCACGTTGGTGGGGCAGGAGGCAAGCTTCTACGCCATCACCAAGTTTTCGATCGAGCGTTCCGACGGCGTCACCGCCGTCTCGAACTACCTCCGGGACGAGACCTATCGGGCCTTCGGCTGCGGAAGCTGTGATATCCGGGTGGTCCCCAACTTCGTCAATCTCAAGGAGTATCGTCCTGGCGATCCCGGATGTCGGGGAACAGTGGCGCCTGAGGATCATAAGGTGATTACCCACATCTCCAACTTCCGCGAGGTGAAGCGGGTGAAGGATGTGATACGGGTGTTCGCCCGGATCCGCCGAGCCATGCCAGCGACGCTGGTGATGATCGGGGATGGACCCGAGCGGATGGACGCGGAGAACGAGGCCCGCGACCTCGCCGTGACCGACGATGTCCGCTTTCTCGGCCGGCTGGATTCCGTGGCCTCACTGCTTCAGGCCAGCGACCTCTTCATCCTGCCGTCACAGACCGAGTCATTCGGCCTGGCCGCGCTGGAGGCGATGGCCTGCGGATCGCCGGTGATCGCCAGCCGGGCCGGAGGGTTGCCCGAGGTGATTGACGACAGGGTCAACGGAATCCTCGAGCCGGTCGGCTCGGTGGAGGCGATGGGGCGCCTGGCAGTCGAGCTGCTGCGCGATCCCGAACGTCATGCTGCCATGCGGGCGGCGGCCATCGCCAAGGCAGAGCAGTTCTCGGCCGACCGGATCGTCCCGATGTACGAGGCGTATTATCAGGAAGTGCTCGCTTGAGGCGGATCCGTGTCGCCTGAGCTCCTGCTGAAAGGCGCCATACTCGGTCTGGTGGAAGGGGCGACAGAGTTCATCCCGGTCTCGTCTACCGGGCATCTCATCGTGGTGAGCGATTGGCTCGGCCTGGTGGACGAGCGGGCCAAGACCTTCGACGTCTTCATTCAGTTGGGCGCCATCCTGGCAATTGTCTGGCTCTACCGAGCCCGGCTCCGGCGCACGGTAGCCGCGGCCCGGCAGGATCCCAGCAGCCGCCGATTTGTGCTCAACCTCATCATCGCGTTTCTCCCGGCCGCGATCGTTGGCTTTCTCTTCCACAGCTGGATCAAGGATCGGCTGTTCAATCCCACGGTGGTCGCCATGGCGCTCGTGGTCGGAGGAGTGCTCATCCTGCTCATCGAGCGGTTGGCGCCCGCCCCGAGAGTACGGGACGTGAGCGAGGTTCCGGGCCGAACCGCGCTCGGGATCGGCCTCGCCCAGGTGCTCTCGCTGATCCCAGGAGTGTCGCGGTCGGGCGCTACCATCATGGGGGGCTACAGCCTGGGCCTGTCACGGATCGCAGCCACCGAATTCTCCTTTTTCCTGGCGATTCCCGTCATGTTCGCCGCGACGCTGTACGATCTGCTGAAGAGCTGGTCAGTGCTTGCGATGAGTGACATCCCGCTGTTTGCCGTCGGTTTCATCGTCTCCTTCGTATCGGCGTTGGTCGTGGTCAAGGCGTTCTTGTCCTACGTGTCGGGGCACAGCTTCCGTGTTTTCGCATGGTACCGCATCGGATTCGGTGCGATCTTACTGTTGACCAGAGGCTAGCCCATTGCTCGCCGTGTGGAGCTTGGTTAGCGAGCCCGGTGGGTGCTGCGAAGACACTGCGTTCTTTTGTCCAGAGGCGAGGCCCCACGCCGCCGCGACGAAGCTCCCAGCATGGATGTGTTGCCGGTGATGCGACTGCACTACTACGACCGGGTCAGCTCTACGATGGACGTCATCCATCAGCTCGCGGCGGACGGCGCCGTCCCGGGAACCGCGGTGATGGCCGGGGAGCAGCTCGAGGGACGAGGCTCGCGTGGACGGACATGGCACTCGCCGGTTGGAGGCTTGTGGTTGAGCGTTCTGTTCCAGCCGCCAGTGGTAGAGGGGATCGAAGTAATCAGTCTCCGGGTAGGACTTGCGGTGGCCGAAGCCATCCAGGCCCGGGTGCCGAAGCCGGTGCAGCTCAAGTGGCCAAACGACCTCATCCTCGAGGGTCGGAAGCTTGGAGGGGTGCTGTGTGAGGCCCGCTGGCAGGGCGACGCACTTGGATGGGTGGCTGTTGGCGTCGGGATGAACGTCCGGAACAGCACTCCGGCCGAGCTCGGCAGCGTCGCCGTGTCGCTCTCTGAGCTGAATCCCGGAATCTCCCTGGAGGAGGTTGCCAATCCCATTCTTGCGGCTCTCCGGGCACTCGACCTCGGTACGGGCCGGCTCTCGCCAGCGGAGCTGGATCGGTTCGCCCGCCGGGATTGGCTCCGAGGCCGCACCATCCGTGAGCCGGCCGAGGGAAGGGTGACCGGTGTGGGCGAGGATGGCGCGTTGCTGGTGCGAACCGCCTCGGGATCGGACGTGTCGCTGCGAAGCGGCACCGTAGAATTGGCCGCCGCCTCCCATAGCCGGTAACTTCGCTCATGCTGCTGACCCTGGATATCGGGAACACCGAGATCACCGTCGGCCTCTTCCGGGGTCGCGATCTGGACGCCCACTGGCGTCTGACTACCAATCCGGACCGAACCCCGGACGAGTGGAGTAGCGCGATCGGGGGCTTTCTGGTGCAGGCAGGCCACTCGCCTAACGAGGTTCGGGCCGTCTGCTTTGCCTCGGTGGCGCCGGCCACGACCCAGAGTGTCGTCGAGGGTGTAGCGCTATCTACCGGGTGCACCGGCGTGGCGGTGGATGCCCGGTCGCCACTGCCCGTTATCCTGGACGTGGACGAGCCGTTAACCGTTGGCGCCGACCGGATCGTGAACGTCCTTGCCGCTATCGACCTCTTTGCGGCCGACAGCCTCGTCGTCGACTTCGGCACGGCCACTACCTTCGACTGCGTTACGGCCGACTCCCGGTTCATCGGCGGAGCGATCATGCCGGGCCTCCGTACCTCTGCTGACCAGCTCACCCGCCGTGCGGCCAAGCTGCCCGCCACCGAGCTCAAGGCTCCCAGCCGAGTGATCGGCCGCCGAACGGAGGAGTGCATCCAGGCCGGGGTTCTCTTTGGCGCCGCGGATGCGGTGGATGGAATGGTTCGCCGGATCACCGCGGAATGGCCCGGCGGACGGAAGCCTCGGGTGGTCGCCACCGGTGGGCTCGCCGGCGTCATCGCGCCGCTGACCGCGGCCATCGAGCTGACCGATCCCGATCTTACCCTGCGCGGGCTGCGCATCGCCGCCGGTCATCTCGGTCTCGAGTGGTGACATGGGTGCGCGGGGCAGGGTACCGCCTGCTCGGCTCCCGCTTCGACTATCTGCTCCATACCCGGCCGGCCGAGTGGCCGATCATGGCCGCGCATACCCTGGTTGGCTACATACTCGCGGTCGGTCTCGACGGCGCTCAGCGCGGGGAACGACTCGGGTCCGCGCTGCTCGGCCTCGGCCTCTGGGTCGTTTGTCTTAACGGCGGTACGCTGGCCTTCAACAGCGCGTTTGACCGCGACGAAGGCGACATCGCCTATCTCCGGCAACCTCCACCGCCGCCCGCCCACCTGGCGAGTTTTGGCTTCTGCCTCATGGCGTTGGGCTTGCTCGGGGCATGGGGCCTCACCGCGGGGTACCTAGCCTCGTATTCTGTCTGCCTGGGACTTTCGGTACTGTACTCAGCGCCCCCGTTTCGCCTGAAGGCAGTGCCCGGAGCCGACTGGGTGATCAACATGCTGGGCTTCGGAACGCTGACGCCGTATGCCGGCTGGGCCGCCACCGGCGTTCCGCTGGACCCGGCGCGTGGGTTGGTGTTGCTGGCCTTCTGCCCCCTGTTTGCGGCGCTCTATCCGCTAACCCAGATCTATCAGCTCGAGGAGGATCGTCGCCGCGGCGATCGAACACTTGCGCTGATGCTTGGGGTGCGGAGGAGCCTGTTCGTCTCCCTCGGCGCGGCCGCGGCGGCATTTGCCTTGCTTGCTCTGGCCGGCCTGCGAACAGGGTGGGGACCGCGAGACGTCGGTCGCTGGGCGGCACTTGCTGTGTGCGCATTGGTGTGGGGAATGCTCTTGACCTCCTGGCTTCGGCGATACCGCCGGATGAGAGAACGGGATCACCAGTGGGGGATGTACCAGGCGCTCGGCGCCTGGGCGCTCACCGATCTAGCCGTGGTGCTGGCCTGGGGTACCTGAGCCGGGCCCTTGGCCCTCGAACCTGCGTTCCGGTATACTTGGGAATTCACATCCTCTCGGGAGATTGCATGACTTCGACGGCAGAACTGAAAGGCGAGTACGATCTTACCAGAGTCCCGATGATCGTGCAGGGTGCCGTCAAACTGGGCCTGCTCGAGGGCATCCTGGTCTTATTGTTCTCGCTGGCCTTGCGGTTTCTCGGCGGGGTAGCGGAGCTGGTTGTCGGGGGCATCATTCTGCTCCTCGGTCTCGCCGCCGTCAGCATGCTGCCGGGACTCTGGACCAGGCCGCGGACCATCGAGGGGATTGCGGGCGCGGCGGGAATCGGTCTGGCAGCCGCGGGAGTTTTCCTCCTGGTGGATGTCGCGTTGCTGCAGAACATCGGCACCTACAGTCACCGCTGGTATGAGGTCGGGGGTGGGAGCAACTGGTGGTACCACCCGGTGTGGTGGATGGTGGGCACGTTCATACCGTGGATGGGTGCCTGGATCCTCGCCAACCAGACCGTGAGGGAGGGCCGACCAGCGCCGCTCGCGGGCTTCCTGACAGCCGTGGGCGCCGCGGTCGTCCTGGCGGCAGGTGCCGTTCTGCTCGGGTTCCCGGGAGCACGCTGGACGTTGGCCACCTTCGGGGTCGCGTTCCTGCCGGGGCTCGCCCTGGCAACCGCTCTCTCGGCCATGGGGAAGCGTCACCCCTAAGCGATGCGATGGGTCCGTCTTCTCTTTCGCATCTTCGGGTGGCTGCTCACGCCGTTTCTGGCGTGGGCAGCTTCTTTTTTTGGGGCGGTGGCTGGTGCGCTGCTGGCCCTGAAGCTGGAGGATCCCGTTCGGGGAGTGATCGTTACCGCGGTGTGTGGAGGGCTGGCGGGTTTCGCCTGCCTTATTGGCTGGCTGCGTTTCCTCCGGCGCTCGCCCGAGATCCGTGAGGTGCTGGCGGTGACGGCGGACGGAACGCCCGACACCACGGATATCGTCGCGGCCATCGACGAAGCCACGACGCTTGACGAAGCCCCGCCGGAGCCGTCGCATTCCGATCCCGCGGGTCGTACTTGACGCACAGCAGGCCCTGGCACCTTGCACTCGCCGCGCTTCTCGCCTGTGGAGGATCGAAGGCCGAAGCGCCCGCGGCCGCCGATACTGTCGCCGCTACTCTGCCCTCTGATTCCCTGGTGCTGACAAGCCCTGCGGGGATAGAGATCTGGTTCACGCTGGCGCGGGTATCGGCGGGTGCTGACGGCCAACGATGTGTGGAACGCGGGGTCGAGATTCGCCAGGGTGGCCGGCGGGTGCAGGTCCCTCTCTTGTATACCGGTTCCCCTCCGGTTCTCGTCAACGACTCGACTATGAGAGCCACGCTCTGGACTCACTGCGCTCCGGGAGACTCCTACCGGGTGGACCTCCGAAGCGGGCGACCGCTGCGGGAGCGCTCTGGAGCTGTGCCTTGATCGGCCGACAGACCGGTCGTTGCCGGGTTGCGGTGACGCTTGCGTTGGCGTTGGCTGCGTGGGGGCGAGCCCAGCATCTGCAAGCGCAGGAAGCCGAGGTCAACATCGGACGGCTCTTCGACTCGACCGAGTGGACGTCTTATCGGCTTGGAGTGACGCGCCCGCTCGGCGGCGTCTTCAGGGTACAGCTGCACGGTGATGTCCTTCGGCGGGTGGGGGGATTGGGCACGCTCGCAGGCCTCGGGACCGATCTCACCGCGTTTCGCTCCGGTGGCCAGGGTCCCTATCTGGTAGCCGGCCTGAGTGGTGGGCTCGGCTCGGAGAGCTCCAACGATTTCTCCGATCTCTGGGGCTCGTGGTCAGCCGGCGTGGGATACGACCTGTTCCCGGTATCGTTCATGTCCATTGGGGCCGAAGGACGATGGCGGGGGGTCTCGCTCACCGGGGAGCAAGGGGTGGAGCTGGCTCTCGGGCTGGCCTTCCACCGCGGTCGGGGCGCGTCTCCTCCAGAACGCGCGCGGCCGCCGGTTCCGGCGTCCGGAACACTGCTTCCGCCCGAGACCGTCACGAGCTCCTCGAGGTCCGCTGCCGGTCTACAGCGGAGGCCGGAGACGTTGGCCGATTCGATAATTGCAACTGCGACGGAAGTGATGGGGCGTCCCTATACGTACGGGGGCACCGGGACCGATGGTGACGGGTTCGATTGTTCAGGCCTGATTCAGTATGCCTACCGGAAGCATGGCATCGCCCTGCCGCGCCGCAGCACGGACCAGGCGCGCGAGGGCAGGAAGATCGACCGGGAGCTGAAGCGACTTGCCCCCGCTGATATCCTGACCTTTTCCAACCGGGGCGGGCAGGTGACGCATGTGGGACTCTACCTCGGAGAGGGTCGCTTCATTCACAGCGCGACCCGGGGCGTCCAGGTGAGCACCTTGAGTGCGGAAGACCCCTACGGACGCTGGTGGTACAAGCGATGGGTAGGGGTCAGGCGCATCGTCCGCTAGCGCTATTCGTGGCTTTCGTGTCCACAACAGCATGCACCGCTCCTGATGGGATAACCCTGCTGCTTGCCCGCCGCTTCGACCTGCTCGGCCACATCGGTCTGCGCGAAAGGCCCCGCCACACCAGAAGTCTGCCAGGATGACACAGATAGCAGGCACCGCGATTGCCCGCTGTCCAGCCCAGATCAATGGGTTGACATGAGGGGCGCAGCCCTTATCTTTGCCTCTCTTAGCACTCTCGTGCGCTGAGTGCCAACCCAGTGAAGTTCAAGAACTTAGAATTGTCAACCAACTCACGTAGTGGGAGGTCGCACAGATGGCAACTGCTACCAAGGCTAAGCCCAGCCTGAAGCTCCAGCCGCTCGAGGACCGGGTGGTCATCATGCCCTCGGACGAGGCGGAAACGATGCGGGGAGGTCTGTATATCCCCGACACTGCCAAGGAAAAGCCGACCCAGGGCGAAGTAATCGCAGTGGGTCCGGGGCGAGTCGAGAAGGGTGCTCGGGTCCCGATGGACCTCAAGGTCGGCGACAACGTGATCTACGGTAAGTACAGCGGCACCCCGTTTCAGCTCGGCGGCGATGAGGTCATCATCATCAAGGCCTCAGACGTTCTGGCAAAGATCGGCTAACCGACCCTGGGTGTGGATGCGGTACGCCGCTTCCAGCCCGAAATCCATCAGGAGATTCAGACATGGCAGCTAAAGAGCTTCTCTTCAACACCGATGCTCGCTCCAAGCTCAAGCGGGGCGTGGATCAGCTTGCCGAGGCGGTGAAGGTCACCCTCGGCCCGAAGGGCAGAAACGTCGTCATCGACAAGAAGTTCGGGTCGCCGACTGTGACCAAGGACGGCGTCACCGTGGCGAAGGAGATCGAGCTGAGCGATCCGATCGAGAACATGGGCGCCCAGATGGTGAAGGAGGTCGCCACCAAGACCTCCGATCTGGCCGGCGACGGCACCACGACGGCTACGATTCTGGCCCAGGCGATCTTTCGTGAAGGCCTGAAGAACGTGACGGCGGGCGCCAACCCCATGGAGCTGAAGCGTGGCATCGATCGCGCCGTCGAGGCGGTGGTCGAGCAGCTCAGGTCCATCTCCGTTCCCAGCGCCGGCAAGAAGGAGATTGCCCAGGTCGGGACTATCTCCGCGAACAACGACAAGGAGATCGGAAACCTGATCGCCGAGGCTATGGAGAAGGTCGGCAAGGACGGCGTCATCACGGTCGAAGAGGCCAAGGGTCTGGAGACGACGCTCGAGACCGTGGAAGGCATGCAGTTCGACCGCGGCTACCTGTCACCCTACTTCGTCACCGATCCGGAGAAGATGGAGGCCGTCCTGGACGACCCCTACATTCTGATCCACGACAAGAAGATCTCGGCGATGAAGGAGCTGCTGCCGCTGCTCGAAAAGACCGCCCAGAGCGGGAAGCCGTTGCTGATCATCGCCGAGGATGTCGAGGGCGAGGCACTCGCGACCCTGGTGGTCAACAAGCTCCGCGGCACCTTGAAGGTCTGCGCCGTGAAGGCCCCGGGCTTCGGCGACCGTCGCAAGGAAATGCTGCGGGACATCGCCGTCCTGGCCGGCGGGCAGGTGATCTCGGAAGAGCTCGGCTTCAAGCTGGAGAACGCCACCCTGGCCGATCTGGGCCGGGCCAAGCGCGTCGTGGTCGACAAGGACAACACCACCATCGTGGATGGCCGGGGCAAGCCGGACGACATCAAGGGCCGGATCGCCGAGATCCGCGGCGCTATCGAGAAGAGCACCAGTGACTACGATCGGGAGAAGCTGCAGGAGCGGTTGGCCAAGCTCTCCGGCGGCGTAGCCATCATCAACGTCGGCGCCGCAACTGAAACCGAGCTGAAGGAGAAGAAGGCTCGGGTGGAGGACGCGTTGCACGCCACTCGCGCGGCCGTGGAAGAGGGCATCGTGCCCGGCGGCGGCGTGGCCCTGATCCGGGCGCAGAGCGCGCTGGACAAGATCAAGGGCACCGAGGACGAGAAGATCGGCGTCGAGATCGTTCGGCGCGCGCTGGAGGAGCCCATCCGGATGATCGCGCAGAATGCCGGAGCCGAGGGCTCGATCGTGGTGGCCCGGGTCAAGGAGTCGAAGGAGAAGAACTTTGGCTACAACGCGGCGACCGACGTCTATGAGGATCTGGTCAAGGCCGGCGTCATCGACCCGACCAAGGTGACTCGTACGGCGCTGCAGAACGCCGCGTCGATCGCGGGGCTTCTGCTCACCACCGAGTGCGTGGTGGTGGAGAAGAAGGAAGACAAGGCAGCCCCGGCCGGACCTCCGGGCGGCGGCGGAATGGGCGGAATGTACTAGGATCTGCTCTTTACTTGAGAAGCGCCCCGGGATCTCCCGGGGCGCTTTTCTTTTCCACCGACTCGCGTATTTCACGCCGTCGGGTGGATCGCGGGACTGCAGAAGGCCGCACTGGTCTGCGGGCCCAATCACTTACACTGCGGCTCCACATGGTACGACAAATGCCGCGCAAGCCGTATCTGCACTGATTCGTCCACACTACGCATGGAGCTGCATGCCCAAACCACCGCCTGGACGCGAGCCGGATCCGATGGCCCATGTGGTCGACCGACTGCTGGCTCAGCTGCCCGGCCTCCAAGGCACCCAGCCAGCACCCCCGGTTTTTCGCTCCTCGATCGGAGAAATTCGCGTGGCCAGTGGGCGCTATGTCGAGCCACCCACCCTGATCGGCCTCTGGGGCCGAGTAGCCCTGGGCCTGATGCTGGGCGTCATGATGACCGTCTGGCCTTACTTCCGGGAATGCGGCCTCCCACTATTTGGATATCTGGGGGCGCTCGCTGCGGTGTTGGTGGCTGGGGGATGGATCGCGGTAACGGCTTGGCAGCTTCGGAACGGCATCGCCCATATCCTGGCGCTGGTTCTCCTGTTCTGGGGCCTGGTCCTCACTGCGGACGAGCTGCTTTCCCGGACAAGCTACGCTGCGGTCCCAGCGACCTGGATGTGCGGTGTTCCGGATGGCGGTCCCGGCTGGATGCGCTGGTTCGCCCCGCCAGGTGTGGAGTAATCCTCGTACCTCTGCCTTCCAACTTCAATCGGTTCGCATCAGCGCCTGAAACGGCACGAACTCCCGCAGGCTTTCGAAGGCAGGGTCGGAGTGGACATCCTCAGCATCACGGCCATCAAAGGCCAGAGGCCGACCCTGAATCCACGCCTCCTGGAGCAGCTCCACCGCATCCGCGCGATCGCCGAGGGCCGCGCTGATGCGGGCTCGGGCATACGTCTGGCTTCCAAAGAGATGCGGGATGGATAGCCCAGCGAGTTCTCCGCTCAGGCGCAGTGCCTCAGTCCGATCACCCATCCGCGCGGCCGTGGCGCCGAGCCGTCCCAGAAGCATGGGGTTCCGGGGATGCTGGGCCAGCCCAGCCGCGTAGTGCTGCCGGGCATTTTCCCATTGGCGGGCTGCATACTGTATGTCACCCTCCATGACCCTGCCCGCGAGCGTGGTGTCTACACTCGCGGGGGTCTCCTCCACCAGTGTCTCGAGCCAGCGCGCGGCGGCAGCGTCGTGCTCGTGCACCCGCAGCTCGCGCCACACCCAGAGCGCAGCTTGGCGAGGCCCCGAAACGTACGGATCGTCGCGGGTCGGTCGGGGAAGCTCACGACGTGCCCCCTTTACGTCGCCCGCGGCTGCCAAGGCCAGCAGCAGATTCACGTGGGGCCAGAATCGGTCGGGGAAACGTCGCACCGCCCGGCGCGCGCTTTCCAGCTCCGCCGCGCGCTCTCCGAGACGGTGCAACGCCGACGTGTGGCTCTCCCAATAGAAGGGAGCGACCAGCAGAAGCCCCCGGTCCGGATCGACCTTCGAGAGAATCGTCAGGCTCTCGCGGGGCCGATTGATCATCAGCGCGGTGCTCGCGGCCAGGGTGTAGCCTTCCACGGATGCCGGGGTCAGATCCACGAGCTCGCGGGCGGCTCGGAGTCGCCCCCAGAGGTCGCCTCGGAGGTCCGCTCGCAGTCCGTTCAGCACGGCACGCTCGGCTGGGGTGAGGGTGCGCTGGTGCCCCGTGAGGCGTCGAACGAGGGTGTCGACGGCCGGCCAGTGGTCCAGCCGAGTCTCGACGTAGGCCCGCATGAGCAGCGGGGCCATGTAGCTCGTATCCAGGCTCGACGCATGGTCGAGTCGCTCGAAGGTGTCCTTGTAATCGCCGCGAAAGAAGCTTTCCCAGGCCCGGCTCACTTCGTTGTATGCGTCGTAGGAGGGTGGGATGCCGAGACCAGCCGAAAATCCGCGGCTGGTCGTGTCGACCGCGGACGCCACCGCCGCTACGACGCGCTCACCCAAACTGGTTACCAGGCGCGAGGGAGTGTTTGCGGGACCGTTCACCGGTCCCACGGTCCGCACGACCTTCCCGGTTGCCACATCGATGATCTGAATCAGGACCCGGAGAGTGTCACCTTCGCGGAAGAGGTCCCCGGAGAGCACTGTCCCGGATCCGGTTTCCTCCGCCACCGCGATCGCGCGGTTCCCATCGCGGAACAGGGCAGGGATGTGCTCGACGATACGGCTGGCGACCGACGCCGTACGGGGATCGACGACCTCGAACTGCGTGGTCCGCATGAGGCCCTGCGCGATCCAGTCCGCCGCGAGGGCTCCTATGCCCGTTAGCGTGCTATCTCCGGTATGGTTGGTGAGCGGAGCCACCACCACCCGGCGGGAGGAGAGCGTCGGCGCACTTCGGGTCAGCAGGGTTCGCAGGTTGGCCCGCTGGGAGGCGGGCATCAGGAAGAACCCCGCGGCACCGGCGACCATCACGCTACCAATCCCAACCATTGCCGCCCGCGAGCGCCACCGCCGGGACCGCGACCCCGCTCTGGCGCGGTGATACGCAAGGGAGGACCGACTCGCCTCTCCTTCGCCCGACCTTGGTTCCCAGCTCCTGACCGCTGCCAGATGGAGCGCCTCGCGTCGCGACGCCGCCAGCAGGTCGTAGGCAACCCGGCAGATGATCTCGTGGGTGAACTCGTAGACGCCAGGTGTTCCCGGCTGTTCCCGCACCATCCGGCGGGCGAGGAGCTCCTCCACTCCCACGGCGCAGGCGGTGGCACCGAGCCCCGAGACCGCAGGGAGCATCCTGCTGTCGAAGGTCCGGCCGAGCACTGCGGCCGCGTCTACCACGGCACGAACCTCGGGCGTCATGCGATCGAGCCGGCGGCGTACTGCTTCGCGGATGGTGGCCGGGAGCGGGATCGGCTTTCCGTTGTCGCCGGGCTCCAGCCGCCACGCCCCCGCATCAGTAGGGAGCAGCTGCCCCTCATCCACCAGCGCGGCGGTGAGCTCGATGGTGTAGAACGGGTTGCCCGCGCCTTCGCCGTACAGACGCTCTGCCAGGGCATGCCGGGCCGGCGGAGCCAGCTCCAGCATCGACCCGAGGAGCAGCTCGATGTCCCGGAGGCCCAGCGGCTGCAGCTTGAGTCGGCGGATCCCGGCGCGGGAGGAGAGCTCCACATACGCGGCGGTACGCTCCTCGCCGGTGCGAGCGGTCACCAGCAAGAGGAGTGGCGCCGCCACCCGACCGCTCACCGCCATCAGGACCTGCTGGGTGGCCGGGTGCGCTAACGGTAGATCGTCAATGTAGAGAACAACCGGGCGCTCGGCGGCGACGGCACTGAGAACGTCGACCAGGGCGTCCTCCAACCCGCGCCCGTCGTCGGAGGGTCTCGGAAGCGAGGGAAAGCGGTCGCGCAGGGCGGGAGCCAGCCGCGCGAGCTCTCCCAGGGTGGCGGCCGACGCCCCGGAGGCGCCCGGAGCGTTCACCAGTCCGATCACCAGCTCCGCCAGCGCATCGAGTGACGTGTGGGGTGTTGTTTCGTAGCCCCGAGCTCGCAGCACCGTGGGGCGGTTGCCTTCTGCCGCAACTCGGCGCAGGAACTCCTCGCACAGCCTGCTCTTGCCGATGCCGGCGTCGCCCTCCACCAGGATGGCGGCAGGGGTACCTGCACGAACCGCCCGCCACACCGAGCTCAGTTCGGTCAGCGCTTGTCCCCGGCCGGTGAGGTCGGGAGTAAAGAGCGCGGCCGACCCGGGTGTGTGATGTAATTGTCCGCCTGCCGCGTCGCGCTCGAGCACGGCCCCCAACTGCAGGAAGCCGGGCGTGGGCATCGAGTCGATGGCCCGAAGCTGAGCGCGAAATGCGTTGAATCGAGCAAGCGCCTCCGCCGTCCGGCCCTCGAGCTGGGCAAGCTCGATGAGGTGACGCTGGCCTTCCTCCTCCAGCGGGAGCAGATCCACCCATCGCTGCGCCCACAACGAACCCTCCTGCCAGTTGCTGTTGCCCCGCGCCTCCTTCACCAGCTCCCGAAGGGCAAGCCGGAGGGGCCCGCGCAACGTCTCGCGTTCGGTCTCCAGCCAGAGGCGGAAGTCCTCCCCCCCCAGATTGTCCGCGCGGGAGAGGAACTCACCATGCCACGCCGCCACCGCTTCCCGCCAGCGGCCAGCGCGGACATGGCCTTCGAAGCAGGTGGCATCGAGGACGAGGGTCTCGGCAGCAAGGGAAACCTGGTCATGCTCGGTCTGGAGCCCATGACCAACCAGTCGCTTCAGCTCGAGGAGCACTTGTCGGAGGGACTGTCGCGCTTTGGCGGGATCCCGCTCGCGCCAGAAGAGGTCGGCCAGCTCCCCGCGGTCGACGGGTCTGGGCGACCGGCGCGCCAGGTAGGCGAGCAACGCCAACCCGATGCGTGGGCTGGATAGTCCGGCGGCGCCGCCCTCGAACTGGAGCTCACCCAGGGTACGCAGGACCGGAATGGCGGAGGTCACAATCGCCTGTGGCATAGGAACTTGACGGACCGGTTGACGGCGGGTTGCGCTCGCGGTGCTAAGATCGACCCAGTTCATGAACCAATCGATCCAATCCGGCGCTCCTGCACCCCAACCGAGTATCAGCGATGTCGCTGCATCCACCCGATGAGGATCACGGGACGACGTCCGAACGCTTCGAGTACTTCATGATCCGGGTGACGCGGTCCGACCAGGACCCTGACCGGGTCTCGGGCCTGGTGGAACGGCTCGGGTCAGGGGAGAAGCGCAGTTTTCAAACCGGCGATCAGCTGCTTCGGATGGTCGGTGGGTGGTTCGAGTCCAGCCTCAACTTGCAGTCCCCGACTGGGCACCGCAATCCCGGCGGTGTCGGGTCAACCAATTCCATGCCGGGCGATGGTGCCTAGGAGGAACAATGCGCTCCCTTTTCGCCTTCCTGTTCGCTGTGACGTTTCTGGCTCCCCGGAATAGCGCCGCACAATCCGGCAGCGCCGTCGCCCCCGCCGGGGCTGACACGATAGCGGCCGCCGCGGCAGCCGTCATCAAGAAGAAGAAGGGTGGCATGTTCGGCAAGTTCAAAGGCCTGGCTAAGAACAAGGTCGTCAAGACTGTCGCCAAGACCGCGCTGTGCACGGTGGTGCCCGGGGGCCAGGTCGTCGCCGGCGCGCTCGAAGCCGCGGAGACGAAGAACGTGGCTGGGGCGGCTGGGGCGGCCGGTGCGGCCCTGAGCGGAGGCGGGGGCGGGGGCTGCATGCCGGGGATGCCCGGGATGGCCGCGCCCACCAGCCCTGCGGCAGGCGGGGTCGGTGCGGCCGGCGTCGGAGCACTGGGCGCCGCTGCCTCTGCTGCGGCCCTGCCGGGACAGCCTTCCACCGGCATGCCGGGCATGGCGATGTCACCCGAGCAATTGAAGCAGATGCAGGAGCAGTACGGGAAAATGGGGATGGATACCGCCCAGCTGCGGGCCATGCAGCAGATGATGGCGGGCCTGCCGGGCGCCTCTCAGGGTGAGGCGGCGGCCCCCTCGGGTCCAGCCGCAGTGGCCGGCGGTCCTGCGCTCACCCGGGAGAAGGGCAAGATGCTGCTGCGGCGGCTGCCCTGGGTACCCGGGAGTGACGCGGTGCAGCAAGGTACCGAGCCGATGTTCGGGATGGTCATGCAGGAGGTCGCGGCTGCCATCAAGGCCGCACCCAAGCGCTACAAGATTGAGGCGCGGGTAGAAGAGCAGGGTGGCAAGGCTCAGAACCGGCTCCTGTCCCAGAAGCGCGGCGCCGCGGTCCTGGCGGCCCTGACTGCCCGGGGCGTGCCGGCGGACGCGTTGACCGTGTCCGAAGGGAAGGCCGATAAGGATCCCCGGATCATCGTTTCGGAAGGCAAATAAGCCACTCGAGTAGCGGAGGAGGCGCCGTATGCAGGGACCGATAGTCAACCTCGTTACCGCGGCCGGGCTGATGACATCGCTGGGCGTGTCCGCGGTCGGGGCACAACAGCAGGTGAAGGTCACCGTCGCCGCAGTTCCCAATCCGATCGCGGCGGGAAGCTGCACCCGAATCTGGGCCGACGTGCGGGACGAGCTCAACCGGCAGCTCACCCTGGAGAACGGCGCGCCGCTCCAATGGGGCTCGTACGACTACAGCACCACAAATGGAACCGACTTCGAGTGGCGGAGCACCGGCTCGGAAGAGTTTGAGCTCTGCGCTAAGCCCGGCGTCGGAGCGGTGAGCACGCAAGTGACTGCCACCATCAAGGGCATGCCTTACAGTGGAAGTGCGCTGGTCTCGGTCGCGGCGCAGCCTTCCGCGCCGACCGCGAACACCGGCGGGGTTGCGCCCGGCGGGGTCGCCTCGGCCACACCGCCAGCAGCCGCGCCTCAGGCACCCACACCGGCAACGGTCCCAGCTCAGCCCTATACGCCGGGTGCAGCGCCCGCCCCGCCGGCGCAGGCCTACTCACCTCCGTCTCAGGCTTACTCACCTCCGGCCCAGCCCTACGCACCGACCGCGGCCCCTGCCAGTGCTTCACCGCCCGCCGTCGCTGCTCAGCCTCAGGCCCCGGCAGCCCAGCCGGTCCTGGCACAACCGCTGAAGAGCAGTGGTGGGTTCTTCAAGAAGATGGGGAGTCACTTCAAGCAGAAAGCGGCCGAGGTGAAGGCCGAGACGGCGCAGAACCTCACGGCAGCCGCCACCCAGGTCGTGGATACCACGTTTCAGACCGGCACCAGGCTGGTCGCCTCCACGACCGCAGAGGTCACCAACACTGCCCGCTCGGGAATTGGTGGCGTTGGTCAGCGGCTGATGCTGGCGCCCCAGCGGGGCGGAGGGAGCGCGGACAACCTCGCGCTGGCCATCGCCTCGGGACGGGCGGTGCTGCTGGAGCTGCGGTTTACCCCGGGCACCTCGGTGCTTGAGCCATCGGCTCGGGACCTGGTGCAGCGGCTGGGGGGTGAACTGAAAAAGGCCATGGCAGAGATGCCTGCGGCCAGGTTCGAAATAAATGCGCACGTAGAATCGCCCACCGACCAGGTGCTGTCCGAGAATAGAGCAGCCACGATCAAGGCGCTGCTGGGTAACCAGGCCGACGCGCGAAGGCTGACAGCGCTGGGGTATGGCGCCTCTCAGCCGCTCAATGGCGTCCCCACGGCTCGAATCGAGATTGTGCGGTGCAACGATGGCCAAACCAGGTGCTTAATGGAGGTAGCGCCATGAGAACGACGATTTCCCGGATGGTGCTCACTCTCAGTGCGCTTCTCGGATTTGCCATCGGGCCGCTCGGAGCCCAACAGGCCCCCAAGGATCTCCAGGCCACGCCAGTGTCACCGACCAAGGTGAACCTGAGCTGGACTCGTGGGGTAAACGCGGCTGGTCATAAGATCCTTCGGGGGGTGGGTAGTGCCCATCCTACCGAGATCGGGTACGTGCAGAGTCCAGGCGCCGCCTATACCGACGCCGCGGCTCCCGCAGGTTCTCGGCTCCTGTACCAGGTCATGGCCCAGTACCCGAGCAGCCCGAACAAGTATTCGTCCAAGGTCAGCGTCACCACGCCAAGTGCTGGGAGCACGGCGTCGTCCACTCCGCCGCCCTCCACCACACCCGCGCCTTCGTCTGCGGCCGCGGTTCCCAGCAGCCCGGTAGTTGCGGCCGTGCCCTTGGCCGCGCGGAATACGGCGGTGCTCCAGTACGGCGGTACTCCGGTTGCCGCCACCAGCGGCAGGCTCACTCCGGTCGTGGCCGCCGAAGCCACACCGGCCGCTACTGCGGTACCGGCCACGCCGGCCGCCCCGATGCCGGTCAGTGGACGCTACCGGGTCGTGGCCAACGGGTTCAGCGTGATCCATGAATCGTATGACGACATGCTTTCGCGGGACGGAAAGTACGATGAGGTATATGGCGGGTTCACCATGCTGCACTACGACCGGAAGACGGGCGATGTGCTGGACCGGGACCTGCGGCGCACCAAGGTCCTCGGAGACATCCACAACTTTCCAGACCGGCTGCGCGCGGGGAGCGCGAGTGGAAGCGGTGGCCTGAGGGCGGGCGACAGCTATCCTGATGCCGGCCATGCCAGATACCGGGGTCAAAACGGAGCCGAGCCCAACAGCCAGACGTTTCCGTTCAAGGTGTGGGAAGGCTCGCTCACCGACGGAGCCGACGCCGCCGTCATCCTGCCGACCATGTGGGAGCAGGACAACGACGGATCCACCTACGACGCCTGGCACCAGTCAGAGGTCAGCAGTGCCTCGCAGATCTGGTTTGATCCGGCAGTGCAGCAAGCGCTGAAGCAAACGGCGCTGGGCGTGATCGCACCTCCGGGCTCGATCACCCCCAACATGACGCCGACATTCGGAGAGCATGCCGTGGGTGCGATCGGCTTCTTCGCCGCCATCGGGCAGCCGTGGGTAGCGTCGCTGATCATGGGCTCGCGCGACAGGCCCATTGGAATGACGGGGGTGGTGCCCTCGCTTCCTCGGCGCGCCATCGTGCTGACGCGTGAGATCATTGAAAGCTCGCTCAACGGGTCGAGGATCCTCCCGGACCCCGCCACCCTCGGGCCGGGCAACGCATGGATGCTGGCGTACTTCGATGTGCCGGTGGGCGTGATACCAGTGCTGCTCAGAGACGGACCGGGGCAGAATCTCCAGGCGAATTATGTGATGTACCTCCAGGTGGAGCGGATGTAGTGACCGTCCGCCTGCCTCGCGCCGCTTAACACGGAACTGAGTTCGAATCACAGCGCTGTACCCAGCATCCGCCTACTGCCAATTCAGGAGGGTACTACCCATGCGTGTTCCCGTGGTGGTTTGTCTGACATGTGTCGGTCTCCTCAGCCTGGCGACCTTTCCCAAGCAGGCGCTCGCACAGGTCCCAACGCGGGCCAGCGAGCCAGTCCTTCGGGCTCCCACGCGGGACGACCCGGCGACGGTTCCAGCCAGCCCGCAAGCCACAGAGCCTGCTCCAGCCGCAGCTCCGGCCGCCGCCGCTCCCGCGGCGCCGGCGCCCGTCAGCGCGGCACCTGCGCCGAGCGGGGTTACCCAACTGCCTCCGGCCGCGGCACCCCCGACGACAGCCTCGACCTCCTCGGCGGCAACAGCCTCGAAAGGCACCTATAGCACGGCCAACTTCTCGCTCAGCTTGGAGGGGGTCACCGTGGGGTATCTGCGGGCGGTGGAAGGGGGTGCGGCCGTCGGCACGGTGGTGGTCGACAACGTGGGGCCCGACAACATCCAGAAGAAGCATGTGACTGGGGTCAGGTACGAGCCACTCACCTTCGACGTGGGCCTCGATTCCAAGCCAGTCGTCGAGTGGGTCACCTCCGCCTGGCAGGGGAAAAATGCGAGAAAGAGCGGCAGCGTCCAGATCCTAGACTACGACTTCAATATCGTGGGGGGTCGCGAATTCACGGACGCCCTCATCACCGGGACGACGGTCTCGGCACTGGATAATTCCAATGCCAAGGCACCCCTTGTGCTGACGGTGACCGTGGCGCCGGAGTCCGTCCGGGAAGTGGGGGGCTCCGGCAAGGCGCAAGGCTTGAGTCCGAAGAGCAAGCCGATTTCGTCCGGCAATTTCCGGTTCGAGATGGGGGACCTCGAGACCTCATTCGTGAGACGCATTGAGCCCTTCACAGTCGGGCAGCAGGCGACTGCGAACGAAATCGGCGAAATGCGAAGTGCCGAGAAACAACCCAGCACCCTGGAGTTCCCCAACCTGAAGATCAGGATGGCTGCTCGCCCGTACCCAAACTGGTCCAAGTGGCGTGACGAGTTCCTGCTCAAGGGCAACGGTGGGGAGGCCCAGGAGAAGAACGGTGCGATCGTGTTGCTCGATCCGACCCTGCAGAATGAGCTGGGCCGCATCAATCTGTTCAACTGTGGCCTCATCCGGCTCGGGGGCGAGCGACAGGAGGCAGCGAAGGAGAGTGCCAACACGGTCACAGCAGACCTGTACTGCGAGAAGATGGAGCTGGCCATCAAGAACTAGCTCCGCTGCTACCTCACTCATGCCGAGGAGATCATGCACGACTACCCCGGCTGAGTCCTCGACGACGGGACAGGTTGCACCCGCGGCGGCCCGGCTGGGGGAAGCTGAGCCCCCGGAGGACGAGACCGGTGGGGCGCAGCCCTGAAGCAGATCAGATGATGACGACGACGAGTGTCCCGGCTCGACCACGAGTTACTCAAGGATATCAACTATGACGAAACCAGCTGCTGTTTCCTGTGTCGTTGTCGTCGCCATGCTCAGCCTGGCCGGCTTCGTCCGTCCGGCTACGGGACAGGCACCGGAACGGGCTGCCACCCCGCGGCTGGTGGTTCCAGCCGGGGTGACAGCGCCGCTTCCGGGTCAACCGACCACCGCCCCCACCACGGCTGCGCCGGCCGAGCCCGCCCCAGCGGCGCCCGCGCCGGTCAGCGCGGCGCCTGCGCCGAGCGGGGTTACTCAAGTGCTTCCGGCCGCGGCACCACCAGCCACGGCGAGCAGCTCCCAGACCGCGCTGGCGGCCGAGCGGTCGTACGTGGCGGGTAAGTTCGGACTCACGCTCGATGGCGTGCCGATCGGCTGGGCCAAGAGCGTTGAGGGAGGGGATGCCTCGGCGGACGTGGTGGTCGAGAAAGCTGGCCCGGACCACATCTCAGGCAAGCACCTGAGCAACATCAAGTACGAGCCCATTGCCGTGGTGACCGATCTCCCGTCCAGGACATTGAGCGACTGGATTGCCGGATCGTGGAAGGGAACCGCGGTCAGGAAAAACGGCAGCATTCAAAGCATGAGCTACGATCTCAAGATCCTGAACGAGCTCGAGTTCATGAACGCCCTGGTCGCGGAGACCACCATGCCGGCGCTCGATGCCGCGAGCAAGGAGAACGCCCAGATCACGATCAAGATCCTGCCGGAATACACCCGCACCAAGCCAGGGTCGGGGCAGAGCGGGTCCGGCATCGACGCCAAGAGCCAGAAGCGGTGGACGCGGGCGAATTTTCGCTTCGAGATGAGCGGCCTGGATGGGACCAAGGTCAACAAGATCGACTCGATCACGGTTCGTCAGACGACAGTGGAGAATCCGGTCGGCGAACTCCGCGATTACGAGAAAGAGCCGGGCAAGATCGAGTTCTCCAACCTGAAGATCACCCTCGCCGCGTTGTCGGCGCAGACCTGGGTGGACTGGCACAACGATTTCCTGGTCAAGGGAAACAGCGGCGCAGCGCAGGAGCGGAGCGGCGCCATCGTGTACCTCGACCCAACCAGGACATCCGAGCTGGGTCGCGTCAATCTCTCGAACTGCGGAATCTTCAGGCTCGGCCGGGAAAAGGCAGAGGCGGGAAGCGAAAGCATCCAGCGCATGGTCGCTGAACTGTATTGCGAGCGTATGGAGCTGGTCGTCAACAACGCAGGGAAATGATCGAGGTATGGCCCTAAAGTCCTTCTCGGAGGCACGTCGTATGCACATCGGAGCGCGCGCGGTAGCCGCAGCCCTGGTCGGCACCCTGGCCGCTGCAGGACCGCTCAGCGGGCAGACTTCTCGGGACGCGGCGCGAGTCGAGCCGATCGAACGGCCCGTCCTTCCCGTCCGTGTGTCGTCCTCGCTGCAGGCGTCGATCGGATACACCCGGATCGAATTCGAGGTCAACCGACCTCTGGCTCAAGCCAAAGGCGGGCTGGTACCGTTCACCGTCAAGTTCACCGGTGCTGGTGATGTGGCCTCGGTGCAAGTCCCAGGATCGTTGTCCTATCCGCTCGGGGCTCACTCCGGAAGCTTTGAGCAGACCATTCCCAACGCGGACATCCGCGCTCTGCTGAAGCGTGACGAAGCAGCCATCCTTTCGCGCTGTACGTCGACCCTCGACTACAACAAGGTCGAATCGATCAACACGGTGCACGACGCCCAACTACCCGTGACGGTCAACGGACCCGACGGCGCGGTCGTGGCCTCGACTACAGTCCCATACCAGCTGGGACTCACCTGTACCCGCGTGCCACCGCTCGCCGTTTCCATCGGGTACACCAGGATCGAATACAGCATCGCTCAGCCGCTCACCAGCTCCAAGGGCGGGCTGGTTCCCCTCACGGTAAAGTTCAATGGCACCGGCAATGTCGCGTCGGTCCAGGTCCCCGGGTCATTGTCGTATCCGCTCGGCTGGCACTCCGGGAGCTTCGAGCAGACTCTGCCCAATGCCGATATACGCGCCATCATGAGGCGGGACGAAGCGGCGATCATGGACCGGTGTAAGTCCACCCTCGACTACAACAAGGTCGATTCGATCAACACGGTGCACGATGCCAAGCTCCCGGTGACGGTCAATGGACCCGACGGCGCGGTGGTGGCCTCCGTCACCGTGCCCTACCAGTTAGGGCTGACCTGTACCCGGTAATTACGACGAAGCTGCGGTAGTGACGAGCCACGTCAATTGAGGGCGACACATCATGCAGACGGTCACACGAGCCATCATGATCATGACAACGCTCCTGGGTGTCATTGCACCGGCGCTCCAGGCCCAGCAGCCCAAGCCGGGTAATCTCACCGCTACCTTGACCAATCCGACCACGGTCGTCCTGTCGTGGACCGCGGCAGGGAATGCCACCAGGTATTGGGTTCAGCGGAGCATCGGCACCGCCAACTTCGCCAACCTGAGTGCGCCGAAGATCACAGGGACGACGTACACCGACGCCGGAGCTCCTGCTGGGACCGCGATCCGGTACCGGGTCATTGCCGGCTTCAGCAGCGGCCCGAACTCGTATGGCACGAGCATCAACGTGACCACTCCCTCGGGGAGTACCGCTTCCACCGCACCACCGGCATCTTCGAGTCCGCCGGCATCGCCGGCATCCGCGGCATCGGGGGCACCGGCATCGGGGGCACCGGCATCGGCGGCACCAGCCTCGGCGCCGCCTGCAGCTCCGCCGGCCCAGCCCCTGGCGGTGGTGGTCACGCCGGTGCTGGTGCCGAGCACGCCGGTCGTTGCTGCCCCCACCGGAGTTCTCAGATCCGTACCGGGCAACGCCGTGACTCCCACAACCCTGGCCAAAACGGCGATGAAGCCTGCTGGCCCACCTCCAGCGGGTTTGACGGTGACTGGCACACCTTCCTCGGGCACGGTCACGTGGCAGCCGACGTCGGAAGCGGCGAGCTTCACCGTCACCCGCTGGCTTCAGACCAAGCCAGACTGCTGTCGCGTGAGCTCTCCTACCCTAACTACTCCGGTCTGGAGCGATACCACCCTTCACTGGGCGGGCACCTACATCTACCGCGTGTACGCCAACTATCCGGACGGCCGGGAAGGGTTTGCCGACGTGGCCTTCACTCGACCCGAACCGAAGGATCCCGCGGGGTTCACCGCGACGCAAACCGGGGAAGGAGAGGTTGAGCTCGCCTGGCAGGCTGTTCCGGGCGTGACCACTTATTTCGTGGGCGGCCCCGGTGCGGGGAACGAGGGGCTCAAGGTCAAAGGGACCAAGACTACGCTCACCGGGGTTCCCAATGGAGCACAGCACTGGACCGTCGCCAGCTGGTACGAGCCCGGTGGCCTGCTCGTCAACGGGCAGTTCTGGCCTAAAGCGTCCGTCAATGTGGTGGCTCGAAGTGGTAAATACCGCGTGATGGTGACCGGGCTCCGGTCGGAACACGCAACGGTGGATGACTGGTGGTCGAAAGACGGCAAGTGGGACGAAGTGTACGTCTCGGCATTCGTGCAGACGTTCAATCGACCTTCCGGCCAGCTATTGGCCTCCGCCACCATCAAGAGTCCCATCCATGGTGACGTCAACGGCTTTCCCCCGGGGGCGCGGGTACGAGCCGGCACTGCTTCGGACCTGGGAGGCATCGTGACCTCCGATAATGTGTCGCCGATTCTGGGACAGCCCGCGCCGGGAGCCGCCGGATATCCTCAGCTGGTGCTGTGGGAGGGGACACTGACGTCCGACCGAGAGGTCGTTGTCCTCCACCCGGTCCTTTGGGAAGCGGACATAGGTAACGCGAACACCACGGCCTACAATGGCTGGCGGCAGTACTTCGAGGGCAATCCGGCGCGGGAGTGGTCGATTCCGGGCGTGCAGACTCCAGACCCACAGGCAGCTACCTGGTTTCAGGAGGGGGCCGCAGTCAAGCTCTCGCCGGCGGTGGATTGGATGGTCGTCACGACCACCGACAAGGATCGACCCATAGGGGTCCGGAACGGCGGCTGCGAGACTTACTGTGGCTTCTGGCTCGATCAGATGCTCATCCTGACACGCGAGCGGATCGAACGAGTGCTCAGCAGCCCATACGCAACCGGTGAAAAGGGACAGCTTGAGTTCCGCGTCACGGATCACTACAAGCTTCCCAACGGCAGTCACTCTTCCTGGAGCGCGCTCCAGGGGGATTACGTCCTGATCCTCCGTGTCGAGCGCATTTCATGACTTCCCCGCACTCTGAGAATCTTATGAAAACCGTTCCCTGGTCGATTATCGCAGCGCTTGGCCTGGCCGCTCCGACGGCCCTCGCTGCACAAGAGAAGCTTGTGGCCCGGGGTGGCAGTGCCAGCTTTACTATGACCATCGAGGGAACCAAGCAGGGAGTGTTCGCGGCCGCGAAGGGGGGGAGTATGGCCGGTCTTCGATTCGGTTACGGCGCCAAGTCACCACGGGATGCGGCCAGCGGGCTGGCCAGCGGCAGGCGCCAACACGGGCCGGTCGTCGTCACCAAACTGGTTGGCACTGGATCGCCGCAGATCTTCCAGGCGTTGACCACCAATGAGGTGCTGAAATCAGTCGTGGTCGTGCTGCCCGGGGAGGGGGGGAGTAGCTACACGGTCAAGCTCAGCAACGCCGTCGTCAGCGAGATCAAACAGTACACCGATGTGGTCAACGGTCTGGCGGTGGTTCTGGAGGACGTGAGCTTTATCTTCCAGAGGATCGAAGTGGAGGATCCGGCAACCAAGACGATGGCGATGGACGATTGGATGGCCGGGAAGTGAGCTAACGCCTAGAGCGCCAGGCCGAGCTGGACCCCGACTCTCTGCACGATAAGGATTGGCTGCAGCGGCCGGTCCTGGTCGGCAACATGGAGCGCGCCCCGGAAGCGGACCCGGCGGAGCGCCCGCGCCACGGTGGCCCGGGCCTCGGCCGCGGTGTTGCACTGCTGGCTCAAATGCGCCAGGACGACGGCCAGAAGTCCCGGATGGTGCAGGTCGGCCAACAGCTCGGCCGCGGCCCGGTTCGACAGGTGGCCGGCTGAGCCCGCAATCCTGCGTTGCACCACCGGAGGGTATTCGCTGGTGCGGAGCTGGACCTCGTCGTGGTTGGCCTCCAGCACGATTGCGCTCAGGTTGCGAAGCAGGTAACGCACTGCCGTGGTCGGGCGACCAAGATCATAAGCAACCCCGACGCTGGCTCCCTCGGATTCACGGACGACCACCGCGAGCGGCTCGGCGGCATCATGGCTCGTCGGGCATGCCTCGATGGTGAAGGGGCCCAGCTCCAGGCGGGCGCAAAGTCCGAGCGTCCGGTGCTCGGCATCCTCCATGGTGGCTAACAGATGCCGCCAGGTACCGGGGGCCGTGAGGACCGGCACTTGCAGGCGCCGCGCCAGGAGGGGTGCTCCACACGCGTGATCGCCGTGCTCGTGGGTCAGGACGATCCCGGCCACCTGTGACAGGTCGAGGCCCGCCCGCTCGGCCCGCCGCTCGATCTCGCGGGCGCTGAACCCGGCGTCGATCAGCAGCCCCACGCCTTCGGATTCCACCGCGAAGCAATTCCCCCGCGATCCCGAGCCGAGCACGTAGAGCGTGATCACCGGGGGGCGCTCCGCTGGATGGTGCGCCGGAGCGATTCGCGCCGCTCAGCCGAAAACGCCACGTTTCGGCGGGCGAGGACCCGCTCAGCCACCCGCAGGAAGCCATCTTCGGTCACTCGCTCGTCTCCGCTGCAGCCCCACGCAAAAGGCGGGATGTACTTCGGCGGGATCGGTGTGCCGAACACATTGGCCCCGGCCGATATTACCGTCCCCGTGGCCAACATGGTCCCGATGGCGGTTTTGGCGTGGTCGCCGAAAAGGGTACCGACATTGATCCGGCCACTCTCAATTCGCTCGCCATCTATCTCCAGGCGGACCGGTCCATAGGTGTTCTTCAGATTGGATGTGGTCGTGCCGGCGCCCAGGTTGACCCAGTGGCCTACGATGCTGTGACCGACAAAGCCATAATGGCTCTTGTTCGAAAATCCATGAAACAGGCTCGCCGCGATCTCACCGTGCACCCGGCATTCGGGCCCGAACACCGAGCCCCGGACGAATCCACCCAGGACGCGGGTACCCGGTCCCACGTAGGTCGGCCCTTCGAGACGGGTGCCGTTCCTGACCTCGGCTCCCTGATCGACCACGACCGCCCCCTGTCGCAAGTCGAACACCACCCCGGGCTCGACCTTCGCGCCCAGGCACACGAGGTGGGTAGGATCGCCAAGGACCAGGCTTCCTTCCGGAACTCCATCGCTCGGAGTCACCAGAAACTCGGTGCAGTCCACCGGAAGAAAGCTCTCGAGGGCGGTGAGCAGATCGTAGGTACCCTGGAGACGCAAGCCCGCGATTTCGAGGCCCGGACCGTTCTCATGTGGACCAGTCCAGCGTTCACCGCCAGGCACGACCCATCCCACTGTTTCCTCGCGGTGCGTCAGCCGCCGGATGTTGGCTCCTGGAGCGATCGGTGCACCGGTCGGCGCGAACCATGCCGCGCCGACCAGGGCGGGCCCCTCGATCGGAGCCGGCGGCCGTACGGGCGGCTCGTCCCCCTCGCTGAATCCTTCCGTGTGGGCGCCCAGGATGGCCGTGGCGTCGTTCCCAACCGCCGCCTCCCAACGCTCCCGAATTCGCCAGATGCCCGCGCGAAGCTCGGCGATCGGGCGGACGCCGGTAAACGGAGCCCATGCAGCACCCGGCGACTCAGGCTCGACGAGGTAAAGCGTCGTCACGAATGGACGTCGCGAATCTCGGGGGGCAGCGCGTCGAGGAGCTGCTTCATCGAAGCAGCCCGCTTGCTCGGCATGACCAGGATCCGTCCGTTCGCCTGCACCACGATCAGGTCCTGGACTCCGCTGAGGACAACGGTATCCCGGTCGGACCAGACGATGCAGTCTTCCGAATCGTGCATGAAGGCGCTGCCGACGACCAGATTGCCGCTCGTGTCCTTGGGACGAACCCGGGTCAGCGCCTGCCAGGTGCCGATGTCGTCCCAGGCAAAGGCGCCGCTCACCACCGCCACCGACGCGCTCCGCTCCAGCAGTCCCACGTCGATGGAGATCGGCGTTACCTCGGTGAAGAAGTGCTCGACCTGGCCGGCCCTGAGCGCCGGTAGATGGGGCGATACCTCCGGAGTGTTGGCCGCCACCTCCGCCAGCAGCCGCCCGGCCGTCCAGGCGAAGAGCCCGCTGTTCCACAGCGCGCCGGCTGCCATCAGATCGAGTGCCGTGGCGGCATCCGGCTTCTCGGAGAATCGCGCCACCATTCTGGCGCCGTCTCCGAGCGGCGGCCCGGGCACGATGTAGCCGTATCCGGTTTCGGGACGCGAGGGCACCACGCCGACGGTGACCAGGCAGTCGTGCTGTCGGGCGATGCTGAGCGCGGTCTCAGCCGTGCGGCGAAAAGCAGCGGCATCGCCCACGGCCCAGTCGGCGTGGAGCGACAGCACCTCGGCGTCAGGGTCACGGCGCTGCGCCTCCCACGTGGCCCAGATCAGGGCCGGCGCGGTGGACGCAGCGCGGGGCTCGACCAGGATATTGGACTCGGGAAGGTTGAGACGCTGCTGGATCTGCCTGGCCAATGCAGCACCAGTCACGACCAGGATGCGCTCACGCGGGATCAGCCCCGTCAGCCGGTCGATCGACTCTTCAGCCGTCGAAACGGAGCCGGCCAGCGGCAGCAGCTGCTTCGGATTCTCCGGTGTGCTGAGCGGCCAGAAACGTGTCCCCGAGCCACCGGCAAGAATGACAGCCCATCTCATAAGGGCGGGGAAGCGGGGAAGCGGGGAAGCGGGGAAGCTTCTTGGAGGAGAAGATCTCTGAGGTGAGTAATTGCTGAAGCTCCGAAAGTTAAGCTTCGTGAATGAACGGTGTTGAGAGCGTAAAATCTACCGGGGGGCATTGAATGTACATAGGTAAGAAATGGTCGAACTTCTGTCCCGCCTCCCCGCCTCCCCGCCTCCTACCCGGTGATCGCCGCCGCCAGCGCCGAGCGGTGTTGGCGCAAGTCGTAGAGCACCTCACCGACGTTCGCGTCTGGCTGGGCCAGAATCGCCAGGCAGTCGCCCGGGCCGATCTGGGCCACCACCAGGAGGCCGCGCTCGTACTCGACGACCACGGTGCGGAGCGCGCCTCGTGCGGCGCCGACACCGAGTCGGGTGCCGTACTGCACCAGGGTTGCGGTGAGGGCGGCCAGGGTTTCAGCCTCGAACGGCTGGTGTGCGGCGTGCTCGATCGGCAGGCCATCGGCGCTCAATACCAGGACCGCCTCGATTCCATCTCGAGCGGCCAGACCGCGCACCACCTCACCCAAGCTTGCCATTCAGTTCGCTCCGGGCCGCAGAAAAAAGTTAGGCGCAACGTATGAGTCGCTCGGGGCGAAGTCAAGAAATGACGCCGGGTTGGGGCCACCGCCCGCTTCCGGTTGACCCCTCTTCGCCCGGGGCTTAACCTTCCCGCTCAATGCGACGACTTTCCCTGATTTTCCTGCTGCTCGCCCCGGGCGGCATCGCCTGCAGCGACTCGAACGACTTGCCCGATGCCACGATCGCCAACGTGGAGCGGGTCGATACGCTTTGGGCCCTGGTCGGCACTCCGGTCTCGACCCCGAGCGGGTATTCGGTGCAGGGCAGCCAGAGGGTGCGAACCGATCTCTCGGTGGAGTTCGACTTTGCGTACAATGTCGAAACTGCGATAGAACACGTTTTCCTGCCCCGAGCCGCGCTGGGTATCGACACCGCTGCCGCAGCAAAGCCTGGGTTTCTGCTGCAGACTGAGAGCTTCGAGGCCATCACCGTGGCCCCCAGCAACGGGTACATCACCGATACCGCGGTGCCGATCGCCGTGGGGCAACGCTACGTTGTGCGGAGCCGGATCACCTGCACCAATCTCGGCGTTCCCAAGTACGCCAAGATGGAAATCCTGTCGTTCGATGAGGCCACGCGGATTGTATCGTTTCGGATCCTGGTGAACGACAACTGCGGGTTCAAGGGCCTCGAACCCGGTCTCCCCGACCGGTAAGTGTGATCGACCTCAAGCGACTCCGGCAGGATCCGGCCGGCAGCCGCGCCAGCCTGATGCGACGTGACGATCCGTCGCTCGCAACGACTCTCGATACCTTGCTCGACCTCGACCGCCAGCGGCGCGAGCTGCTGGTGCGGGCCGAGGCGCTGAAGGCGGAGCGCAATGCGGCAAGTGACGAGGTCGCACGGCGGAAGCGCGCCAAGACGTCCGCTGACGATCTCATGGAGCAGTTGAAGGCGTCGGGTGAGGACGTGAAGGTCATGGACACTCGCCTCCGGGAGATCGAGGCCGCCCTGGACGACCTGGCCCTCACCATCCCCAACTTTCCTCACGACCAGGTCCCCGATGGCGGCGCGTCGGCCAACCGGCTCCTGCGCTCGTGGGGTGCTCCTCCGGCGTTCAACTTCGTCGCGCGGCCGCACTGGGAGCTGGGCGTCTCGCTGGGACTGCTCGATCTGCCGGCCGGGGTGAAGGTCGCGGGCTCCGGCTTTCCCCTCTTCACCGGCATGGGAGCGCGGCTGGGGCGGGCGCTAGCCAACTTCATGCTCGACCTGCATACCCGGGAACACGGCTACCTCGAAATTGCGCCGCCCTACCTGGTCAACCGGGCCACCCTCACCGGGACCGGGCAGCTGCCCAAGTTTGCGGAGGAAGTCTACGCCTCACCGGCCGACGATCTGTTCCTCATTCCCACCGCCGAGGTGCCGGTCACCAATATCCACCGCGACGATATCCTCGAGGCGAATGCGCTGCCGGCGGCCTACGTGTCCTACTCTCCCTGTTTCCGGCGCGAGGCCGGCTCCGGCGGCAAGGACACTCGTGGGCTCATCCGGGTTCACCAGTTCGACAAGGTGGAGCTGGTCCGGCTCGTGCGGCCCGAGGACTCGGGGGCCGAGCACGAGCGAATCACCGGCCACGCCGAAACCGTGCTCCAGCGCCTGGAGCTGCCCTACCGGGTCGTGGAGCTCGCCGCGGGCGACACCGGATTTGCCAGTGCCCGGACCTATGATATCGAGGTGTGGGCCGCCGGAGTCGGAGCCTGGCTCGAGGTTTCGAGCTCGAGCACCTTCACCGACTTCCAGGCTCGACGGGCGAGCATCCGTTACCGGCCGACCCCCAAGGCCAAACCCGAATTCGTCCATACCCTCAACGCGTCCGGTGTCGCCTTCCCCCGCACGATTATCGCCCTATTGGAGAACAACCAAGCGGCCGACGGGTCGGTGCGAGTGCCTGCGGCGCTGGTGCCGTATCTCGGCGTCGATCGCCTGACTCCTCGTGCGTAGCGGGCGGCTTCAGCGTCTCGCGCCCACGATGGTCGTGGCGCTCGTGGCGCTGCTGGCCGGTTTGAGCTTTGGCACCGGCGTCCTGATCTTCCGCCATTTCAAGGCCGATGCATCCGCCACCAGCCGGCTCTACTCCGGGGTGTTTGGCGGCCTCAACAACCCGCGAGCGGGAGCCGAAGCGGAAGCGTTGTTGCGCCTGGGCGAGCAGGTTCGCTCGCTCGGACTGCCCTTGGTGGTGACGGACACTGCGGGCCGGGTCACGGCTGCCGCCAACCTCCCATTCGAGGCACCCCTCGACGATCCCCGGGTGAAGCTCTACGCCACCAGGCTGGACCGGCAAAATCCTCCGATCACCGACGCGGCCATCGGAACGGTCCACTATGGCCCGCTGCCGGCCCAGCGGAATCTCATCGTCCTGGCCATCCTGCAAGGGCTCACCATCGCGGTCATGGTCGGAGTGGCCGTCTTCGCGTACCGCAGCGCCATGTCGGCTCAGCGGGACCGGCTCTGGGTGGCCATGGCCCGGGAGGCGGCACATCAGATGGGCACACCGCTCACCAGTCTTCAAGGCTGGATCGAGCGGGTCCGCGACCACGCCACTCCGCCGCCGGGGTTGGCTGACCATCTGAGTGCCGACGCAGAACGGCTCGACCGGGTCGCGCAGCGTTTCGAGCGGATCGGCAATCCAGCGAAGCGCGAACCCATCGGGCTGGGCGCCCTGGCCGATCGCGTTGCGGGATACTACCGGCCGCGGCTGCCCCGGCACACCAACATGATCGACCTCCGGGTCGAGGCGCCTGGGGCGGGTCCCACCGTGCTTGGGGACGCCGTGCTGCTGGAGTGGGCGTTGGAATCATTGGTGAAGAACGCAATTGATGCGCTGCAGGGGCGACCCGGCGCGATTATTCTGCGGATCGGGGCGGAAGACGACACGGGGGCAATTCGGGTCATCGATGATGGTCCTGGCGTGCCCAAGGAGCTCCGCCGAACCCTGTTTGAACCAGGCACAACCACGAAGCGAGGCGGGTGGGGCATAGGGCTCGCGCTCTCCCGCCGCGTGGTTGAGGATGCCCATGGAGGGGCGTTGATCTTGGAGTCGACTGAAAAGGGAACCTGTTTCGTCATGCGGCTGCCACTCGCGGCCCGGACTCCATGATCGAGACACCGGAACAGGGCCTGGAGCCCGCGCTCAATCCTGCCCAGCGTGAAGCGGTGGAGCACGTGGGCGGACCGCTGCTGGTGCTGGCGGGCGCCGGCTCAGGCAAGACCCGCGTGCTCACCATGCGAATCGCCGCGTTGATCGACCGGCACGGAGTCCCTCCCGAGCGGATTTTCGCGGTGACCTTCACCAACAAGGCCGCGGGCGAGATGAAGCACCGGATCGCCCAGCTGCTCAACCGGGATCCGTCCGGACTCTGGATCGGCACCTTCCACTCGCTCTCGGCCCGGCTGCTCAGGCGCGAGGCCCCACTCCTGGGCTTCAGCCGCCAGTTCACCATCTACGACGAGGACGACCGGCTGAGCCTGATCCGAAGGATCATGGACCAGCAGGGTCATTCGGTGAAGGACTTCCCCCCCAAGGCGGTGCAGGCACTGATCTCCGCGGCGAAGAATCGCAGGGTGCCACCTTCGGAGCTCCACTCCGGACTGCCCGGCGGGATCGCGAGGGTAGCGTCGGAGGTCTATGCGGCGCTCGGTCCGGCGCTGAAGGCCGCCAACGCGATGGACTTCGATGACCTGCTGCTGCATCCGCTCACGCTCTTTCGCGAGCATCCGGACCGGCTGCGGGCCTACCAGGACCGATTCAGCTTCATCCTGGTGGACGAATTTCAGGATACCAATCGCGCTCAGTACGACCTGATCCGGCTGCTGGGTGCCCATGGCAACGTCGCGGCCGTGGGTGACGACGATCAGTCCATTTACGGGTGGCGGGGGGCCGATGTCCGCAACATGCAGGAGTTTCTCGCAGACTTTCCCGCTTCCAAGCTGGTGCGGCTGGAAGAGAACTATCGCTCGACCCAGGTGGTCCTCGATGCCGCAAACGGTGTCATCGCAGAGAACAGCGGCCGGATCGGCAAGACGCTCACCACCCGGCGGCGCGGGGGCGAAACGGTCACCCTGGTGACCGCGGCCGACGAGAGGGACGAGGCGGAGTGGGTCGTCCGGGAGCTGCAGAAGCGGAGAGCGGCCGCAGACTGGCAATACAGTGAGATGGCGATCCTGTACCGCACCAACTCGCAGTCCCGTGCCCTGGAAGAGGCGTTCCGCCGGGCCGGGGTGCCGTATCGTCTGGTGGGCTCGATCAGCTTCTACGACCGGCGCGAGGTCAAGGACCTGCTGGCGTATCTCCGGCTGGTGAGCAACCCTGCTGACGATGAGGCGTTTCTCCGGGCTGTCGGCGTTCCCCGCCGAGGCCTGGGTGAGAGCAGTCTGACGACGCTGGCGGAGGCGGCGGCACGCTGGCGGAAGCCACTCCTCGAGGCCGCCGGGATTGCGGATCGGGTGGCGGAGCTGCGGCCCAATGCTCGTGAAGCATTCCGGAAGTTCGCTGCGCTGTTCGATGCCGCTCGGCTGCGCGAGCTTCCGCCGGCGGCATTGCTCGACCATATCATCGAAGCGATCGATTACCAGGCCGTATTGAAGGCCGAGGGTCCGGATGGTGATGACCGGTGGGAAAACGTCAGGGAGCTGGTGGCGAGCGCAGCTAACTGGTCGGAGGTCGTGCCGGTGGATACCGAGAGCGGCGAAACCCAGCTGGAGCGCTTTCTGGCAGAAGCAGCACTGCTCTCGGCGGTAGATAAAGAAGAAGGAGCGGAGCAGGGGGTCACCCTCATGACGCTCCATACCGCCAAGGGCCTGGAGTGGCCGGTCGTCGTCCTCACCGGTCTCGAGGACGGCCTCTTCCCCTCCGCTCGGGCCGCAGAGCAGCCCAATGGTGTCGAGGAGGAGCGCCGGCTCTGCTACGTCGGATTCACCCGGGCGAAGGACAAGCTGTACCTGACGCATCGGCGTCGGCGCCGCGCCGGGGACCGATTCATCGACTGTGCCCCGTCGCGTTTCCTCCGTGCCATCCCACCCGGGATCATCGAGGAGCGGAAGACCGCATCGTTGTGGGGGCCGGGGGCGGGCCTAGGGGCGACCCGGGTGTCGCCTTGGGCGAGGCCCACCTCGCCCCTACGCGATTCTCCGGCCGCCACCCCGCCCGAGGAGGTATCTCAGGATACCCCCCGGTACGTAAAGGGAGAGCGCGTCCGCCATCGCCGTTTTGGTGGTGGGACGATTCAGGGGCTCGTGGGCACCGGCCGCGACCTCAAGGTCTCAGTGGCCTTTGATGACGAAGAGGTCGGCGTCAAACAGCTGCTGGTGGCCTACGCCGGTCTGGAACGGGAATGGGAGAGCGCATGAGCATCGGACTGGATGAGGTCCTGCATGTAGCCAAGCTCGCCGAGCTGGCGGTGAACGAGAACGAGATTCTGCGTCTGGTCGATCAGATGAACCGGATCGTCAACTACGTCGCCAAGCTCGACGAAGTGCCAGGCGACCGGACCGCGGAGCCGTTCTTGGCTGGACCGAAGGCCGTCATGCTGCGGGAGGACGTGGAAGTCACCGTGCCGCTCGCCCGTCCGCCCTCCGCGATCGCGCCCGAGTTCCTCGAGGGTTTCTTCCTGGTGCCCCGGCATGGAGCGATGGAGGATCAATGACGGCGGGGACAGCGCAAAAGCGGGGCAGCGGAGCAGCAACCGCGCGGGAAACGGGGGCGCGCCTGACCGAGGCGGCGCCGTTGAACGCGGTGCTGCACTGGTCCCAGGATCTGCTCGATGCTGAAGCGAGCCGGGTGGACGCGATGCCTACTCCCGGCGCACTGGCCGCCATGCCTGTCGCGCTGAAGGACAATATCGTTACGGTGGAGCAACCCACCACCTGCGCCTCTCGCGTCCTGGAAGGCTACCTGTCGCCCTACAACGCTACCGCCGTGGACCGGCTCCGAGCGGCGGGGGCCATGATCGCGGCCAAGACCAATCTCGATGAGTTCGCCATGGGCTCATCCACCGAGCACTCCGCCTTCGGGCGGGTGAAGCATCCCCTGGACCCAACCAGGGTGCCGGGTGGGTCGTCGGGCGGCTCCGCTGCGCTGGTGGCGGCCGGTGTGGTGCCCGCCGCACTCGGATCCGAGACCGGCGGATCCGTGCGCCAGCCGGCGAGCTTCTGTGGAGTCGTTGGGGTGAAGCCAACCTACGGACGGGTGAGTCGGTACGGGCTGGTTGCTTTCGGCTCCTCGCTCGATTGCATCTCGGTCTTTGGCCGCACGGTGGATGACGCCGCGCGGGTCCTGAGCGCTATCAGCGGCCCCGACCCTCTCGATGCCACAACGATCGATCGCCCACCAATGCAGGTCCCGAAGGCTCTGCCCGACCTTCGAGGCCTGACCGTAGGCCTTCCTCAGGAATACTTCCCCGCCGATCTCGACGGCGGGGTAGCCACCGCGCTCCGCCGCACCACCGAGCAGATCCAAGCGCTCGGTGGAGATGCCCGGCTGGTCTCGCTGCCCAACTCGGCTTACGCGGTGCCGACCTACTACATCATCGCGCCGGCAGAGGCCGCAGCGAATCTCGCCCGCTATGACGGGGTGCGTTACGGCAAGCGGCGGGTTGGACCCGACGGTGATATCCGTGCGCTGTACCGCACCACGCGGGGGGAGGGCTTCGGTGAGGAGGTCCGCCGCAGGATCCTGGTCGGGACCTACGTCCTGAGTGCCGGCTACTACGATGCCTACTACAAGAAGGCACAGCAGGTGCGGGCGCTGATCGCGGAAGACTTTCAGCGGGTCTTCGCCTCGGGAATCGATCTGCTCCTCACCCCGACCACCCCCACTCCCGCGTTCAAGGCAGGAGAAAAAACCGAGGACCCGGTGGCCATGTACCTGGCCGACATCTTCGTCTGCTCGATGAGTCTGGCCGGGCTTCCGGCCATGAGCCTGCCGGTGGGGCGCAGTGAGGGTCTGCCCATCGGGGCCCAACTGGTGGCGCCGCACTTCGGCGAGGAACGGATGCTGGCTGTGGCCCAGGTGCTGGAGCGAACCCTGGATCCGCTGGCGGAGGTGCGCTGATGGCCTGGGAGACTGTGATCGGGCTGGAGGTACATGTCCAGCTGCGAACCCGGACCAAGATGTTCTGTGGCAACCGGATCACGTTCGGCGATCCGCCCAACACCAACGTATGCCCGGTGTGTCTGGGTCTGCCGGGCGCACTCCCGGTTCCCAACGCCGAAGCGATTCGGCTGGCGGTGCGAGGTGCGCTCGCACTGGGTTGCACTGTGCATGAGACCAGCGTATTCGCCCGCAAGAATTATTTCTATCCCGATCTGCCCAAGGGGTATCAGATCTCGCAGTTCGATCGGCCGCTCGCCACCGGAGGCAGTGTCAGCTTCGACTCCCCCGACCGCGGCCGGATGCAGGTTGGCATCACCCGGCTGCACGTCGAGGAGGATGCTGGCAAGCTGCTGCACGACCGGTTCCGGGCGAAAACCGCAGTGGACCTCAATCGTGCCGGCACCCCTCTCGCAGAGATCGTGAGCGAGCCGGATCTACGCTCGCCGGCTGAGGCCCGGGCGTACCTCACGACGCTCCGGCAGATCCTGGTCTATGCCGGCGTGAGCGAGTGCAGTATGGAGCAGGGGAGCCTGCGGGTGGACGCGAATCTGTCGATTCGGCCCGCCGGCACAACAAGGCTCGGCACCAAGACCGAGGTGAAGAACATGAACTCCTTCGCCAACGTCGAGCGGGCGCTGGAGGCGGAGCGAGCTCGACAGATCGCGCTGGTGGAAGCGGGACACCGGGTCGAGCAGGTGACGCTCCTCTTCAATGCCGCGACCGGGCAGGTCAAGCCGACCCGGTCGAAGGAAGAGAGTCACGACTATCGCTATTTCCCCGATCCCGACCTTCCGCCCCTGGTGCTGGCCCCGGCGTGGATCACGGAGCAGCGAGCCACGTTGCCCGAGCTACCCGAGGCGAAGCGCGCCCGTCTCGAGGCCGCCCACGCCTTGTCTGCTCAGGACGCCAGAGTCATCACCGCAGAGGCTGGGTTGGCGCACTACTTCGAGTCGGTGGTCGATGCGGGGGCCGACCCCAAGATTTCTGCCAACTGGGTCATGGGCGAGGTCATGACGACCTATAATGAATCCGGTTCCTTTCCGGTTCCGGCCCGGCGCCTCGCAGAGTTGATCGGGTTGGTGCGAGACGGAGTTGTCAGCCATCAGGCTGCCAAGCGGGTCTACGCCGAGCTGGCCCAGTCGCCCGATCAGGACCCCAAGGCCGCCGCGACGCGGCTGGGACTGGTACAGGTGAGCGATCAGGGTGCGCTCGCTGGGTGGGTCGATGAGGTGCTGGCCGCCCATCCCGGCGAGGTGGCCCGGTTCCGCGAGGGCGAGACCAAGCTCATGGCGTTCTTCGTGGGCCAGGTGATGAAGCGGAGTAGGGGAAAGGCGGATCCGAAAGGAGTGCAGCCGGTACTGACTGAGAAACTGCGTTAAGAGGTCACGGTTCAGTTTTCACTAGTTGCAGCAGACTCATCGGGTCGACCGCGATCGTGCCGAGTCGGGTCACCCAGTGGAGGTGGGGACCCGTCACCCTCCCGCTCCGACCCACGGCGCCAATTTGCTGTCCCGCTACCACCGTATCTCCAGGCGTCACATCCGCACGGCTCAGGTGGAAGTACGCCGTGACCAGCCCCCGCCCGTGGTCGATGTAGACCGCCTTGCCCGCGAGATAGAAGTCGGCCACCATGGCGATGACCCCGCGTCCCGCTGCCAGTACCGGCGTGCCGACCGCGCCGGCGAAGTCCGTTCCCAGGTGCCGGCTCCTCACCTCACCGTTGTACACTCGCGCGGCCCCGAAGGCGCTGGTGATCCGGCTGGCTCGCGGCAACCGGAACGGCCCCTGCCACATGCGTGGATGATTCCGGGACGCGAGCGAGACCTGGCGGCTGCGGGCGTTCTCCCCACGGATGCGGGCGGCCGCGGCGCTGTCGGGCTTGGCAAACTTCGGAGCCACCGCGAGCACCTCTCGCGGGTAGCCCGCCTGGCGCACGGCAACGGCGCTCTGCACCGTATCGACCTTGCCGTCACGGGTGAGATAGACCGAGATCGGCAGCGAATCCCCGCTGTCGACCGGAACCGCGACGATCGCCCGGAACTCGCCGATAGCCGATGCGTCAAAGTGGATCGGTTCGCCTCCGGCTTCCCCGCCGGTGACGGTGTCCGCTCCGCTGGGCCGAACCATCAGCCACCCCAGCGCGCCCTCCGTGAGTAGAGAAGGATCAGACGCGAGGGTCACCCGGGCGATGGTGTCCTGTCCCAGAACCGTGCTGGCAGGACATAGCAGCGCGGCCGCAAACCCGGCGGCGAAACGAAGCAGAATCATCGGAACGGGAGTTAGATCAGCCGCGTGGGCGGAGCTCAGCGGTCGCCACTGACGAGACGGGTGGGTGACGGGGCGGTACCTTCGGCCGCTCGCCACGGCAGCTTCCGGGTGATCTGGGCCCAGTAGACCAGCGGGCGCTCGGGGAGACCGAAGTGCTCGTCCGCGGCGTTTTGTAGCCGGGCCGTGTCACGCCGGCCCGCGTCCTGGAGAACCCGGCGGCGCATCTCCTTCGCGGTCTTGAGTGGCCGCTCGCCCGATGGATCCAGGTGCCGCGCCGAGGGGACCGAGTCGGCGAGAAGCTCCATCATGAAATCGAACGAGAGGCCCAGATGGCGCTCGACATCCACGTCGGTGAGAGGCCAGCGGCTGTATTCCCGCGCGACCTGGCTCGCCCGCTGCCAGCTCGTGGTTTCGGTGAGGTGCACCATCCCCCGGAACAGCCGCCGATTGGTACGCACGCTGAAGATCGTCGGCGCGATGATGCGATCGAGGTGCGCGTCGGCGGGGGCATGGTCCAGCAGGATCACGTCCTTCGCGACCTTGGCGTATGCGTCGCCCAGATGAGCCTCGACCCGGGTCTCCCAATAGGAGTGACCCACGGCCGCCGTGCTGCTGGTGAGCATCAGCTGGCGGGGTACGAAGTAGTTGTGGGCGATGGTGTCGGCGGCCAGGTGGCTGAGGTAGCCCAGGCCGAAGGCGCGTAGCGCGTCGGTGGCCGCGAGATCGTGAATTTCCTGCCCGACATGCCAGTAGTGGCAGTGCCGGCCTAACGGCGCGTAGTGCTTCGCGATCGACGAGTCGGCCGCGATGTTCCCGTAGAGAAACTCGAAGGGATGAGCCCGGAGAAGCTCCGCTACCGCGGCCGGCAGATAGGACAGGTTGGCGAGAACCGATTCACCGAGATAGATGTGCGTGCCGGGGGTCCAGGCATGCGCCTGCTCCGGCATCACCAGCAATACGAGCCCCACGCCCAGCAAGGCGAGCGCGAGGCGGGGGAAGGCCATCAGCGGCTCGGCACCAGCATCCGGCGCACCCGCTTCAGCATGCCGCTGCCTCCGCGCAGGGTCCGAACCGCGGCCGCGATGTCCAGGGCACCGGCCTCGATCTCGTCATGGATTACGTCGTAGAGTGTCTCCAGGTCCTCGAGCTTCGCCTCAACGCGGTCCACGGCGCGGACCGTCTTTCGTCTAAGTCGGCGCGCGGTCTGGGCGAAGGCACCGGCCTCGTGCCGCACCAGGACCATCACTTCCTGGGCCTGCTCCGTCAGGCTGTGCACGCCCTTGAGGGTTCGGACGACGTCGTCCTGGAGGCCACTCACCAGCGTGCTCACCCGCTTGACCTGGTTGGCCACCCGGAAGGCCGCAACGGCCACGGCGATGGCCATTCCGATGAAGGAGAGCGCCATGACCGCCAGCGAGATGGCGACGGTCGGTCCCACCCAATCGGGGGTGGTACCCACCTGCAACAGTGCCAGTGTCCACATAATTCAGTACCTCCGACTCGCGACGCCAAGGATGGGTGGGTACCTGCCCCCTGGCTAATACAAAGGGGTCTCGGCACCACCGCAACCCCCTGACCTCCGCTTGACGCGATTCACCCGCCGGTTCAGCTTTGGCCATGCCTCCTCGTTTTTTGGTCCAAGGTGGACGACCGCTTCGCGGAACGGTACGTCCGGCCGGTAACAAGAACGCCGCCCTTCCTATCCTCGCGGCCACTATCCTGGCCGACGGTCCCGTCGATCTCGACAATATTCCGCGCATCCGCGACGTCGAAACCATGCTCGCGCTTCTGGTGGATCTGGGTGCCAGCGCGGAATGGACCGGCGCGAACTCGGTGCGAGTGGATGCCCGCGGCGTCAAGCCCAAGGCCCTCGACCCCGGGCTCTGCGCCAAGATCAGAGCCTCGATCCTGCTTGCCGGACCGATGCTGGCGCGCTTCGGAAGCGTCACCTTGCCGCCGCCGGGCGGCGATGTGATCGGGCGCCGCCGGGTGGATACCCACTTTCTGGCGCTCGAGCACCTCGGCGCGTCGGTCATGGTGGGCGATCGTTACGAGCTCGAGGCCAAGGAGCTCAAAGGCGATGACATCTTCCTCGATGAGCCTAGCGTCACCGGCACCGAGAATGCGTTGATGGCCGCGGTGATGGCTAAGGGTCGGACGGTTCTCCGCAACGCCGCCTGCGAGCCTCACGTGCAGGATCTGGCTCGATGTCTGGTGGCCATGGGGGCCGAGATCAGCGGTATCGGCTCCAACATATATACCATCGAGGGGGGACGCCCCTTGGTGGGAACGAGCTACACCATCGGGCCCGACCACATCGAGATCGGGAGCTTCATCGGCCTCGCGGCGGTGACCAATGGCGACATCGTCATCGAACCGGTCCGCCAGGAAGATCTGCGCAGCACCATCCTCGGGTATGAACGGCTCGGTATTCGCCCCAAGATCGAAGGCCATCGGCTGACCGTGAGCTCGGGGCAGGAGCGGAGGGTGCGTCCCGACCTGGGCGGCCACGTGCCGAAGCTGGAGGACGGGCCATGGCCCGCGTTTCCGGCCGACGTGATGTCGACCACCATTGTCACCGCCACCCAATGCTCCGGCATGCTGCTGGTGTTCGAGAAGATGTTCGAGTCCCGTCTCTTCTTCGTGGATAAGCTGATCGGGATGGGTGCCCGGATCGTGCTCTGTGACCCGCACCGGGCGGTGATCTCGGGGCCGTCGCCCCTCAAGGGTGGCACCGTCGAGTCGCCGGACATCCGGGCCGGGATGGCCATGGTGCTTGCGGCGCTGGCCGCGGAAGGCCCCAGCACCATTCACAACGTGGGCCAGATCGAGCGCGGCTACGAGCGGATCGACGAGCGCCTCCGTGCCCTGGGCGCTGAGATCGAGCGGGTGGATGGGTAGGAAGCGGGACAGCGGGGCGGCGGGGCAGCGGGGTGGTACGAGCGCAGAGAAGGGCGGACGCAAGGGCGAACTGCGTGCGCCCGTCGTCGCGTCCGAGGTGCGGGAAGTTCCGGTTCCCGGAAAGATCCCCAGGTTTGAAATCCCGGATTGGCGCGAGCGGTACGGCGTGGTCGCCGGCATTACCGGGCGCGGCGCGGAGACTGGACGCGGGTTCGATCTCGGCCTCTGGAGTGACGCCCCCGTCGGGCAGGTGATGAGCCGCTGGCGCGCGTTCCGCCGAGAGCTGCCTGAGTTCACCGCCGTTGCGCTGGGCAACCAGGTACACGGCGTCGAGGTGATGAGCCTGGAGGCAGGCCGGGGTTGGCTCCAGGTCGAAGGGGTCGACGGGTGGATCAGCACGGCCCCCGGGATTCTCCTGACCATCACCATCGCCGACTGCATTCCAGTCTATCTCCTGGTGCCGGGACGGGGGGTGGCGCTGCTCCATGCTGGCTGGCGTGGCACTGCCGGCGGCATCCTGGGCCGGGGAATGGACCGGCTGCAGGGAAGTACCGGGTGCTCGGCGGCCGATATTGTAATGCACGCGGGCGTAGGTATTTGCGGCCCCTGCTATGAAGTTGGTTCTGAAGTCATGGAAGGCTGTGGAGTGGCGGCCGAAGGGCCGGGACCCTGGCACCTCGACTTACGGGATCGGCTGACGGACCAGGCTCGGCAGCTCGGGCTCCAGGCGATCACGACGTCTGGGTGGTGTTCGGCCCACGATCGTCCCTCCTTTTATAGTCACCGGGCCTCTGGCGGTGCTGACGGCCGGATGGTGGCGTATATAGGGATGGCGGGGCAGCGGGACGGCGGGGCAGCAGGGAAGGTCTAGGGCTGATGGAAAGGGGCAGGAGTTTGCAATGGCCGATGACTCCACGCTGCCGATCTGCCCCGCCCTCCCGCTTGCTTCCAACCTGATTCCCGAGTAATATTTACCTGCTGT
>DATMDQ010000152.1:0-8808 GCA_035557715.1 Gemmatimonadales bacterium
ACCACCTTGGGCCTGGCCCCGACTGCCGCCGGTGATGTCTATCCAATCAGCGGCCAACCAACCGTGAAGGCCACCTTCACCGATCCCGGCGCCAACGACACCCACACCTGCACTTTCGTCGTCAAGGACGAGGTGCTCGGAACCACCACGACCTCCACGGCGGCGGCGGTCACGACGGTATTGCCGGAGAGGAAGTGTGAGTCACCCCTCAACGCTCCGGCCGCCGGCCTCTATCGGGTCACGCTGACCGTCACCGACGACGACACTGGGACCGCCTCCCTGGTCTACCCGGCTGGCGGCCTGCTGATCGTGATCTATGACCCCAGCGCCGGCTTCGTGACCGGTGGCGGCTGGATCAACTCGCCTGCTGGGGCGTGCCAGTATGCCGCCTGCACTTATGACACCCAGGGCAAGGCGACCTTCGGCTTCGTTTCGAAGTACATCACGCAGGGGAAGGACAAGACACTACAACTGACGGGGAACACTGAGTTCCAGTTCCACGCCGGCAACTTGAATTTCAAGAGCACCAGCTACGAATGGCTGGTCGTGAATGGCGGCAGCGGGCGTGCTCAGTACAAAGGAGTGGGCACGGTCAACGGCGGAGGAAGCTTTGGCTTCATTTTGACTGCCTACGACGGCTCGCCTGACAAGTTCCGGATCAAGATCTGGGAGGTGGGCACTGGCTACGTTGTGTACGATAACAAGATGGGCCAGCCGGAGACTAGTAACGATGCCACGGGGCTCGGGGGCGGGAGCATCATCATCCACGTCCCGAAAAACGTGAGCTAGAGAATCGGTCTGCTCAAAGCACCAAAAGGCCCGGCTAGTGCCGGGCCTTCATGTTTCCCGCGCCTCCCGAATCCGTTCAGGAAAGTTGGTCACTACCCCAGCTACCCCACGGCCCCATAGCATCCGCGCGGTGGCAGCATCGTTTACCGTCCACATGTGCACCGGGCAGCCGAGCCCCCGCGCGGCGGCCACGAAACCACGGGTCGGCACCGGCAGGCCACGATGCCGCACCGGCACCGAGAGCGTTCGGTAGGGAACGGAAGCGGGAACCCGCCGGAACAGCACGGCACGGTACAGCGCCCCGATCTCGGGACCAGACGCCGCTACGGTGAACGGCGGCTCGCGAAAGACTTGGAGCGCGGCGTGGTGCTCCGATGCAAGCACGCACCGCCCCTCGGCCCTCTCCTCCAACAGCACCCGCCGCACCGCCTCCTGTGCCGCTGGCTCCTTCACCTCCAGCAACAGCGGCATCTCGGGGAACCGGCGCAGCACTTCCGAGAGAGTGGGGATCCGCACATTGGCGGCGCGAAAAGGGAGGGAGCGGCCGTCTGAGGTGAACTTGGCGCCGGCATCCACCCCGCGAAGCTCCGCCAGGGAGAGCGCGCGCACCGGACCACCGCGGTCAGTGGTCCGGTCCAGGGTGGCATCGTGGAGTATCACCGGCACCCCGTCGCTCGTCAGGCGCACGTCGAGCTCGAGCGCATCCGCTCCCTGGCCGACGGCCAGCTCGAAGGCCTCGATGGTATTCTCGGGAGCCGACCCGGAGGCGCCGCGGTGAGCAATCACCGGCCGGGCGGATAGATCGAGGAGTGGGTTCAGCATCGCTGCTCGGGGTACATTCCTGTCATGTCCATTGCCGATCTCCGCCGCGAGTACGCCCGGGCCCGCCTCGACGAGGCCCATGTCAGCGCCGATCCGGTGGTGGAGTTCGACCGATGGTTTACCCAGGCTCGCGAAGCGCAGGTGCCGGAGCCGAATGCCATGACCCTGGCTACGGCGACGCGGGATGGCATGCCCTCGGCCCGGATCGTCCTGCTGAAGGGGTATGATGAGCGCGGCTTCGTGTTCTTCACCGACTACCGCAGCCAGAAAGGAACCGAGCTGGAGCAGAATCCGCAGGCGTCGCTCGTCTTCTTCTGGTCGGAGCTGGAGCGGCAGATCCGCATCTCAGGTCCGGTGAGCGTCGTTTCCCGGGACGAGTCGGAGTCCTACTTCCACACCCGCCCCCGTGCCAGCCAGCTGAGCACCTGGGTCTCCCACCAGAGTCAGGTGATCCCCGGCCGCAACGTGTTGGACGATGGGGCCAAGCAGATGGGCGGCCGGTATCCCGGCGAGGTTCCCCTGCCTCCTCACTGGGGCGGGTTCCGGGTCACTCCCGAGACCGTCGAGTTCTGGCAGGGCCGCGAGAGCCGGCTCCACGACCGGATACGGTACGTCCGGAAGAAAGGCGGTGGCTGGCAAGTGGAGCGGTTGTCGCCGTGAGGGGGTGCTGTGGCCCTAAAAATTCGCCGTAATCCCTCCCAACACCCGCCGGCCAATTACCGATCCGCCGTACAACTGGAACCGCTCCTGATCGAGAACGTTGGTCGCGGTGCCATGGATGCGGAAGTTGTTGTTGAACCGGAAGCCCGCACTCACGTTCACGAATTCGCTTGCCGGCACGTAGCCATTGAAGATGCCCGCCGCCCACTGATAGCCATCGATCAGCCGCACGGACACGCTGCCATCGAAGCCCTGCTCGCCGGCATACGACACCGAGAAGTTGGCCTTCTTGCTCGGCGTGTTGGGCTGCAACTGGTCGCCCGCCTGCTGGGACTTCACCTCGAAGTCAAAGCCGGTGAAGGAAACGTCGCCCCGGAACTCGGGGGTGAACTGATACCCCACACCAAGCTCGACACCCCGCTCGGTCACATTTCCGGAGTTGGTGTAGGAGAGAACGATGGCACGGCTGCCGTCGGGCAGCGTCGCGAGCGCGTTGGCGCCCTGGATGGTGGTTCCCGCCGCAACCGCCGCATACCCGCCCTGAAGCACCGGAATCGGTCCACGCAGCTGGGCGGCCTGTGTCGGAGTGATCTGGCCGCCGGCCTCCAGCTGATTGATCCGCGTGGCCAGCGCCGCCAGGTCGGCCGGGACATTCAGCCCGCCATCGGTGAGGGAGAAGCTGGGATACGCTGGGTTGACGCCCGGCAGCAGGTCGGTGACGAAGTCCTCCAAATCGTTGATGTAAAAGTCGGCCGTGACGTAGAGGTTGTTGGTCAGGCTTCCCTTATAGCCCAGCTCCCAGCCCAGGACCGTCTCCACTTCCAGCGCGGAGTTGCCCAGGGCCAGTGCCTGGGTCTGCGCCGAGAAGTCCCAGGGAAGCGTGCTGTGAAGGTTCAGGCCTGCCAGAGCTGCGGGCGGGAGGCTCAGCTGCACCTGGGTGTAGTAATTCTGAATTCCGTTCTCGACCGTGAATGGTCCGGCTGTCGGTGCGGCCACCGGAACCTGGAGGAAGAACTCGGAGTAGTTCGGCGTCTGGAAGGCGCTGTTGACCGAGAACCGGAACGAGTGGTTGTCGTTGGGGCTGAAGACCAGGGCGCCCTTGGGAGAAAACCGGGTCTCGAACAGCGTGCCGTCGTCCACCCGGCCGGCGCCCACGATCCGAAGCTGCGGAATCAGCTTGTATTCGACCTGGGCATAGCCCGAGTAATAGTCGTCGCTCCGGTCGTCGTTGACCAGGTTCATCAAGGTGCCCGAGGTGTTGACCCGGGTATTCCGGTAGGAAGCGCCGTACACCACCCGGCCGCGATCAGCCTGGAAGTTCCAGTTCTGCTGCCCTTCGAAGTGGAAGATGTCCGACCGCTCTTCCAGCTGCCGGCCCGACACCAGTGAGTACTGGGGATCGATCGAGGTGCGGCTGTTCCAGAATCCGAAGATGTTGTATCGGTCGTGTGCCAGGGCCACTCGGGCGTACGGCTTCATCGCCTTGAGCACCTGTACCCGGCCGATGCCGGTCACGAAGACCTCGTTCTGGACCTGGGCGCCACCGCCATCGGCGGAGAGCACCGCTCCGTTGTTCATGTAGTAGTCGAGCCGGGCAGAGCCATAGGCGTTCTGTAAGGGGGTACGGTCGCCCAGGGGCGCTCCGGTGACGGGGTCCTTGCTCTGACCACTCAGGGGGAGAGATTCAATGGCCAGGGGGACCGGCTGGTCGGTCGCCGGATCGTACTCCTCTTGAAGAGAGGTGCCGTTTCGGAGGGTGCGGGACCGAGTGTAGGTGTCGCTCCGGTTGTAGCCCGCGTTAATGCGGTAACCGAATCGCTGATCTCCGAAGACCCCTGCGTGGCGGAAGTCACCCTTGAAGGTCTCCAGCTCGCCACCTGCCAGAGTCAGCTTGGTCCCGGCCACCTCGCGCGCCAGCGGGGTCGTGATGTTGACGACTCCACTGAAGGCGTTGGCGCCATAGAGCGCCGACCCCGGCCCGCGCACCATTTCCAGCCGTCCGACATCCTCCAGCGGCTGGCTCATGCCGTTCCACTCCTGCGACCCCAGGAAGGCGATGGCCAGGTCTCGGCCGTCCTGCAACACCAGCACCCGGCGGTTGAGAGAGGAATTGAATCCCCGCGCGTTGACGTTGAAATCGTTCACGCCACTCTGGACCACATCCGCCCCCGGTACCGCCTGCAGGGCGAGGGGAGCCTGTCCGGTGATGGATACGCTCTGGAGGACCTCCTCAGGGACCACTGAAATCGCGGCTGGAGCCTCGACGATCCGCTCGGGACCTCGTGAGGCTCCCTCCACCACCAGCTCGGTAAGCGCCACCGCAACCGGCTCCAGCGCCGCATCCACCGTGGTGGCGGCTTCGGCTGCGACGTCGACCGAGGTCTCTATTGGGCTATAGCCCAGCCACCGGAAGACGATCGTCTGCGGTCCTGCGGGTACCCGGCGCAGCGTGTACTTACCGTCCGGCGCCGTTATCGTGCTGAGGCCGGTGCCTTTCACGGTCACCGAGACGCTGGCGAGGGCCGACCCTTCTCCTGCCCGAGTCACCGTCCCGGTGACCGTCCCGGTCTCCTGGGCGCCAGCCGACCGTGGAATCATCGAGAGCAGGACGAGGGGAGCAGCAAGTGACAGAGTGCGAAGCGAGGCGAACAGGATACGGGGCATACCGTACGTCCTCATCGGTGGTTGGCTGCGTGCCGCCTCGGTGGTTGGGCGGAGGCCATGACTGCGCTGAGATCGGAACTGGAGTGGAGAACAACAGTATATAGACGGGCGGGGCAGCGGGGAAGCAGGGAAGCGGGACAGCGGGTATCCTTCTCAATATGACTACCAACCTGATTCGCTCACTAATTGCGCTGCTGCTTCCCGCCACCCTGGCCGCCCAGGAGATCCCGCAGGCCGAATACGCCGCGCGGCGGGATTCGCTGGCGGCGCACATCGACAGCGGGTTCGTCATCGCCTTCGGGGCGCCAGACCCCGTCGGTATCCGGCGAGGCACGCAGCTGCCGGCCTTTCGTTACCTGACCGGATTTCTCGAGCCCAATGCGGCACTGGTCCTGGTCAAGCGCGGGGGAACGACGAGCGGTACGCTGTTCACCGCCTCGAGGGATCCCCGGCGAGCCCTCTACGACGGCTTCCCGCCGGACTCCGCCGCGGTGGCGCGCCAGACCGGGCTCATGGTGAGTTCCCTTCCTGCGCTCCGTCCGGTGGTGGACTCGCTCGTGGCGCTTGGGCTCCCCGTCTACGATCTACGGGACTACGCCACCGCCGACGCCGCCACCCAGGACACCCTGACTCGGGGCGCCCGGTTCATGGCCGACCTGACCACCCGCCATCCCGACGTGGTGATCCGGGGAGCCCATCCGATTACCGACAGCCTACGACGGCGAAAGAGCCCGGCCGAGCTGGCCCTGCTTCGGCGGGCAATCCAGGTGACGGGCGAGTCGCATCGCGAGGCGCTGCGCGCGGTCAAGCCGGGCATGTGGGAGTACCAGCTCGAAGCGCTGATCGAGGCCGGGTTCCGGCGGACCGGCTGCGACGGGCCGTCTTTCGCTTCGATCGTGGGATCGGGGCCCAACTCCACTCAATACCACTATCAGAAGAACGACCGCCGGACGGTGGCGGGCGACGTGGTGGTCATGGACGTCGGCGCCTCGTGTGGCGGCTATGCCGCGGACGTCACCCGCACCATTCCGGTGAGCGGCCGCTTTACCAAGGAGCAGCGGGCTATCTACCAACTGGTTCGCGAGGCCCAGGCCGCCTCCGAAGGCGTGGCCCGGCCGGGAGCCCCGTGGGAGGCGTGGCGCGATTCGGCACGGGCGGTCGAGGCGCGCGGCCTCGCCCGGCTGGGCCTGATCGAATCACCCGACGCGACATTCGATCCGCCCTGGGCCGAGCGCTGCTCGTCCGACCCGGTGTATTGCACCCAGGCATTCCTCTATATGGCCCACGGTCTCGGCCACGGCATCGGTCTCGAGGTGCACGATCCACCCCATCCCTGGGTCGGCACCGGCACGTTCAACGTGGGAGACGTCTTCACCATCGAGCCCGGGATCTACATCAGTACCCGGCTGCTGGACATGCTGCCTGACACCCCCAAGAATCGGGCGATGATCGCCAAAGTGCGGCCGACGGTGCAGCGCTATCAGAATATCGGGATCCGGATCGAGGACGACTACCTGATCACTGCTGGTGGAGTGGAATGGCTCTCGAAGGCTCCGCGCGAGATAAAGGAGATCGAGGCAGCGAGAAAGGTGTCACCCTGACAATCCTCATTTGACCTGGGCTGCCGCAGTTCGTTAAGGTTCACATGCCGCCAGGGGCATCGTCTTGGGCGGCCGGCAAAGGGTGGGTTATCCATGAGGTCTAAGGTCTAGAGTCTAGGGTCTACTTCAAAAGACTCGCATCGCCTTTGACCCTAGACCCTAGACCCTTGACCTCCCATTTAGAAACCGCCGGCCCCCCGAGACGATTGAGAAGACCCTTGGAACCTGATCCGGCTGATACCGGCGAAGGGAGCGCGGCCTGAGCGATCCCCGCTCCTGCGCTCCCTTTTTCTTGCCCCTGGGAGCTTCCGATGACCAGCACACTGCCCCACGTCAGACCGCCCAGCCGCCCCGCTGCCCCGCTGCCCGGCCTTGAAGAATCCTTTCCCAATTCGAGGAAGGTGTACGTAGAGGGACCGCGCGGGGTGCGGGTTCCGATGCGGGAGATCGCGCTCTCGGGCGGCGAGCCGCCGCTCCGGGTGTACGACACCAGCGGGCCGCAGGGGTGCGATGTGGAGAAAGGGTTGCCGCGGCTTCGGGAGGAATGGCTTCGTCAGCGCGATGTGGTTCCGGCCCCTTCGCGAGCTCAGGGTGACAACGCTCTTGCGTCCCCGCTTCCCCGCGTACCCGCTTCCCCGCCTCTCCGCGGCCGCGGCTCGCTCACCCAACTGTATTACGCCCGCCGCGGAGACATCACCCAGGAAATGGAGTTCATCGCTCTGCGAGAAGGCCTGCCGGTCGACCTGGTGCGGAGTGAGGTGGCCCGGGGGCGAGCCATCATCCCGGCCAACATCAACCACCCCGAGCTGGAGCCGATGATCATCGGCCGCAACTTCAAGGTCAAGATCAACGCCAACATCGGCAACTCGGCCGTGACCTCCTCGATTGACGAGGAGGTGGAGAAGCTCCGCTGGGCTACGCTGTGGGGCGCCGACACCGTGATGGACCTCTCCACCGGCAGGAACATTCACGAGACCCGCGAGTGGATCATCCGGAACTCGGCCGTGCCGATCGGCACGGTGCCGATCTATCAGGCGCTGGAAAAGACCGGCGGAGTGGCCGAGGACCTGACCTGGGAGATCTACCGTGATACGCTGATCGAGCAGGCGGAGCAGGGGGTGGACTACTTCACCGTGCACGCCGGCGTGCTGCTGCGCTACATCCCGATGACCGCCAGGCGCCTCACCGGGATCGTCTCCCGGGGCGGCTCGATCATGGCCAAGTGGTGCCTCTCGCATCACCAGGAAAGCTTCCTCTACACTCGCTTCCGTGAGATCTGCGAGATCATGGCCGCATACGATGTCTCCTTCTCCTTGGGCGACGGACTCCGCCCGGGCAGCATCGCCGACGCCAACGACGAGGCCCAGTTCGCCGAGCTCAAGACCCAGGGGGAGTTGACCCGCATTGCCTGGGAGTACGACGTGCAGGTGATGAACGAGGGCCCGGGCCACATCCCGATGCACTTGATCAAGGAGAACATGGACAAGCAGCTGGAATGGTGCGACGAGGCGCCATTCTATACGCTGGGTCCGCTCACCACCGACATCGCGCCGGGGTACGATCACATCACCAGCGCCATCGGCGCCGCGATGATCGGCTGGTACGGCACGGCCATGCTCTGCTACGTCACCCCCAAGGAGCACCTCGGGCTCCCCAACCGGGACGACGTGAAGGCGGGCGTCATCGCCTATAAGATTGCGGCGCATGCGGCCGACCTGGCCAAGGGGCATCCGGGTGCGCAGGCGTGGGACAACGCGCTCAGCAAGGCACGGTTCGACTTCCGTTGGCGGGATCAGTTCAATCTGGCGCTCGATCCTGTGACTGCCCTGGCGTATCACGACGAGACGCTGCCGGCGGAGGGGGCCAAGGTGGCCCACTTCTGCTCCATGTGCGGCCCCAAGTTCTGTTCGATGAAGATCACCCAGGATGTGCGGGAGTATGCGGCGGAGATGGAAGCGAAGGCGGCGGAGTTTCGGGAGAGTGGCGGAGAGATCTATCTGAAAGCGTGAGCGGGACTAGAACAAGCGGTGAGCGGTAAGCGGGAAAGGCGAGTCATCCCGAGCGAATGCGAGGGATCGCTTAATGAGACGTCCGTGTTGGGATCTGGTTATGGACGTCTCATCGAGCGATCCTTCGCTGCGCTCAGGATGACAGCCGCTGAGCTCGGATGACAGCCTTACGACAATGCGTCACGAGTCAGCCAAGCGTATACTTGCCTCATGCAGAATCTGCTCATTGGGGACCGGCGCCCAACCGGTGCCGGCACGATCAA
>DATMDQ010000153.1:0-6480 GCA_035557715.1 Gemmatimonadales bacterium
GAAGTAGTAGAACTGTTCCTGGAGCCGTCCTGAGAGCTTGACGTTGGGATAGGTCGTCTGGCCGCTGGCCGAGCCCACCGCGATCGTCGCCAACAGCACCGTCCCCCCCCAGATCCTCCGTGCCTGCCCGATCATATGCCCTTCCCGCTAGGGTGGCTTTGAGTTGCTCCCGGACGGCTGCTAAGTAGCCGGAAGCCGGTCACGGTCCGCCAGCGTTCCTGTAACGAACAAGTAAATGCGGGGTCGCGACTGACTACGGCCCCCCCACGATACCCTCTGTGACCGGCTCGTTGCACACTCGTCGTCTTTCCGCGACCGATCCTCCTGAGAATCCAGACTCAACCAGCGCGACGAGTTCGCGTGTAGCTCCCACTCCATCACCAGGACCAATGCGCACTCCTTCCCCGGTCGGTCGTCTCGAGCTCCTGCTGGTTCTCTCCGCCTTCCTGATGGCGGCGCCGATGGCCGCGCAGCAGCCAGGGCGCGTGGTGGGGCGGGTGGTGGATGCCGACCGGGGGAGTCCGGTCGCGGGGGCCCAGCTCGAGGTGGTGGGCACCCCGATTACGGCCATTGCCGCGCTGGACGGGCGCTTTGCGCTGCAGCCCCTGCCTGGTGGACCGGTGTCGATCCGGGTCCGGATAATTGGATTCACGCCCAAGATTGTAACCGGGGTGATCGTGCCGGACGGCGGGACGATCGCCCAGGACATCGCGCTGACCGCCTCGGCGGTGCAGCTGGCGGAAATCTCGGTGAACGCCGAGGCCGAGCGGGGCACCGTAAACCGTGCCATCGACGAGCAACGCAACGCAGCGGGAATCGTCAGCGCAGTGAGCGCTCAGCAGATCGAGAGGAGCCCCGACAGCGATGCCGCCCAGGCCGTCCAACGGGTGAGCGGGGTAACCGTCCAGGATGGCAAATATGTCATCGTGCGTGGGTTGGGCGAGCGTTACACCACCACGTCCCTCAACGGCGCCCGTATCCCCAGCCCCGAGCCCGAGCGCAAGGTAGTGCCGCTCGACCTTTTCCCTTCGGCCCTGCTCGAGGGGATCACGACCTCCAAGACGTTCACTCCGGACCAGCCCGGCGATTTCAGCGGTGCTCAGGTGGATCTCAAGACTCGCGAGTTCACCGCCGGCCGGGTGTTCACGATGTCCACTTCCGTCGGGCTCAACACCGCGGTAACTGGAACTGGCTCCCAGCGGCCCCGAGCCCCGCGCACCGGTACCGAGTGGCGGGGCCTTGCGGGAAGTGAGCGAGCTCTGCCGGAACCCGCCGTGGCCGCGGGCAATATGGCCGGTCTGAGTCAGACTGACAGGATTCCTATCATCAACTCCTTCCGAACCGCCTGGAGTGACCGTATCGGCGAGGCCGGTCCCAACGGCTCGGTCGGTATCTCGGTCGGGGGTGAGGACCCGGTATTCGGCCAGCGGTTCGGCTATATCGGCTCTTTCAGCTACTCCTACAATCAGGAGACCCGGCGCAACGAGTCTCGAGCCAGCGCCTTTCCCGGACCCACGCCGGAGCAGGCTACCCCAGTCAACGTCTACTCCGGGTCGACCGGGCGCGAGTCGGTGCTCTGGGGCGGCCTGCTGAACCTGAGCACCCGGCTTGGAGCCGGCACCAAGCTCTCGCTCAACAACTCTTACAGCCGGAACGGCGAGAACGAGGCCACCCGGCTGAGCGGGTTCTACGAGCAGAACGCGATCGATCTGGACCTGACCCGTCTGACCTTCGTCGAGCGGAGCGTGCTGGCCAGTCAATTGAAGGGCGAGCACCTGCTCGGAGAGGAGCACTTCCTCGACTGGTCAGTGAGCGCGACGGGTGTCAAGCGCGACGAACCGGACCGGTCGGACCTGATTTACGTCGCGGAGAACGATGGCGCCGGCAACATGGTGCCGGCCTTCTGGTGGGGCGCCAACCGGTCGGCGGATCGCACCTTCAGCAGCATCGACGAGAACGGCTACGAGGGAGCTCTCAATTATCGGCTCTCGCTCGGTGCGGTGGACGCGCCGACCTGGCTCAAGGCGGGTATCCTGGGCCGTACCGTCGACCGCGATGCCGACAGCCGAATCTACAGTCTGAGCACCACGAGTCTTACCGAGACGGAACGCCGTGCGCAGGCCGAAGACATCTTCAGCGGATATTACGCCGACCAGGGCAGGCTGTTCCTCAACCCCGGTTCCAGCGGCCTGTACACCGCCGAAGACCGCCTGGTGGGCGCCTACCTACAGGCGGACGTGCCACTGACCGACCGGATCCGGGTTCTGGGCGGCGTACGGGTGGAGCGCTCCCAGATCGACGTGAATACGGTGGTGTTTCGGGGCATCCAGGACAGCCTCGTTCCATCGGAGCTGCGGAACACCGACATCCTGCCGGCGGTCGGCCTCACCTACTTCATCACCCAGAATCACCAGCTGAGAGTCTCGGCTACGCAGACCCTGTCCCGTCCGGAGTACCGGGAGCTCTCGCCGGTGGAGTTCTACGACGTCCTCGGGGGTCAGCGGCTCTTTGGAAATCCCGACCTCCAGCGCGCGCTGATCCAGAACTACGACGCCCGGTGGGAGTGGTACCCCCGGGCCGGAGAAACGATCAGCCTGGGCGTGTTCTACAAGCGCTTCCGCAATCCGATCGAGCGGATCCTGGTCCAGAACGCCGACGGTTTCAGCCCTGACATCACCTTTGCCAACGCCGAGGGCGCGGACAACTACGGCCTGGAGCTCGAGGTCCGCAAGCGGCTGGATGCACTGAGCAAAGGCCTGCGCCGCTGGACCGTCTTTGCCAATGGCACGCTGATCCAGAGTGAGATCGATGTCGGCAACGAGGGCCTCTCCAGTCTGACCAACCCCTCCCGTCCCATGGCGGGCCAGTCCGAGTACGTGGTGAACGCTGGCCTGGGCTATGGCGCGGACGACGGCCGTTGGAGCGGAACACTGCTGTACAACGTTGCCGGGCGCCGGCTGGCCGAAGCGGGGATTTCCCCACTTCCCGACAGCTACGAGCAGGAACGCCACCTGTTGGACTTCTCCCTTCAGTTCCCGCTGACAGGCGCACTCAGCGGGAGGTTTGACGCCGAGAACCTGCTCGACGAGCCGGTCCGTTTTCTCCAAGGTCCAGTGGAACGGCTGCGGTACGAGACCGGGCGCATCTTCACCATGGGCTTGAAGTGGGAACTGCGCTAGCCGCCTTTGACACAACTGTGACACCGCTGTGAACGGCCGATCACACCCGTGGCGGTGTTTACACCCGTCATCGGCTCAGCGTGATACCGGCAATCCACCCCCTTGTGAGGTAATCATGAAGGCATCGGCAGTGTTCTTCCGCACTATCGCGCTGGCCACCCTGGTCGGGTTCGTGGCCTGCGGCGACGACGACCCCGGAGGCGGTGGACCGAGCGCGCCTGCCACGCCAACCGGACTGACGGCGGTAGAGCAGAGCGGGTCGGTTCTGGTGACCTGGACCGCAGTGGCTGACGCCACCAGCTACAAGCTGGAGCGCACCGAGCCTTCGGCCCCGGGGGTATTCACCCAGGTGGGCGGCACGCTGACCGCGGCGACCCATACCGACAGCGATGTAGACCCGGGCGTGGCCTACGGGTATCGGGTGACAGCCGTCAATGCCGTCGGCGAGAGCAGCCCTAGCGTGACCGCCACGGTCAACACGGCAGGACTGAAGGTGGCGACGCTCACCGGCATCATCGCCAGCAGCCGCACCTTGTTTGCCGATACGACCTATACCCTGCAGGGCTTCGTAAAGGTTGCCGGCGGCTCCACCCTCACCATTCAGCCCGGCACCCGGATCGAAGGCGATGCAGGTACGGTCGGCAGCTCGCTCTGGATTCTGCGCGGCTCAAGAATCGACGCACAGGGCACGGCCGCCGCCCCGATCGTGTTCACCTCGTCGAAGGCGGTGGGCCAGCGCGCTCCGGGAGACTGGGGTGGAATAATCATCGTGGGGAACGGGATCATCAACCGAACCGGGGTCATCAGCACCGAGGGTCCCATCGGCGTCGCCGAGAACTACGGCGGGGGTACCGATAACGCGGATAACAGCGGAATCCTGCGCTTCGTCCGTATCGAGTTCTCTGGATTCGACGTGTCGGGCGGCGGCAACTCCGAGCTCAACAGCCTCTCCATGTACGCTGTCGGGAGCGGGACCACGCTGGAGTTCGTTGAGTCGCTCGCCGGCCTGGACGACCACTTCGAGTGGTGGGGTGGGGCAGTGGACGCCCGCAACTTGGTGTCGTACGAGGCGGGCGACGACCACTTCGATACGTCCGAGGGATACGTCGGGCGGGTGCAGTTCGCGATCGGCTTCCAGAGTACTCGGCTGCCCCCGGCGGCTGGCACCGGCGTCATCGCTACTGACCCGCAGGGCTTCGAGATGGATGGCTGCGCGGGGAGTGGATGCGACCTGGGTACCCGAAGCGTGCCCTTCACCAACCCTATCTTCGCGAACGTGACCATGGTCGGCTACCCGGCCGAGCCGCAGACCTCCGGTGGGCGCGGAATCGTGCTACGGCGGGGCCACCGTGGCTTCCTTTCCAATCTCATTCTGGCTAACTGGAAGAGCTTCGCCATCAGTGTCCGGGACACCTCGGTAACCCTCGCGGTCCGCGACTCGGCAAACATCGTGAACACGGTGCTGGCGGGGAACGCGGCAGCCTATGAGCCGTCTACGACCCCGGTCTTTACCGACATCGAGTTTGCGGCGCTGTTCGCGGCCGACAATCACCGTACCGAAGCTGCGGCAGCAACAGTCATAACCAACCTGACGCCGACCGCTTTCGACTGGACCCCGACCGGGGTCGCGGCAACCGGATGCAATACCGTGCCGATCCCAGGCACGTATACTGTCTCAAACTTCTTCGGTGGAACGCTCACACTACCGGCCTATTGCGGTGCAGTAGACCCGGCCGGGCCCAAGTGGTATGAGGGCTGGACCGCGTACGCAACCAATTAGGTGCCACTGACTCACGTCTCGGCTGGTGCCCCGAACACCGGGCGCCAGCCGATTCGTTTCTCATCAACCGGAGGGCCCTTGAAGAACACGACCGCCTGGCTCCTGGCCATCCTCACTGCCTCGGCTTGTGACCGGGTCGACCAAAGCGGGGAGCGATCGGGGGCCCGCGACCGTCCGATAAATAGAGGCCTGGCGTCCGACGTCGGGTATGTCGACAGCGCCATTCCGATCGATGAAGCACTCCGACGGTTCCGGCGAGACCTACCTGAGGTAACGGCATTGGACGGCGGGTTCGACAGACGGGAGCAGCTGGTCCGAGAGTTCGTGCGTGCGCTTGAGGGTCGCGACACGGTGGCCCTCCGCAGGATGGTGCTGACGGCCGGCGAGTTTGCCTGGCTGTACTACCCGTATTCGCCTCTCTCCGGTCCGCCGTACGAGCTCTCTCCCGCGCTGATGTGGTTTCAGCTCCAGGGCGAGAGTGAGAAGGGTGCCTCCCGCCTGCTGACCGAACGGGCCGGTCATCCACTGGGGTATGTCGGGCACAGGTGCGCGCCAGCACGGGTAGAGGGCAAGAATCGAATCCACTCCAGCTGCGAACTGCGCCGGGTTACCGCGGTGGGCGACACCGTCGCGGAACGGTTGTTCGGTCTCATCGTCGAGCGGGACGGCCAGTACAAGTTCGTCGGCTACGCCAACCGGCTGGATTGATCCGGACTCCGCGTGTTCCACCTGCTCTTCGGCCCATTGCTCCCGGATTCGCGTTCCGGCCCGCCGGCCGAGTTGGCAGCGATAGCGGAGCAGGTAAACCTCCTCGCCTCGCTGCTCGACGCCAGCGGGCGGTCCCCAGCGGAGGCCTCCCGGGCGGTCACCCAGCTGCTTCGCGATTGCATCGGTCTCAGGCGCAGGCTGGAGGCCCGGGTCACCCGGGCAGCGGTGCACTCGACCGATCCCCGTCTGATCTGCGAAGCCGCCTCCGAGCTGCTCGAGGTGGTGCGGCTGGCCGCCCGGCTGGTGCGGTGCCGCGAGTGGCTTCGGCTGGCCGTCTCCCCCGCGGAGATCCGCGAGCTCGAGGCCCTGGGCCTGCGCAGCGTACGCCTGGTGGCGGGGACGGTCAAAGAGTTGGGGCGTTCGGGTGGGTGGCTGGGCGGCCGGGCGGCCGCACAACCAATGAAGGCGGAGGCCGAGGAGCTGTACGAAAGAGGGGTGGCCGCGATCTTTGCCGAGCCCCTTGATCCGCTCGAGGTGCTCCGCTGCAAGACTCTGTACGACCTGCTCCTCGGCGTGGTGCTAGGTAGCGATAGGGCGGTGAAGGCGCTGCAGGCCGCGTCCCTGCCGTGAGCCGGTCAGAGCGCCGCGGTGAGGACGCTGGCGGTGCCGGCCGCGATCAGCTGGCCTACCAGCACGTCACTCGGGTAGTGCACGCCCAGCCGGACGCGGGAGAAGCCCACGAGTAGTGCCAGGACAAGGAGTGGCACCGCCAGCACCGGTATCGCGACACCATAGACCAGTGCCACCGACATT
>DATMDQ010000154.1:0-9221 GCA_035557715.1 Gemmatimonadales bacterium
CCATGGTTGGCTCGCTCGAGAGAGACGGCCCTGGTGGCCGCTGGAGGAACCGTTTCAGTCGAGGCGGTCATGGCAGGATCTTAGAGCGAGCAGCACCGGGATCAGTCACGGATTTGTAACGGCTGGGTCACGAGCGATTCAATCCACCCACCGCTGCGGGGTAGGGGCTATCGCGCGATTCTCTGACGCACTAACTCGATGACCGGAACCGGGAGTGGTGCGTAGTGAAGATCGGCCGCCATCCGCTGGGCCGCCGGCTCGAGCATCCACGCGACGAAGTGACGAATGGTCTTGGCTCTAGCAGTGTCGGAATCGTCCTTCCGAACCAGCAGCCAGGTAAAGGAGGAAATCGGATACGAATCCCGGCCCGGCGCGTTGGTGATCGAGACCCGGAAGTCGGTATCCGGCCGGAGCTCGGCGCCGGCTGCGGCCGCGGCGACGCTTTTCAAGGTAGGCTGGACCAAGGCGCCGGCGGCGTTCCGGATTTTCGCGGACGGCAACCCGTTGGAGACGGCGTAAATCAGCTCCACGTAGCCGATGCTGCCGGGTGACTGCCTGACCTGTTGGGTGACGCCTTCATTACCTTTGCCTCCCAGACCGACCGGCCAGTTGACTGAGGTAGCTTTGCCGACCCTCTGTTTCCACTCCGGTGAGACCTTGCTGAGGTAGTCGACAAAGACGTAGGTGGTGCCTGACCCGTCGGACCGATGGACCACGATGATACGGTCTGTCGGGAGGTTGACGCCAGGATTCAGTGCGGCAATGCGCGGGTCATTCCAGCGGGTAACTCGTGCGAGGAAGATATCCGCCAGCAGGGGTCCGTCGAAGGTGAGCTCCGGGTTGCCGATCGAGGGCAGGTTGTAGGTCGCTACCACCGCGCCCAGGACGGTAGGCGTGTGCAGGACGTTCCCCTTCATGGCCGCGATCTGCTCATCCGTCATCGGCCCGTCGGTTGCTCCGAAGTCTACGGTGCCTTCCATGAACTGGCGGATGCCGCCACCCGAGCCGATCGATTGATAGTTGATACGCACGCCGGTTTCCCTGACGTAGGCGTCGAACCACTTGGTGTAGATCGGATTTGGGAAAGTTGCGCCAGCCCCGGTTAGTGCAGACTTCTGGCCCCCGCCAGAGCCTGGCGCCCGCTCTCCTCCACAACCCAGCGCAAGCAGTGTCAGGCAAGCAAGGTATCGGGCTGTGTCCGGCATAGCCTCTCTACGGGTCTGAGGTCCACGGTTTGAGGTTCAAGGTACCGGCTCCAAACTGCTGTCTGGCCTCCTGGTCTGCAAACGACCGGCACCGTGGGTGCCGGCCGTCTGACTTTCGCGTGATGCTTCCTAGCGAGCTGCGATGGCCTTGCCGCCCGCCTTCAGGGTCGGTAGCCGTGCCTCAATCAGGGTGATTACCGGAGCCGGTAGTTGAGAATAGTGGAGATCGGACGCCATTTTCTGAGCCTCCGGTGTGATCATCCAGGCCAGGAAGTCACGGATGAGCTTGGCCTTGGCGGGGTCCTTATTGTCCTTCTTAACCAGGAGCCAAGTGAAGGATGAGATCGGATAGGCGTCCGCCCCAGGGGCATTGGTGATCGACACCCGGAAGTCGGTGTCCTTTGGCAGCTTGATTCCAGCCGCAGCGGCGGTGACGCTCTCGAGGGAAGGGGTGATGAAGCTGCCCGAAGCGTTCTTGACTTGTCCATACGGCATCTTGTTGGAGATGGCGTAGATCAGCTCCACGTAGCCGAGGGCTCCCTCAACCTGCTTGACCTGTTGGGTCACACCCTCGTTCCCCTTGCCCCCCAGACCGACCGGCCAGTTTACCGAGGTGGCGTAACCCACTTTGTCCTTCCACTCCCGGGAAAACTTGTTCAGGTAGTCGGTGAACACGTAGGTCGTGCCCGACCCGTCCGAACGGTGCACCACGATCAGATCGATATCGGGGAGCTTCACGCCCGGGTTGAGCGCCGCAATCTTAGGGTCATTCCACTTGTTGACCCGGCCCATGAAGACGTCCACCAGCAGATTCCCGTCAAACTTGAGCTTGGCGTCCCCGAGCGAGGGTAGGTTGTACGTTACTACAACCGCGCCCAACACGGCCGGAACATGGAGGACATTGCCGGCCGCTGCCTGGATCTGCGACTCGTTCATCGGCCCGTCGCTGGCGCCGAAGTCCACCGTGCCCTCGGTGAACTGGCGGATCCCGCCGCCGGAGCCGATGGACTGGTAGTTGATCTGGACGCCCGTCTTCTTGTTATACGCGTCGAACCACTTGGTGTAGATCGGATTGGGAAAGGTGGCCCCGGCGCCGGTCAGGCTCTGGGCCGCGGCCGGCGAGACCGACGCCAGAATGCCGCTGACGATCAATACGGTGCGCTTCATTACTTATCTCCTGACTCTTAGAAGTTCACGGTGAGCGCGCTGCGCATACCGCTGATGCTCGGGGTCACGTCGCCCTGAAAGCTCTCGCGCTCATAGGCCACCCGGAGCTGCGCCCGGCTCGACAGGTAGAGGCCCAACACCGCCGTGATCAGGGTGGCTTGATCGTCTTCAGCGCTGGTGTTCGGGTCGGCCACGTCGTAGCGGACCGCCGGCTCGATGGCGTAGAGCCATGAGGTGGGACTCTTGAAGCGATAGTTGTACGCCGCCAGCCCCTGAATGCCCCGGATCTTGTTCTTCGCCGCGGTGGCATCATTGCCGTTGAGATATTCACCCAGCACGTACAACCCCTCGTCGCCCGGTTTTCCCCACTGGGCGTCCACCCCCCAGGCATAGTTGGTGAAGCTGGAGTCGGGCGTGGCTCCGACCGTCACGATGCCGTCGTGGGCAAACCAGGAACCACCAACGTCGAGCTTGGAGTAGATACCGGCGGTGGCGCGGGCGCCGAAGCTCTTCGCGTTGTTCACGTCGTTGAGGCTTTCGCCCTGTCCGTTGTAGGCCCCGAACTTCAGGGTCACCAGCCGGAGCTCGTCGAGCTTGTACTCGTAGCGGATGCTCGCCCCCACATCGTGGGACAGGAATCCGTTAGCCCCGAATAGGTCGTTGGAGGCGCGGGCGACCAGACCTTGTCCGGCGCCGCGCTCGATCGACGGGAGGTTGTTGGAGGAGGTCAGCTCGTACCGGCTGTAGGGCCGCTTCTCCTGTCCGGCCCGCAGGTACAGTCCACCCTTGCTGGCCTCGGGGCTGAAGCGCACGTCGATCCAGGCATCCCGAAGCCGGAGCCCGCTCCGCCCGGTAGTGCGGCAGGTGAGGACGGGTGTGCCCCCGCCGGCGGGGATCGTCGTCGAAGTACACGTGGTTACGACGCTACTCAGGTTCCGTCCGCCCTCGAAAGAGGGCTGAATATAGACAGTGACATTTTCGGAGATCTGACCCCGGGCCTCGATGCGCGCCCGGCGGGTGAAGAAGTTGCTCTGCGGTCCCACGATGACCGCGTAGTCTTCATTGGAGAAGTAGTAGAACTGTTCCTGGAGCCGTCCTGAGAGCTTGACGTTGGGATAGGTCGTCTGGCCGCTGGCCGAGCCCACCGCGATCGTCGCCAACAGCACCGTCCCCCCCCAGATCCTCCGTGCCTGCACGATCATATGCCCTTCCCGCTAGGGTGGCTTTGAGTTGCTCCCGGACGGCTGCTAAGTAGCCGGAGGCCAGTCACGGTCCGCCAGCGTTCCTGTAACGAACAAGTAAATGCGGGGTCGCGACTGACTACCGCCCCCCCACGATACCCCCTGTGACCGGCTCGTTGCACACTCGTCGTGGTTCCGCGACCGATCCTCCCGAGAATCCAGACTGAATCAGCGCGACGACCTCGCGTGCTCTCCCCACTCCAACACCAGGACCAATGCGTACTCCTTCACCTGTCTGCCGTCTCGAGCTCCTGCTGGTTCTCTCCGCCCTTCTGATGGCTGGGCCGCTGGCCGCACAGCAGCCAGGGCGCGTGGTGGGCCGGGTGGTGGATGCTGAGCGGGGGAGTCCCGTCGCCGGCGCCCAGCTCGAAGTGGTGGGCACCCCGGTTTCGGCCAACTCTGCGCTGGATGGTCGCTACGCGCTACAGCCCCTGCCCGCGGGACCGGTGTCCATCCGAGTCCGCATGATCGGCTTCAGCCCCAAGGTTGTAACCGGCGTCCTCGTGCCAGCCGGCGGGACGATCGCGCAGGACATCGCGCTGACCGCCTCCGCGGTGCAGCTGGCGGAAATCTCGGTGAACGCCGAGGCCGAGCGCGGTACGGTCAACCGGGCGCTGGACGAGCAGCGGAACGCCACCAACATCGTGAGCTCGGTGTCGGCCGAGCAGATCGCCAAGAGCCCGGATAGCGATGCGGGACAGGCCGTCCAGCGGGTGAGCGGCGTAACGGTTCAAGATGGCAAGTATGTCTTCGTTCGGGGGCTGGGAGAGCGCTACACCACCACGTCGCTCAACGGGGCCCGCCTCCCGAGCCCCGATCCCGAGCGGAAGGTGGTCCCCTTCGACCTGTTCCCAGCGGAGCTGCTGAACGGAATTACCACATCGAAGACGTTTACCCCCGACCAGCCCGGCGACTTCAGCGGCGCGGCCGTGAACGTGACCACGCGCGAGTTTCCGGCCGAGCGGGTTCTGATCTTTTCCGCTTCCGCAGGGCTCAACACCCAGGCCACCGGAAAGGATCTGAATCGGGCTCCCATCGTGGGGTCGGAATGGCGGGGGTTGGCCGGTTCGGCCCGGAGCATTCCGGCCGTGGCCGACGTCACCAGTCTGGTGGGGCTTAGCCAGCCGGAGGTCAACGAGATCATCGGCTCCTTCCGGAACGCCTGGTCCCCGCACGCCGGCAGTGGGGCCCCCAATGGCAGCTTCGGGGTGACGCTGGGGGGCGAGGACCCGGTGTTTCACCAGCCGATAGGGTACATCGGATCGTTCACCTACTCCAACGGCCAGGAGGTGCGGTCGGATGAGACCCGCTCACTCATCATGGCCACCAGCGGCGGCTTTCAGCACCTGAATGAAAGCCGCGGTGCCACGGCGCGTAACAGCGTGCTCTGGGGCGGAATTCTCAATCTCAGCACCCGGATCGGCGCCGGCAGCAAGCTCTCCTTCAACAACACGTACAATAGAGGCGGCGACAACGAGGCGACAAGGCTGGCAGGGGAGAACGAGGAGTGCGCGGTGGATCTCGATGTCACCCGCCTCACCTTCACCCAGCGGACCGTCCGATCTCATCAACTGGCCGGCGAGCACCTCCTCGGCCAGCGCCATCTGGTGGACTGGTCGTTCTCTGCCTCACGGGTGGACCGATACGAGCCCGACCGCTCCGACATCGCCTACATCACCGAGATCGATCCCGCGACCGCAGTCTCCCACCCGACTGCCTGGCTCGGCGGGCCCCGGTCGGCCACCCGGACGTTCAGCGACCTGGGCGAGAGCAGCTATGAAGGCGGAGGGAACTACCGGATCCTGCTCGGTTCCTCCAGCAATCCCCCGAGCATCAAGGTAGGAGGCTCCTACCGCGCGGTGAGCCGGGACGTGGACAGCCGGGCCTTCGATATCACCAACCGGGCGCTGTCAGAAGCGGACCGCCAAGTGGTGCCGGAGCAGATCTTTGCCGGCCCATATGCGGAAGACAGCCGCCTGTCGCTGTTCATCAACGCCAATGGCGGACGCTACGACGCGCGGGATCACCTCAGCGCCGGCTATGCGCAGGCAGAGCTTCCGCTTGGCTCCGCCCTGCGTCTCATCGGCGGAGCTCGGTTGGAACACTGGAACCTCGACCTGAACACACTGAGCCCCCAGGGACTCGCTTCCACCACAACGCGAACCAATACCGACGTCCTGCCGGCGCTGGCGCTCAACTACCAACTGACCGGGAATCAGACCGTCCGCCTCTCCGCCAGTCAGACCCTGTCCCGTCCCGAGTATCGCGAGATCGCGAGCGTCAGCTCATTCGAGCCGATCGGCGGGATCATCACCTTCGGAAATCCGAACCTGCAGCGGGCGCTGATTCAAAATTACGACCTGCGGTGGGAGTGGTATCCCCGCTCCGGTGAGCTCCTCAGCATCGCACTCTTCGCCAAGCGGTTCGAGGATCCGATCGAGAAAGTACTGGTGAATCAGACTGGCGGGCTCGCCAACAGCTTCGTAAACGCCGAACGAGCTGACAACTACGGGGTGGAGCTGGAGCTGAGAAAGAGCCTCGATTTCGTGGCGGCGGGCCTGGCCCCGCTCTCGGTCTTCGCCAATACCACGCTCATGCAGAGCAAGATCACCCCAGGCAACACCGATATCAGCGCACTCACCAGCAGCGACCGTCCCATGGTCGGCCAGGCCGAGTACGTGGTGAACGGGGGGCTGACCTACGCGGCCACCAATGGCCTCAGCGCGACCGCTCTCTACAACGTGGTAGGGCCGAGAATCGTGGAGGCGGGCTCGCTGCCGTTCCCCGACGCCTACGAGCAGGCTCGCCACGTCGTCGATTTCTCGCTCCAGGTCCCCGTCATGCGCGGCACATCGCTCAGGCTGGATGCGAGAAATCTGTTGGATAGCCCCTATAGGGTGCTGCAAGGCGGAGTTACCCGGACGGAGTATCGGGCCGGCCGGGTGTTCTCGCTCGGTGCCAGCTGGCAACCCTGAGACGAGTGACCTGATCGTGACTTGGACGTACCGAATCCGAGAACCGATTCGTTGATTCTCCTGTGCGCTGGAATATCGACCATGCGAACCCTTCTCCCTACGAGGACGTGAATGCAGTTCTCCCTGCGTATGCTCCGAGCGGCCGCGTTGGCGGCGGTTCTGGGCACCGGTTTAGTCGCCTGCGGCGATGACACCACTGCTCCCCCGGCGACGCCTCCCGCTCCCACGGGGCTGACGGCTACGTCCCAGAGCGCTACCTCGGTTCTGGTCACCTGGAACGCTGTGACGGGCGCGACGAGCTACACGCTGGAGCGGGCGGACGCCTCGGCGCCGGGCGTGTTTACCGCAATCGGCGGCGCGATTGCCACGACCAGCTACACCGACGATGCGGTGACCGCCGGCGTGTCGTACAGCTACCGCGTGGCTGCAGTGAACAGCAGCGGGGCGGGCAGCTTCAGCAGCGCCGCCACCGTCGGTGTCGCCGGCGCGAAAGTCAAGACGCTGAGCGGCAACATCACCAGCGATCTCACCTTGTATGCTGATACGCTCTACACGCTGAGTGGGTACGTGAAGATCGGTAACGGCAAGACCATCACGATCCAACCGGGCACGACCATTGTCGGTGATGCGGCAGTCCCTGGCAGCTCGCTCTGGATCCTCCGGGGCTCGAAGATCGACGCCCAGGGCACCGCCGCGGCGCCGATCGTGTTTACCTCTGCCAACGCGGCCGGGTCCCGGAAGCCTGGCGACTGGGGTGGCATCATCATCATCGGGAATGGGATCAGCAACCGGTCCGGCACCGTGCTCACCGAGGGTCCGCAGGGGATCACCGAGCCGTATTCGGGAGGCACGGATAACGCGGACAACAGCGGCACGCTCAGGTACGTGCGCATCGAATTCGCAGGCTATGACGTGTCCGCCGGTGCCGGGCAGGAGCTCAACAGCCTCAGCCTCTACGCGGTTGGCTCGGGCACCACGCTGGAGTACGTGCAGTCGCTCGCCGGGCTCGATGACTCGTTCGAGTGGTGGGGCGGTGCGGTAGACGGCCGCTACCTCGTGTCCTACGAGGCGGGTGACGAGCACTTCGACTGGACCGAAGGCTACCGGGGCAGGAATCAGTTCCTGATCGGCTTTCAGTCTGTCCGCCTGGACCCGGCGGCGAATTCCGGGACGCTCTCGGCCGATCCCCAGGGGTTCGAGGCGGATGGCTGCAACGGCACCGGATGTGATCTGGGCTTTGCCACCCAGCCGTATTCGGTACCGGTCTTCGCCAACTTCACACTGATCGGTCCCGGCACCGGCACGACCCTCACGGCCTCCGGCGACCTCGGCATGGTGTTGCGGCGCGGCACCGGGGGGTATCTGACCAACGGGATCGTCGCCCGGTGGCAGAAACAGGGGGTGAGCGTGCGCGATCCCGAAACCAACAACATGTTGACTACGGTCGATTCCTTGAATGTGGTCAACCTCCTGTTGGCAGAGAACGCCATCAACTACGATGATGACGCGGGAACCAACTTCGGCAAGGCGGCCGCGTTTGCGGCTGATAATCATGTCGCGGCAGCGGGCACAGCGGCATCGCTGTTTGCCAGCCTCACTCCGGCTTCCCTGGACTGGACCCCGGGTGCGGGCTCCCCGGCTGCAACTGGCGCCGGAACCATCGTGATACCGGCCGGGTACACTGCCGGGTTCTTTGGCGGATCGTTGACCAACACCACCTACTTCGGAGCCGCCGAGCCGGCCGGCACCAAGTGGTGGCAAGGCTGGACCAGTTACGCAATCAACTAGACCCGAGTAATCAACGGGCAGGCTGCCAATCCGGTGGTCTGCCCGTTGGCTTACGCTGGAGAGCGAAAATGCGGTGGATGGTCTATGCGCTTCTTGCCGTTGCAGCGGGGTCCGCGGCGGCCTGCGAGCGCCCGGAAATGCGGGCAGAAGGGGCACCCGTCCGGGTGGTGGACAGTATTCTTACCCGCGATGAAGCTCTGCGACGGTTTCGCGCGGGGTTGGCTCCAGTGACTGCGCTGGAAGGAGGTCGGGAGAGTCGCGACACGCTGGTGGTGCGCTTTCTCAGGGCGCTGAAAGTGCAGGATACCCTGGCTCTCGCTTCGATGGCGGTTACCCGGCCCGAGTTTGCCTATCTGTACTACCCCACGACTCCACAGGGCCTTCCTCCGTACGACGTCGAGCCGGGTCTGATGTGGCATCTGCTCCTGGAAAGGAGCGAGCGGGGGGTACGCCGTTCCCTGGCTGCCTACGGGGGGCGAGAGCTCCGGCTCCTGGGCTACGACTGCGGTGCGGAGGTAAGTCGGGAAGGAGACAACACCATATCAGGGCCCTGCGTCATGCGGGTCCGGGACGAGCAGGGGAAGACTGTGTCCCTCCGGCTCTTCAGCCAGATCCTCGAGCGGAGCGGGCGCTACAAGTTCCTCAGCTACGCCAACAAGCTGTGAGGTTACATCGCAGCGGTGAGGACGCTGGCGGTGCCGGCGGCGATCAGCTGGCCTACCAGCACGTCACTCGGGTAGTGCACGCCCAGCCGGACGCGGGAGAAGCCCACGAGTAGTGCCAGGACAAGGAGTGGCACCGCCAGCACCGGTATCGCGACACCATAGACCAGTGCCACCGACATT
>DATMDQ010000155.1:0-7628 GCA_035557715.1 Gemmatimonadales bacterium
GGCCCTCGAGGCGATCGGTACATCGGGAAGAAGGATGTCCGGGCAGCCCTGGCGACGCGTTTCGAGGGAATTCCTGATGTGCACTACGGAGAGGACCGTCACTGGGCTTGCGGTGATTTCGGAGTCTCGGAGTGGACGCTCACCGGCACGTCGGCTTCGGGGAAGAGTCTCGCAGTGCGAGGCGTTGACCTGCTGGAGTTCGTCGACGGCAAGATCACGCGCAAGGATTCCTTCTGGAAGATCCTGGAATGAAGGCCGCCCAAGGAGGAAAAGGCATGGGCGAGGCGGCGCCGCAAGGTTTCGATCCGGTCATTTCCGACTACTACCATGTGACCCCCGAGGAAACCCGGCTGGAGCAGGGGCCGTTTCAGCTGGAGGAGGCGCGCACCCGGGAGCTGATCCAACGCTTCGCGCCGCCACCGCCGGCGACCGTTCTGGACGTTGGTGGGGCCGCGGGAGCCTATGCCCTGTGGCTCGCGGCGGCCGGATACTCGGTTCATCTCCTCGATTCGGTGCCGCGACTGGTAGCCGAAGCCAGGCGCCGGAGCGCCGCCGCCGCACGGCCGATTCTCTCTTGCCGAGTGGGCGACGCCCGCGCCCTGGATGTGCCGGATCGAACCGCTGACATCGTCCTCCTCATGGGCCCTTTGTATCACCTCGTTGACGCCAGGGACCGGGTGCGGGCCCTGGACGAGGCAGCCCGCGTACTCAAGCCAGGGGGCCGGCTGTTTGCGGCGGCCATCTCCCGCTGGGCATCGGCTTTGGACGGTCTCTCGCGCGATCTGCTGGGAGATCCCCGGTTCGCCGCGATCGTGGAGCAGGATCTCAGGGACGGCCAGCACCGGAACCCCACGGAACGGCTGGATTACTTCACCACAGCCTTCTTCCATCATCCCGAGGAGCTGGCGGAAGAGGTAACGGCTGCAGGGCTGTCGTTGACTGGAGTGTACGGCATCGAGGGTCCGGGCTGGATTCTTCCGGATGTGCCGGAGCGCATGGCGGACGGGCGGCGGCGCGCCGCATTATTGGAAGTGGCTCGAATGCTGGAACGGGAGCCGGCAGTGCTGGGCTGCAGCGCCCATCTTCTGGCGGTGGCCCAGCGCCCGACGTAACGTCCTCTGGACCAGCGCCTCTGAGGAGATCACGTGAACCCTGAATTTCTTGCCCCACTCATACCCATCTCAGCGATCCTCGCGTTCGCGGCATACAAAATCGTTCGTCTGTTTGTGACCCGGCCAGAAGCACTCTCGGCAGGCGTCACCGCCCGGCTCGAGGCACTGGAGCACGATCTCCAGGGCGTTCAGCAGGAGCTGGCGGAAACCCAGGAACGGCTCGATTTCGCGGAGCGCTTACTCACCAAGGCACGCGAAGAGCGGAGGATTGAATCATGAATTCGTCACGGCTTGCCCTCCCTGCCTCGGTCCTTTTTCTGTCGCTGGCTTTTTATCCTGGTACCCGGGATGTCCCTCCCACCGGCTCCGACCTGAGGCGGCTCGAAGTGGCGAGGCTACGAGCCCACTTCGATTCGGTCGACAGTGAACTGGGCGATGCCAAAACGCTCCAGTTGACGCCTGCCCAACGTACGGCCAGAGCCACCCTCGTTGGCTGGCTTCGAGATTATCGAGAGGCGGGTACTTTCCCCCGAAATGACCGGTTCCCGAATCAGGCTGTGCCGTTCTTTCGCGATAACGACGGCGTCCTGTGTGCGATGGCGTATCTGATCGAGCGGTCGGGGCGAGGCGATCTGGTTGACCGCGTTGCTGCGACGCGAAACAACGCGTTCATCGCCGAGCTGGCTGGTGACGGCGAGCTGCTGGCCTGGCTGGATAGCACCGGCCTCACGGTGGCAGAAGCGGCCCGCATCCAGCCGGGATATAATGGACCGATCATTGAGGATGACGATGAGGTGAGTGCGGACTACGCCCTCACTTCCATTGTGGTGAGTGGCTCTGCCCTCACGACGCTCGGCTTCAACCTCTTCGCGCCCAGCAGGACGGCCGGCTGGGCCGGCGTTGTCGCCGGAAGCGCAGCGGTCATTGCGGGGGCGGTGAACCTCGACGGATCTGGTGGAACCGACAAGATCGCCACCGCAAACATCATTGTGGGCGGCGGCGCGCTCGTGGCCGGCGTTTATCGCCTGCTCCGTCCTCGAACCGACGAGCTGGCGAACCGTAAATCGCCGCAAACCATCGACTCGAACGCGCGAATTTCAGTCAGCCCGACAATGACTCCGACTTCAGACGGCACGCGGCTCGGGCTCGCGGTGCGCACCAGGTTTTAGCTGCGGTACCGTCTGTGAGAGGCACGACGATGCAGCATCGATCCCTTTCGGAGAACGTGGTGAACCGGGTACCACAACCCGAGCCGCACCCCACCCCCTATCCCAATCCCACGCGGCCGGGTCCGTCGCCGGATCCAACGCCGGGGCCAAGCCCAAGCCCTACCCCGCGGCCGGATCCAGTTCGGACCCCATCACCCGAGCCGCGGCCATCACCTCGAGATGAGGTGCCGACAGCGAGTGACTTCGCCTGAGGATTAAGGCGTTGGCGCAGGATGTGGCGATCGACTCCCACCATCCGTCTCCAATGTCTGACCCGGCTCCTCCTGCCCGTGCGAGGTAACCATGTCCGGCCGCTCGGCAGCCCGCTTCGTCCCGCCACTTCTGCTCGCCTGTGCCGTCACTCCACCTGGAACCCTCCTCGCGCAACGTTCCGTCGACCGTGGCCTGCTGATGGAGTGGGAAGCACGCGTCGACAGCAGCTCAGTGGTGACGGAGCTGCAGCCGCTCCTCGACTCCGCCGTGTCGAAACAGGCCACCGGCGGCAAGTGGCCGCTGGGATTTCTCCGCCGGGGGCTGGTCAAGCGCCGCTTGGGCGAGCTCACCGAGAACCGCCGCTACTTCGATGAGGCGCTGGAGGAGTTCTGGGCCGTCGTCCTCGAGCACCGGGACTGGCCCTACGCCTGGTACGGCCTCGGAAGTACCAAGCTGGCCATGGCCGCCCTGCAGCTGCTGCCCTACCCGGACGAGCATCAGCCCGACGGGTCGACCTATGCGGAGGAGGCCGGCGTCGCTCTCACCCGGGCGCTGGAGGCCGACTCGACGTTCGGGCCGGCGAAGCTCGCGCTGGCACAAGCTGTGAGCCCGGCGGAATCGTCGGGCCCCGGCGCGTTGCTCGCGGTGGCCCACCTGCGGCGGGAAGCCGGAGACCTCGACTCGACCGTCGTACTGCTCGGTCGATACCTTCAGGCCGGCGGCGATTCCGGCGTGGGGTTTCTCGAGCTGGCCCGGGCCCACTTCGAGGCGGGCCGCGTGGCGGCTGGAGCGGACGCCTACTACGCCGCCGTCGCCCGGGCCCGATCGGCCGAAGCCAGGCGGGGCGTCAGGGACGACCTCGCCTGGATCATGGATTCCGCGGACCTCGAGACCTTCGACCACACGCCGGCTAGCGAACTACCCTCCTCGATCGAGGCATTCTGGGAGCGGCGAGACGTGCGCGACCTCCGGCTTGCGAACGAACGATTGGCCGAGCACTACCGCCGGCTGGCCTACGCCGAGCGCCACTTCCTTCGGGTGGGCGACCGGCTCCGTCACACCCAGGGACAACGGTATCGGCCGCATCAGACACGCCTGGACGACCGCGCGGTGATCTACGTCCGGCACGGCGAGCCCGACGCGCGGGCCTCGTTCGGCACCTCGTTTCCCAGCGCTGGGCATGTCGCTCCGCAGATCGCGTACAACCCGGACGGGCTGGGGGCCGATGACAGCCCGGGCGGATTTACGGTCCCCCGACCGGACGATGCGACCCCACCGGTGCCGCCGAACCTGTCGTGGAAGTACCAGCGCCCGGACGGCAACCTGGTCTTTCACTTCGTAGCGGAGTTCGGAAGCGATTACCGGTTGATCGAGAGCCTGCTTGACGTCTTCTCCATCGACACGGTCATTCAGCTCCAGATGAGCAACAGCGCGGCTCCTGGCCAGCCCCGGGGGCCGGCATTCGACCCGGCCCGGTTCGCCCACGCGCTGATCCAGTCGCGGTCTGAGCTGGATCCGGTTTATGCCCGCCTGGCCCAGCGGCCCTCGATTCAGGGCTCGTCCAATCTCCAGCTGGAGCGCGCGGCCGGCCAGCGGTCGCTCGAGATCGGGACCAGGACCGACAGCTACGTCCAGAAATTCCGCGCGAGCCTCGAGTCCACGGTGCAGGCTTACGGCGTGTCGCGGAACGGCGAGGGCCGGGTGCTGGTAGTCTTCGGCGTGCCGCGGCCACGCGGCGCCGCCGACGGTGTCACGTCGTTTCCCCTCTCCGTCAGGCTGGTGGTTTCGAGCGAGCACGACCGCCGCCTGGTGCAGGCAGACACGACGATCCGGCTGCAATCATCCGGCGCGCCGGGTGGGCGGCAGCTGGCGGGCTACCTCGAGTTGCCCGCGCCACCGGGTCGGCACCGGTTGCGCGTCCTCCTGGCGGACTCGACGAATGGCGCGGGAGGGGCCGCGCAGATCGAGCCCATCGTCCTTTCGGATGCGGACGATCCCGCGATCGCGCTCAGTGACCTGATTCTGGGCGTGCCGGGCGGGCTCCTGTGGCCGGCGCCCGATGGTCCAGTGGCGCTCAATCCTTCGGGCCGCTTCAGAGCAGCACCGGCCGCGCTCTACTACCGCATCGGCGGCCTCCAGGTGGATTCGATGTACCAGACCACCGTCGAGATTCGGTCGGACAAGCCGGGCGGCCGCCGACGCACCGCGGCCGCGTTCGCGATGAAGGCCGAGGGCGGGACTGAGGTGGTGCGCCGCGGCATTGACCTGCGCGGGCTCGGTTCGGGGCCGTACCTCCTGGTCGTGACGGTGACGGGCGCGGGAGGAATGGTGACTTCCAGCCGCGGCTTCCGGGTCAAGTGAAGAGTACGCCGGCCGCCCCTAACGGGGAGTGAGCCGCGCCAGGTAGTTGCCGTATTCATCTGGATCACGCATGATCTCGCAGTCCCAACCCTCCTCCCGCGCGTAGCGGCCCAGCGTCGCGGCATCGACGTAGAGCTGGGCAAACGGCGCGCCCTTCTGTCCCTCGTACTCCACCTGAAAGTGGAGCTCGCCCACGTAGCGCCCGTCGGGCCGCTCCAGCGCACCGGTGCGGTTGGCCTCGACATCGAGCCTCACGCGGACATCGGTGGAATCCGCCAGTACCTGGCCCCCCGGGCGAATCAGGCGGCGAGCCTCGGAAAAGAACCGGCGCAGGCCGGACAGCGTCTCGGTGAGACCCAGCCCGTTCATCATCATGAAGACGGTGTCGAAGGGCTCGGCCTCGACGTCCATCCAGGTGGCGGCGCGGACGTCCCGGACGCCCCGCTCCCGAAGAATGCGGACCAGGGGCGGAAGGATCTCGATGGCGGTGACCTCGAACCCGCGCTCCTGCAGCACGAGCGAGTGGCAGCCGGACCCGGCCCCCACGTCCAGCACTCGCCCCCGGCAGAGGTCTAGCGCCAGGCGCTCCAACGGGGGAAACTGGTCCGGGTCGCGGAAGAAATAGGAGACCGGGACCTCGTCCCGCTCGAAGTCGTCATAGACCACGAGCACCGCGTCGTGTTGCCCGCGGTGGTAGGCCTCCATGGCCGCGGCATGGGGCTTCCAGGGGTCCAGATCCATGGCCTTATCTTCCAGGGAATGCCTCGTCTTGTGAAGCCGCCGGTTCTACCTCCAACTCGCACGCGCGCCTGGAGCCCTCTCGCCGTCAGCGCGGGGGTCCACCTGGTGGTGCTCGCGATGGCGGCCGGACTCTCCCGGACGACGGCGTCGGAGGAGGCGGCGAAGGGGACGGACGATCCGGCAGCGGAAGCCCGGCGGATCGAGATGATCTACGTCCCCCCGGTCGAGCCACCCCCACCACCGCCGCCGCCACCACCGGTGCGGCCACAACCGGCCCAGCCACCGGCACCCGTTCGGCCCCCACCCGAGCCGGCCCCGCCTCCAGTGCGGCAGACGGTGCCCGAGCCCGAGCCCAACGCGCCTCCAGATGAGACCCGCTCCAGCGGGGCGGAGACGGCGGAGAAACCGACCAAAGAGAGGCCCGCGGCAAAGAAGACCGTGGCCACGCTCGAATCCGAGGCCCGCCGCATTTTCGGCCGGCCCCGGCTGGCCACCAGTGCAGGGGCCGGACCGCAGGCCCGGCGGCCCATGGAAGCCTGGGTCCGGGAGAGCCCGGAGCGCTGCATCCCCCAAGCGGTGGCGCCGAGGGATTCAGCTGGGCCGCCCGAATACGGAATGGTCGAGGGCCGGATATTCCGGCAGGATAATGGTCGCCCGCTGGCAGGGGCGCACCTCCAGATGATCGGAACGCCCTACGTCACCTTCACCGACGCGGCCGGCGAGTATCACTTCAAGTTCGATGTGACCCTGATGGACAACTGCCGAACCCAGTACGTCAGGGTTTCTGCCCCCGGCTACGAGTCCCGGCTCCTGGTGATTGTGATAGGGCCCAACCGGAGCGAGGACGTGCGCCTGCGTAGACGGTGACCTACTGCGGCAAGAGCGACAGGGCCAGAGCCAAAGCCGCGAGAATGGCGGCTCCTATGGACAGGTAGGTGATTGTTCTATCTCGGCGCCGCCGGCCTGAGCTGAACGACTCCAGTGCCCGGCTCTGGGTACTCTCCAGCTCCGCCCGGCCGGCAGAGTGATCGTGATGGAGCGCCACGATCCGGTGCTCCAAGGCCTCGAACCGCTCCGCGAAAACCCCCAGCTCCCCCCGCAGCTCCTCCTGACCCTCGGCCAGGCGCTCGATGGCGCCTCCGAGAGGCCCTGCCCCGGGATCGTCGAAGAGCGATTGTGACATGACGTTTTCGGCCGCCATCACCTCCGCCATCCCCTGGATGAAATGGCGCTGGTGGATCCGCTTCTCCGCGTCGGGGCCCGGCTCCACCGTGGCGATCTGCGCCGCCTTGAGCACCGCGTTCTTGATGTCGCCACCGCTGCGTGGATATGCCTCCGCCAGCGCCCTGAAGTCCACGTCGGGAGCGAGCGGGGTCTTTCGAGCATGGAGCTGCACCGCCCAGATCCGTTCCCGTTCGTCCACGTCAGGCATCTCGAACAGGATATGGGTGCGGACCCGGCGCTCGAATGCCGGATCGATGTTGGCGGCCAGGTTGGTGGCGAAGATGACCACCCCGGGAAAGCTCTCCAGCTCGTGCAGCAGCACATTGACGACGCCGTTGGCCTCCCGTTCGTACGCCGCGGTGATCGAGCTGAACCGCCGGCTGGCAATGGCGTCGGCCTCATCGAAGAAGAGCACGGCGTCCTGACGCGCCGCCGATCGGAAGACCGACGACACATGTTTCGCGGTCTGGCCCACCCAGCGGGATTCCAATTCGGCGTAGCGCACCACGAGGAGCTTCTTGTCCAGGGCGTACGCGAGCGCCTCGGCGCAGATCGTCTTTCCGGTGCCGGGCGGCCCGGCGAAGTGGAAGGCAAGCCCGAGACCACTCGAGTGGCGTTCGGCCAGCCCCCACTGCTGAAAGATCAGGTCGTGCTTCCGCACCAGGGCCAGGGCGTGATTAAGCGCCCGCAGCGTGCCGGGAGGCAGCACCACGTCGTCGAAGGAGCGTCTCGGCTCGACCGCATCCACCAGCTCGCGGGGACTGGACAC
>DATMDQ010000156.1:0-9091 GCA_035557715.1 Gemmatimonadales bacterium
CACGTAGCCGGGAGGCGCACCGATCAGCCGGGCGACGGAATGCTTCTCCATGTACTCCGACATGTCGATCCGGATCATGGCGCGCTCGTTGTCGAACAGAAAATCGGCGAGCGCCCGCGCCGTCTCGGTCTTGCCCACGCCAGTCGGGCCCAGAAAAATGAACGAGCCGAGTGGCCGGTTCGGATCCTGGAGACCGGCTCGGCTCCGCCGCACCGCGTTAGCCACGGCAGTGACCGCCTGACGCTGGCCGATGACCCGCCGGGCGAGCTCGTCCTCCAGCTTGGTCAGCCGCTCGCGCTCCGACTCCATCATCCTGTTCACCGGTATTCCGGTCCACTTGGACACGATCTCGGCAATGTCCTCGGCGTCGACCGCCTCCTTCAGGTACATGGCACCCGCCTGGATCTCATGCAGGCGCTTCTCGTCTTCCGCCAGCCTCCGTTCCAGCTCGGGCAACTTGGAATAGCGCAGCTCCGCTGCCCGCTGCAGGTCGCCCCGCCGGGTGGTTTGCTCGATCTCGGCCCGAACCGACTCGATCTCCGCCTTGAGCTGCTGCATCTCCTGGAGAGAGGCTTTTTCAGCCTGCCACTGCGCCTTCATCCCGTTGGCCTTCTCCCGGAGCGTCGATATCTCGCGCTCCAGCGCCTCACGACGCTCGACCGCCGCCTTGTCCTTTTCCTTGAGCAGCGCCTGCCGCTCGATCTCCAGCTGGACGATCCGGCGCTCCACTTCGTCGATCTCCTGCGGCAGGCTGTCGATCTCGATCCGGAGCCGGCTGGCGGCTTCGTCGATCAGGTCGACGGCCTTGTCCGGCAGGAACCGGTCGCCGATGTAGCGATCGGAAAGCGTGGCGGCGGCGATGATGGCGTTATCGGTGATCCGGACGCCGTGGTGGACCTCGTATCGCTCTTTCAGCCCGCGCAGGATGGCGATGGTATCCTCGACCGTGGGCTCGGGGACCATGACCGGCTGAAAGCGGCGCTCGAGTGCCGGGTCTTTTTCGACGTGCTTGCGGTACTCATCCAGCGTCGTCGCGCCGATCACATGCAGCTCGCCCCGGGCCAGCGGCGGTTTCAGCATGTTACTCGCGTCCATAGCGCCCTCGGCTGCCCCCGCGCCGACGATGGTGTGCAGCTCGTCGATGAAGGTGATGTACTTCCCCTGACTCTCGGTCAGCTCCTTCACCACTGCTTTCAACCGTTCCTCGAATTCACCGCGGAACTTGGCGCCGGCCAGGAGCGAGCCCACATCCAGCGCCACCAGCTCCCGGTTGCGCAGCGATTCTGGCACATCGCCGTTCACGATTCGCTGGGCCAGCCCCTCCACAATTGCGGTCTTGCCGACGCCGGGCTCACCAATCAGCACCGGATTGTTCTTGGTGCGACGCGACAGCACCTGCATGCACCGGCGGATTTCCTCATCTCGCCCGATAACCGGATCGAGCTTTCCCTTGCGGGCCTCTTCGGTCAGGTTGCGGGTGTACTTCTCCAGCGCCTGGTACTTCTCCTCCGGCGACTGGTCGGTGACCCGATGTGAGCCCCGCACCTCCTGCAGCGCCTGGCGCAGGTCTTCCGCTGAGACGTTCTGCGAGGTGAGAATGTTGCGGAGCGTAGTGCCCTTCTCCTCGGCCATGGCCAGGAGCAGGTGCTCGGTGGAGATGTACTGGTCGCCGAGTTTCTTGGCTTCAGCGTCGGCTCGATCGAAAATCCGGTTCACTTCCCGGCTGAAGCTGGGCTCCCCCCCGCCACCCGACTGGGTGGGAAAGCGACCCAACTCGCGCTCGACCGCCTCGGCCACTGAGGTCAGGTTGAGCCCGGCCTTCTGAAGCAGCGGGCGCACCACACCTTCGTCCTGCTGTAGGAGCACAGCCAGGAGATGGGCGTCGTTCACCACTGGATTTCCGCGCGAACGGGCCAGCTCGCCGGCATCGCGAAGTGCTTCCTGCGCCTTTATCGTCAGTCGCTCTGGTCGGATCATCGGGCCCTCACGTGGGCACAGTCCGGCCTCCAGCTAGTCCGGGGCCGGTAGGTTTTGTGGAACAATCAGAAATTGACATGGGAGTTGGCAAGGCCTGTACCCCTGAACTCTGCCGGTTTGGCAGCAATACCCGTGACGCTTCATTTATTGCTCCATCTCTGACACGCAAAGAGGCAGCCTGTACGGCTGCCTCTTGCGATCACTTCTGGCTCGAGATCTTCCTCTGCGCGATCATCTTCCTGGTGAACCGCTCGCCATCGACGGTGAGCTGGTAGTAATAAACTCCCGGAGTGGCCTCGCGTATGCCATCCAGGTACCGCCCGTCCCAGAAAGCCCGATACTCTCCACAGCGCAAGCGAAGGCTATCTACCCGCTCGCTCGATCCATTCGCCAAGGTCGGAATGGCGACCACCTGAACCAGCACATTGTAGACTTTCAGGCTGACCACCGGCTGATGACCTCTCGCGCACACCTCCCGGGAAATTTCGAACGGGATCGTCGTCGCCGGGAAAAACGGATTGGGGTAGTTCTCCTTCAGCTCGACCCTCGGAGGGAGCACATTCGCCTGTGCCGCTACCGGGGGGCCTGCTCCCACCAGAAGCCCGAGCCACCACCCCGGCCACGCAAAGCGGACCATGGGCGCTCCTCTTACGAGATGTAGAACGGTAGTGGCACCTCCTGCTGGGTCGGAATACGGTGCTAACGCCTTCTATGGTGAAGGTCTAGAGTCCAGAGTCTGGAGTCAAGGGTGTGTGAGCTCCCAGCTCCTAGCTCCCAGCTCCTAGCTCCTAGCTCCCGACTCCTGACTCCCGACCCTCTTCAGCCTCCTCCCCTCCCCTACCCTCACCGTGATCCCCTTTCCATCCGCCCATTCGAGCAGGGGAATCAGGTACTTCCGGGTCAGGCCGAGCCGCTCTCGAACGGCACCGGGAACGATCTCCCCTTGCCGGCCAAGATCGTTCAGGACCGTGGTGAACTGGTCCAGGGCCTCGCGGGCATAGTACCGATCCCGCTCCACCGCCTCAACTTGACCCCGGGCGGCGGCCAAGCGCAGGACCGCCAGGAGATCCCGGCGGCCAGTGCTGCGCTCCAGCTCCGGGATCGAAGGTGGATTCAGGTTGGCCTCGAGCAGTAGCCGGACGACACCATCTATTGCCGAGTCCCCTCCTACCACCTGGGGTACGAAACCGGCCAGCGCGACGACGCCATCGATTCGCCGCAGGCGACCGGCCTGGGCGAAGTCGCTCAAGGCGGCCTCCACTACCACATCGCGGGCGACAAGGGAGTGCCGGAGTGTTTCCAGTGGCATTCCGGCGTCGCTGCCGTGGTGGCGATGATAGTCCCGCAACACCCCGAGGGCTCGGAGGCCAACCTCTTTCACCACCTCGCCCCTGACCCAGATCTCACCGAGCAGGCGCGCGGTGGTCTCAGCCCGCGCCACCTCGGCGGCGGCGGCTCGAGGCAAGCCAAGCAGCAGTGGGAGTACCGCGGCCTGAATGCCCTCTCGCCGGCGGATGAGTGCGGCCCGGAAGCGCTCGGCCGGGTCGAGAGAGGCCAGCCCTTCAGGCCACGCGCTACGGCGGCCGGGCGGGAAAGGATCGAGCACACGGCCACCGCCGATGGTAGTGACCGGGCTGTAGCTCCGGAGGACGAACCGGTCCTCGGCGCGCGCCACCAGAGACTTCTCCAGAGTGAGCCGGGCCATCCCGGTCCCACCGGGCTCGATCGGGAGACGCGGCAGCACCCGGGCCATTACCTCCGTGGTCCCCAGATGCAGCCGAACCCGGGTTCGCGACTTCAAGGGCCGCGCGGCACCCGGGAGGAGTGTGATCTGGACATCCAACGCGGATGCGGCGACCCAGGGTAGCTCGTCGGTGACCAGCACGTCTCCCCGGGTCACAGCCCGGCGCTCCACACCTGCCAGGCCGACGGCGGTTCGAGCTCTGGGGTCGCTTCGCTCCACTTCATGGCCGTAGCTTTCGATCGACCGCACCCGAGCCCGGAGACCAGCAGGCAGCACGCTGACCGGGTCCCCGACGCCGAGCCGGCCCGACCACGCGGTGCCGGTCACGACCGTGCCGACGCCCGAGAGAGAGAAACTCCGATCGATCGGCATTCGGAAGCCGTCGCCCGAAAGCCTCGGCGGGAGCAGGCTCGCACGGGCGACCAGCCGTTCACGAAGCGCCTCTATCCCACCACCGTTCCTGGCAGACACCGCGAGTGGAGGCTCGAAGTCGATCGGAGAGACAGCCAATCGCTCCGCCACGTCGCTGGTCACCAGCTCGAGCCACTCGCTGTCGACCAGGTCGGCCTTGGTGATGACCGGGATCCCGCCCGCCACTCCCAACTGCTCCAGAATGGCTAGGTGTTCCTCGGTCTGGGGCATGATGCCTTCGTCGGCGGCAATCACCAGAAGCACCAGATCGATGCCCGAAGCCCCAGCCACCATGGTGCGCACGAAGTCCTCGTGGCCAGGAACGTCTACCACGCCGGCAGTTCGGCCGGAGCCCAGATCGAGCGGTGCGAAGTTGAGCTCGATAGTAATCTCCCGCCGTCTCTCCTCCAGCAGACGATCCATCGGCTTGCCGGTGAGGGCACTCACCAGAGCGGACTTTCCGTGGTCGATGTGACCGGCGGTACCGATGATCACGCGGCCACCCAGGGGCGCTGAGTCCAGAACTCGAGCGCCGGAAGCTCGGCGCCCTCGCCCAGGTGATAGCGTATGTAGCGGGCCAGCAGCCGGCGGTGGGCGGCCCCATGTTTGGGATCCAGCTCGGGCAGCGGTACGGCAGAGTCCATCAATGCGGCGAGGTCGGCCCGGGCCTGCTCCGGAAGTTGCGTCGCGCCGTGCAAGGCCGCGCAGTTGGCACAGAGTGCGCCGCCCTCGCGGGTATTGAAGGCGAGCGGTCCACGTTCCGGTAGCGGCGTACCGTCGATGACGCAAGCCTCCATCGAGGGCTCGAAGCCGAGCGCGCTCACCATCTGCCATAGCAGACGGTAGCCGAGGGCCTCGACCGTGGGAAACGGCGCGACCTCCAGCTCTTCCAGTGCGTGTTGCAGCAGGTCGAAGCTCTCAGGATGGGGATCGGGCGGAGCAAAACGGAGCATGACTTCTCCGAGCGCGCAGGCGACGGCATACCGATCCAGCTCGGTTGCGAGTCCTACGTGGAGCCGTCTCAAATCGAAGCTGGTGAGGAGGTGCAGCTCCCGGTTCTCTTTCAGAAGAAACTGCGCCTGCCCTTCGCTCAAGAGCTGGAGCGCCGCCCCGAAGCGGCTTTTCGGGCGCAACGCCCCTTTTGCGATGACGCTTTGCACACCGTATGCCCGGGTGGCGAGCCGAACGATTTTGGAGGTCTCGCTGTATCTGAGCGTGGAGAGCACGATCGCGGGCGTGGAGACCGGGGGCATGGAGGGAATGTAGCCCCTGAGCAGCAGCTCTGGCTCTTACATCGGCAGCTCGTCCGTCGGCTCGGCAGGTGCTTCGGTACCGGCGGCCGGCACCCGAGCGAGCAGCGCCTGGCTGGCGCATCGCCCGACCGGTACCGACCGAATCTCAGTGAAGTCCGGCCGAAGCACATGGACGACCCCGGTTCCCGAGCAGCCGGCTTCTAGGGCATAGATCCGTCCCTGGGAGTCCACCGCCACCCCGGTGTTGGACGGTATCACAGTCCCATCGCCTTCGCCCCGAATCACCCGGCGCTCGGCGGTGTCGAACTCCATCAACCCTTCGCTGCGGGAGCTGATCAGAATACGCTCACTGTTGTCCGCAGCCAGGTCTCCCGGACCGAACCCCAGTCCACCGAAGCTGGCCAATTCTTGCCGGTCAACCGGATCGACGATGGAGAGCCGCCCCTCGTCTACGGCGGCATCTCCCTCCTGAATGACGTACACCAGACCATCTCCAGCGACGGTGCTGAACCGGGCATTGCCCGGTCCCACCAGCTGGATTTCATCCACCAGGGCCGTGGCGGGATCGCGAGACGGGTCGATGACGCTGATGGAGCTTTCTCCCGCCGGCTTGCCCAGAGAGTCGACATTGGAGTTCATGACCAGCACCCGGCCGCGCGTGAACGTCACATGTTGCGGTGAAGAACCGACGAGAGTGCTGGCAGTATCACCGGTGGCCAGATCGATCCTGGTAACCGTATTGAGGCTGGAATTGGTGACATAGGCGACGGAATCGCCGACCAGTGCCGCCCCGGCCACGCCGGACCCGGGAGCGAGGGCGATGGTGTTCACCACCATACCTGCCCGCAGATCCACGACGGCCAGAGCATCCCTGCCGCGGAGCGGGATCACCGCGGTGGCTCCCCGGGTGGCCACGCTGACTGGCAACACATCCGAGGCCCCGAGCGGGACCGTCGAGACCTGAGCCGGCGCCGCCACCGGTACCAGGCTCAACGTGGCAGCCGCCGTGTTGAGCACGATCACCACCTCCTCTGGAGGAGGTAGCGGCGCCGACGTCTCGGCGCAGGACCAGAGCCCCGCCAGGAGTGCGGTCAGGGCAAAGGGGAGAGCGGAGCGAGGTCGGGTCATGAGGGAAAGATTGAAGCACTCGGTCCCCGCCGCCAGTCGTCTGCCGGTCAGAATTGGAACTTGGCTCCCCCGAACACTGCCCTCCCGCGCCCCGCAAACCCAACCACCTGGTCGTAGGCCTGATCGAACAGATTCTCCGCCCGCAGTACAGCGGAGAGGCCGGGACGGCCGGGATGGGATTGAATGACCTCCACCTCGGTAGCCAGGTCCACGATGGCGTAGCCGGGGAGCTCCACCCGTTCAGCCGGAAACAGGTTGAAGTCTACGTCCTCCCGGGAACCCATATAGATGAGCGAGCCCCCCAGTGTGACCCGATCGAGAACCCGGCTCCGGGCCGACAGCTCAGCCGAGTGCTGGGGCCTGCGGATCAAGCGCTCGCCGGCGGCAAAGGTCGCCGTGGGCAGACCGCCATCGTCGGTGGCCTCCGCCATGAGGTAGGTGTACGAGGCCGACACCTTCAGGTCGCGTCCCAGGGAGGTGGTGACACCGGTTTCGATTCCCCGAGACTTGGCGGCGGCACCGTTGAAATAGGTCGGTTCGCCCGGGGCACCCGAGCCGTCGTACACGATCATGTCATGGAAGCGCTGATCGAAGTAGGTGGCCCAGATCGACACCTGGCCATCGCCCAGGGCCTGTTCGACACCGGCCTCCCAGCTGGTGGAGCGTTCGGGCTGCAAGGTCGAGTCGCCCACCACGAAGGGGGCGTCACAGAACTGCTCGCAGAAAGTCGGCGCCTTGAACGAGCGTCCCAGCGAAGCGCGAATTCGCGTGCCCGAAGACAGGCGGTAGACCGCTCCGGCGCGGTAGGTGAAGAAGGTCCCAAACGCGCTGTTGTCGTCCACTCGACCGTTGAGGTTGAGAGCGAGACCCGAAGCCAGGTCCAGCACGCCCTGCGCGTAGTACCCGAAGGTGGTACGCCCCCGGTCGAACGGCGTATCAGGGGTAGTAGCGATCCCACCGAAGTTCGAGGTGGTTTCGCCCGACTGGCGCTCGGTCTCCCGTTCCACCTGTACGCCCCCGGTGACCGTTAGCGCTGGGCTCACGGTGCCATTGATCCGTGCGTCGAGGTTGCCTCGTTGGGCGCGCGAGTCCCGCTGCGAGGCAAAGCCGAATCCGAGGGTGTCCGCGGCATTGTCGGGACGATCATCGAACTCGCCGACCGTGCGGTTCCCACCCGCCGTGAATCGGAGGTCGGTCCCGGAGCCGAGTCGGCGTCCGACATCAGCCGCGAGGGTGAGCATCTCCTCGGCGCTGGCCTGGTTGCTGTCGGACGGGACGCCGGCGAAGTCCGTCGGGAAGTGATATCGGCTGTCGCTGTAGCGGGCGGTAACCGAGGCGTCGGTTCGTTCATCCGGAAGGCCTCGCACCGATCCACTGAGCGCGGTGTTCCCATAGTCGTTGTTGAACTGGTACGTGCCGTCGGTTGCGAAGCGGCTGGCATCGGCTGAGTAGGTCATGCGGGAGGTCCCGCCGAGGACGCCGGCACGCCCATTCACGGTGCCGAAGGTGCCGGCCTCCCCCCCACCATCGGCCCCGAACCCAGCTTCACCGCGCCGGGTGAAAATCTGGACCACACCGGTCACCGCGTCCGAGCCGTAGAGCACGCTTCCAGGGCCGCGCAGGACCTCGATTCGGTCCACGTTGTCAGTGGTAAGGTTGGCCCAGTTAAACGCCCCCCCGGATTGGTTCACGGCCACCCCGTCCACCAGGACTTTGACATAATCGCTCTCGCCTCCACGCAAGAACAGCGAGGTGACAGCCCCGAACGAGCCTCCCTGCACCACCGCCGCGCCCGGAACCTCGCGCAGCGCGTCCTGCACGAAACGAACACCTCGCGCGCGGAGATCGTCACCCGAAATGACCGTGACCGACGCCACCACCTCGTCTGCAGGCGTGGGCAACCGGGTAGGCGTTACCACGATCTCCGCCAGGCGGGTTGTGTCCTGGGCTTCCTGTCCGCTGGCGGCACGCCACGTGGTAAGGAGCAGAACCACCGCGATGGCTGGCGCGAACCGGGGTGCTTTCATGGAAGGCTTTCCTTTGCACGTAGTGGAACAACTTGGGGTGACCCATCCGACAGGGTGGTTACCGCTACCGGCCACTCGAAGACCCGGGAGAGGGTGTCCCGGTTCATCACCTGCGCTGGAGCTCCCTCGGCGACGACCACGCCGCGGTCGAGCAGGACGATCCGATCCGCGAAACGAGCGGCGAGGTTGAGGTGATGAGTTATGACGAGGCCGGCGAGCCCTCCGTCAACCAGCTGCCGGATGAGCTCGAACAGCTCCATCTCGTGGCGAACGTCGAGTGACGCGGTCGGCTCGTCGAGCACGAGGGCCCGGGGTTCCTGGGCCAGCGCGCGCGCGATCCGTACCCGCTTCCACTCACCCCCCGAGAGGGAGTCAACCGACCGCTCCACCAGGCCGACGATGTCACAGCGCTCGAGGGCGGACCGAACCGCGCTCCAGTCCTCCGCACGTGGGGCCTCCAGCGGACCGAGTCGGGCGTAACGGCCCAGCATCACCATTTCGGCCACGCTGAGCCGGAAGAGCGCCTCCTCCTGCTGACCTACGACGCCGAC
>DATMDQ010000157.1:0-12274 GCA_035557715.1 Gemmatimonadales bacterium
TCGCGACGACGTCGTACTGGGGACCGGAAGCCGAGTTCTTCATCTTCAACTCGGTGCGGTTCGACCAGAACGCCAACGAGGGCTACTACCACATCGACTCGGAAGAGGGGGTATGGAACTCGGGCCGGAATGGCGTGCCCAACCTGGGCCACCGACCCCGGCACAAGGAAGGCTACTTCCCGGTGCCACCCGTGGATCGGCTGCAGGACGTGCGATCCAAGATCATGCTGGCGCTGATCGAGGCCGGAGTTCCTGTGGAAGTGCAGCACCACGAGGTAGCCACCGCGGGCCAGGCGGAGATCGACTTCAAGTTCGGGACACTGGTCCAAACCGCGGACCGTCTCCTGGTCTACAAGTACATCGTGAAGAACGTCTGCCATAACCTGGGGCTCACGGCCACGTTCATGCCTAAGCCGCTCTACGGCGACAACGGGTCGGGCATGCACGTGCACCAGTCGCTCTGGAAGGGCGACAAGCCGCTGTTCTACGACGAGAACGGGTATGCCCTGCTCTCCGAGACCGCCCGGCACTACATAGGCGGGTTGATCGCGCACGCGCCCGCGCTGCTGGCCATCTGCGCTCCAACCACGAACAGCTACCGGAGGCTGGTGCCCGGCTTCGAGGCGCCGGTCAACCTGATGTACTCGGCCCGCAACCGGTCGGCCATCTGCCGGATTCCGTGCTACTCCAGCAACCCCAAGGCGCGCCGCATCGAGTTCCGCGCCCCTGACCCGACCGCCAACCCGTACCTGGCCTTTGCCGCTCTGCTCATGGCGGGGCTCGACGGCATCAAGCGGAAGCTGGAGCCACCGGCGCCGATCGACGAGGACCTGTACGAGCTCCACGACGAGAGGAAGAAGAGCATCAAGACGGTGCCGGGATCGTTGGCCGAATCGGTTGCCGCACTCGAGGCCGACCACCAGTTCCTGCTCGAAGGCGACGTATTCACCCCGGATGTGCTGGAGACCTGGATCTCGATGAAGCGGACCAAGGACATCGCGCCGGTGAATCTGCGGCCGCATCCGTTTGAGTTTTTTCTGTACTACGACGCCTGATGGCAGTCGGGAGTCTGGATTCGGGAGTCAGGAGATTCCGAACTCGCAGACCCCGACTCCTGACTCTCCTGACTCCTGACCGCCAACCCTTGAGGAGCACTCGACGTGATGACTCTACCCCTGCTGCTCGCCATGCAGGATGCCGCGCCTGCACCGACGGTGGTGCCGGCCGACACGGCCTGGATGCTGGTCTCCACCGCGCTGGTCCTGCTCATGACCCCCGCGCTGGCCTTCTTCTATGGTGGGCTGGTGCGGAACAAGAACTCGCTCAACACCATGATGATGAGCTTCGTGGCGCTGGGCGTCGTCGGGGTCACCTGGGCCGTGGCGGCGTACAGCCTGGCCTTGAGTGAGGGCGGCCCGCTCATCGGCGGCCTGGCCAACCTCGGTCTCAATGGGGTGGGCACCGAGGCCAAAGGCACCATTCCCCACGTGCTTTTCATGGCCTACCAGGGAACATTCGCCATCATCACTGCCGCGCTCATCTCGGGCGCGGTGGTCGAGCGGATGCGATTCGGTCCGTACGTGGCCTTTATCACTCTCTGGACCCTGTTTGTCTATGCGCCGGTGGCGCACTGGGTCTGGGGCGGCGGGTGGCTCATGACCCGGGGCGTGCTGGACTTCGCCGGCGGCACTGTGGTGCACATCAATGCGGGCGTATCCGCGTTGGTGGCGGCCATGGTGCTTGGCTCCCGCAAGGACTACGGGCGCACGGCAGTGCTGCCGCACAACGTTCCCTTCACCCTGCTGGGTGCGGGCCTGCTCTGGTTCGGCTGGTTTGGCTTCAACGGTGGTAGCGCGCTCGCGGCCAACGAGCTCGCCGCCCTGGCCTTCACCAACACCTTCCTGGCTCCGATGGGGACGTTGGTGGTGTGGACGCTGATCGATTACTTCCGGACCGGCCGGGCTACTGCCGTCGGCGCGGCCACCGGAATCGTGGTCGGGCTGGTGGCCATCACTCCAGCTGCGGGCTTCGTGAGCCCGGCCGGCGCACTCGTGCTCGGCGCGGTGGCGGCGCTGCCGAGCTACTTCGTCATTGCGCTACGCACCCGTACCCGGATCGACGACTCGCTCGACGTCTTCGCCGGCCATGGCGTTGGCGGGCTGACCGGCGCCCTACTCACCGGCGTATTGGCGCAGAAGATCTGGAACCCAGCCGGCAACGACGGCCTCTTGTATGGCAACCCGGGCCAGCTTGGGGTCCAGGCGCTGGGCTGCCTTAGCGCGGCGGCCTACGCGGCGCTGATGACGTTCGCCATTCTCAAGGTGCTTGGCCTGGTGATGTCGCTCCGCGCGGTGCCCCGCGTCGAAGGCGTGGGCATGGACGTGAGCCAGCACGGCGAGGAAGCCTACGCCAGCGGCGAAGGCTCGATCCTGGTGCCCCCAGAGGCAGTGCTCGCATCTGAGCCGCTGCCGGCGTTTACTCCACAAATCGCGCGTTGAAAGAAGGCTATTGGCGATTGGCTATGGGCTATGGGCTACGCTGTAGGGAACCAGGGCTCCTGGCGACGGGGCATGGTCCCCGTCGCAGCCAAGAGCCAACAGCCAATGGCTAAGAGCTAATAGCTCCCTCTTAGGAGATCGAAGATTATGAAATTGATTGTCGCCGTCATCCGTCCCGACCGTCTCAACGAGGTGCTGGAGGCGCTCTACCGCACCGACGTCCGCGGTCTCACCGTGTCCCGAGTGCTGGGGCACGGTGGAGAGACCGAGCGGGTCGAGACCTATCGTGGTACCACGGTCAAAGTCGACCTGCAGGAGAAGGTCCGCCTTGAGATCGGGGTCTCCGAGCCATTTGTAGAGGTGACCGTCAAGGCGATCCTCGGCAGCGCGCGCACCGGTGAGGTCGGCGACGGCAAGATCTTCGTCCTCGACGTAGCGCAGGTCTACCGCATCCGGACCGGGGAGAAGAACGAAGCGGCGGTGACGCCGGCGCTGGCGGTAGGCGGGTAGGCGGGGAAGCGGGGCAGCGGGGAAGCAAGAATACCGGGGAGGAGCTGCGCCTTGGCTCCTCCTTCCAGCATGTCAGACCTACCGCCGTACCGCCTTACCGGCTTACCGCCCTTTCCCCTACATTCCACTCATGCCTCCCAAACTGAGAAGCAGCGCCATCACCGAGGGGGTTCAGCGCTCGCCCAATCGGGCCATGCTCCGCGCGGTCGGGTTTGGAGACGACGACTTCGATAAGCCCATCGTCGGCATCGCCAACGCGTACAGCACCATGACACCGTGCAATGCCGGCCTCGATGTGCTCGCACGGGAGGCCGAATCCGCAGTGCGCCGGTCCGGGGGGATGCCTCAGGTCTTCGGCACCATCACGGTCAGCGACGGCATCTCGATGGGCACCGAGGGAATGAAGTACTCGTTGGTATCCCGCGAGGTCATCGCCGACTCGATCGAGACCGCATGCGGCGCCCAGAGCATGGACGGCGTGGTGGCCGTGGGCGGATGCGACAAAAACATGCCCGGCGCCATGATCGCGATCGCCCGGATGAACATTCCCGGAATCTTCGTCTATGGCGGCACGATCAAGCCCGGGCACCTCGCCGGACGCGATCTGACGGTGGTGAGCGCCTTCGAGGCCGTGGGTCAGCACAGCGCCGGCAGAATCGATGACCTGGAGCTGCTGGAGGTCGAGCGCCGGGCCTGCCCCGGGAAGGGCTCCTGTGGCGGGATGTTTACCGCCAACACCATGTCGTCGGTGTTCGAGGCGATGGGGATGAGCCTGCCCTATTCCTCCACCATGGCGGCCGAGGATGACGAAAAGGCCGCCAGCGCCGGTCGCTCGGCCGCGGCACTGGTGGAAGCGATTCGCCGGCGGATCCTGCCGCGCCAGATCCTCACCCGCAAGGCGTTCGAGAACGGGATTGCCGTAGCGATGGCGATCGGCGGCTCCACCAATGCCGTGCTACACCTGCTGGCGATTGCGCGGGCCGCCGGCGTGCCGCTCGCGCTCGACGACTTCGAGACCATTCGAGCTCGGGTGCCGGTGCTGTGTGACCTGAAGCCGTCGGGACGGTACGTGGCCACCGATCTGCATCGCGCGGGCGGCGTGCCCCAGGTGATGAAGATGCTGCTGGCGCACGGGGTGCTTCACGGCGATGCGCTCACAATTACCGGCGAAACCGTCGCCCAGGTGCTCGGGGAGGTGCCGGCCGAGCCCTGGCGTGATCAGGCGGTGATCCGGCCCTGGGACAAGCCGATGTATCCGCAGGGGCATCTTGCCATTCTCCGCGGCAACCTGGCTCCCGAGGGCGCGGTCGCCAAGATCACCGGGGTGAAGACGCCGACCATGACCGGCCCGGCCCGCGTTTTCGACTCGGAGGAGCGCTGCCTGGAGGCGATCCTCGCAGGCCGGATCGTGGCGGGCGACGTGATCGTAATTCGCTACGAGGGACCCAAAGGCGGTCCCGGCATGCGCGAGATGCTGGCGCCGACGTCCGCGATCATCGGCGCGGGGCTGGGTGACTCGGTGGGGCTGATCACCGACGGCAGGTTCTCGGGAGGGACCTACGGCATGGTGGTGGGACACGTGGCGCCGGAGGCCGCAGCAGGCGGAGCAATCGCGTTGGTACAGGAGGGCGACCGCATCACCATCGACGCCGAGCGAAGGCTGCTCCAGCTCGAGATTCCCGAAGCAGAGCTCAGCCAAAGGCGCGCCGCCTGGAAGCCTCCCGCGCCGAGATATTCGGCCGGTGTCCTTTACAAGTATGCCAAGCTGGTCTCGAGCGCGAGCCTAGGAGCCGTGACCGACCTGTAGAGCTTACACCCGCTGGGGCCTGGCTCCTGCTCCCGTCGCCACGCCACGCGTTTCCGCAACTCGCCGGGCCACCTCCTCCCCCATCTCGCAGGTAGTCAAAATGGACTCTCCTCCGAGGGCGATGTCTGAGGTGCGCGCCCCAGCAGCCAGCGCCGCCGCGATTCCCTCCTCGACCACCTGGGCGGCCTCCGGCAGCGCCAGCCCGTGACGCAGCAGCATCGCCGCCGAGGCGATGGCGCCGATGGGGTTGGCGACGCCTTTGCCGGCCAGGCTCGGGGCCGAGCCATGGACCGGCTCGAATAGTCCCTGACCTTCCCCCAGCGAGGCGGATGGCAGCAGCCCGAGCGAGCCCGCCAGCACTCCCGCCTCGTCGCTCAGGATATCGCCGAACAGATTCTCGGTGAGCAGCACGTCGATGGAGGATGGCTCAGAGATCAGGCGCATCGCCGCATAGTCCACGTAGAGATGCTCGACCCGCACATCCGGATAGTCGCCGGCCAGGCTGCTCACCGTGTCGCGCCAGAGTTGCGAGACTTCCAGCACGTTGGCCTTGTCTACCGACGTGACGCCGCCGCGCCGCCCCCGGGCCAGACGAAACGCCACCCGCGCTACCCGCTCGATCTCGCCGACATCGTAGTGCAGGGTGTTGACCGCACTGCGCTCACTGCGGCCGCGGGGCTCGCCATAGTAGAGGCCTCCGGTGAGCTCTCGCACGATCAGCAGGTCCACCCCCTCGAGCCGTTCAGCGCGGAGGGGCGACACCGCGCGCAGAGCCGGGTGCACGGCGACCGGCCTCAGATTGGCGTAGACCCCGAGCAGCTTTCGGAGCGCCAGGAGCCCGGCCTCGGGCCGCTGATCTCCGGTGGCCTTGGCCAGCGCTGGACTGCCCACGGCACCGAGCAACACCGCATCCGCGTCCACCACGGCATCTCGCGTGCGGGGCGGCAAGGCCACACCAGCTTCGGCCACGCCGGCAGCGCCAATAGCGTACTCCGCGGTGTTCAGCCGGTAGCCGTAGAGGTCGGCCACCGCGGCCAGCACCCGCAGTGCCTCCCCGGTGACCTCGGGTCCGACGCCATCGCCCGGGAGAACCGCGATCGTGAATTTCATCGGCCACGCTCGTAGGCGGCAATCAGGGGTTCGTCCAGAAGGGTCCGTCCGATCTCATCGAGGCCGAGCAGCAGCATCTCCCGCTGATAATCCTCGATCTCGAAGGCAACTCGAAATCCTGCGGCGCCGCGTACCTCCCGCGCTTCCAGATCGACCGTCGCTTCGTACCCCGGCGACGTGTGGCAGCGCCGGAACAAATCCGCCACCGCGCCTTCGGGCAGGACTACGGGCAGCAGACCATTCTGCATGCAGTTCGCGTAGAAGATGTCGGCGAACGACGGCGCGATGATGGCGCGGAAGCCGAAGTCGGCCAGCGCCCAGGGCGCGTGCTCGCGGGAAGAGCCGCAGCCGAAGTTCTCGCCGGTCAGCAAGATCGTTGCGCCGAGCGACTCGGGTCGATTGAGCTCGAAGTCGGGATTCAGACTCCCGTCACTCAGATGGCGCCAATCGTAAAAGAGAAACGGGCCGAAGCCGGTGCGTTCGATCCGCTTCAGAAACTGTTTGGGGATGATTTGATCGGTGTCGACGTTCGCCCGACGAAGCGCCGCCACGCGTCCCGTGTGCGAAATAAACGGCTGCATGAGCTCCTTAATCGTTATGCATACGAAAGCGGTAGTAGACGTGTAAACAGCTTTAAGTGTTGCGCGTATCGCCCTCTACCACATCAGGTTACCGCACGCTCCTCAAGTGCTCCATCAGTACGCATAACGTCGTCGAGACTGGATTGATGAAGGTTGGAGTCACGCAAATATGCGCGGACATCCACTAGACACCCGGCGATCGCCGCCGCGGCCGCCATCGCGGGACTCATCAGGTGCGTGCGTCCTCCCCTGCCCTGCCGACCTTCGAAGTTCCGGTTCGAGGTGGAGGCGCAGCGCTCGCCCGGAGCCAGCACATCCTCATTCATGCCGAGGCACATGGAGCATCCCGGATTCCGCCATTCGAATCCCGCGTCGGTGAAGACCCGATCCAACCCCTCACGCTCCGCGGCAGTCTTCACCTGTCGCGAGCCGGGCACCACCATCGCCCGAACCCCGCTCGCCACCTTCCGTCCTCGCGCCACCTGCGCGGCCTCACGCAGATCTTCGATTCGCGCATTGGTGCACGAGCCGAGAAACACCCGATCTACCTTGAGACCCTCGAGCGGAGTTCCGGGCTGGAGCTCCATGTAGCCGAGCGCTCGTTGCCATGATTGACGGTCGACATCCGAGTCCGCTTCGTCGGGGTCCGGAACCTTGCCGGTGATGTCCGTCGTCATGCCGGGGCTGGTGCCCCACGTGACCTGCGGCTGAACTGCGCCGGCTTCCATCACCACTCTGCGATCGTAGGCCGATCCTGGATCGCTCCGGAGCATAGTCCAGGACTCGGTGGCACGTTCCCAGGCGTCTCCCGTCGGGGCGTGCCGCCGTCCCCGCAGGTACGCCGCGGTGGCTTCATCCGGGGCGATCATTCCGGCACGAGCCCCGGCTTCGATGGACATGTTGCAAACCGTCATCCGGCCCTCCATCGAAAGCGCGCGGATGGCGGGGCCGGTGTACTCGATGACGTGACCCGAGGCGCCTGCGGTGCCGATGCGGCGGATGAGGGCGAGGATCAGGTCCTTGGCCGAGACTCCCGGCTGTGCCAGGCCCGAAAAGTGGACCTCCATGGTCCAGGGACGACCCTGCACGATGCATTGGGTGGCGAGGACGTGCTCCACCTCGCTGGTGCCGATGCCGAACGCAAGCGCGCCAAAGGCGCCATGGGTCGAGGTGTGCGAGTCTCCGCAAACGATAGTCATCCCGGGTTGGGTGAGACCGAGCTCGGGGCCGATGACGTGCACGATGCCCTGATCGGGTGAGTCGAGATCGTAGAGCTGGACCCCGAACTCGCGTGCGTTGTCCACCAGCGCGCGGACCTGCCGGGCCGACAGCTCGTCGGCGATCGGGAGGCTCCGATCTCCGGTGGAAACGTTGTGGTCTAAGGTCGCTACGGTGAGGTCGGGCCGGCGCACGCGGCGTCCGTGGAGGCGGAGCCCCTCGAACGCCTGGGGTGAAGTCACCTCGTGGACGAGGTGGAGGTCCACGTAGAGTAGCGCCGGCCCTCCCGGGACCTGGCTCACTACGTGGGCATCCCAGACCTTCTCGAAGAGCGTTCGCATTTCAGCGGGGCAGCGGGGCGGCGGGGCGGCGGGGCGGCTCGCTCCTCGACCGGACATCGTCAGCTGTGCTTTTCCTGCCCCCCTGCCCCGCTGCCCCGCTGGCCGCCTTCTTCCCCTCTTCCGACCACGGCATCATCGCCCGCAGCTCGGCGCCCACCCGCTCGATCTCGTGATCCTTGTCCGCCTGGCGCGCGCGCTCGAAGTTGGGCCGGCCAGCCTTGCTTTCCGCCAGCCACTCCCGGGCGAACGATCCGTCCTGAATGGCCTCGAGGATCCGCTGCATCTCCGCCCGGGTCTCGTCGGTAATGACCCGGGGACCCCGGGTGTAGTCGCCATACTCTGCGGTGTCGCTGATCGAGTAGCGCATGAAGCCGAGCCCGCCGCGATACATCAGGTCCACGATGAGCTTGAGCTCATGCAGGCATTCGAAGTAAGCCATCTCTGGCCGGTAGCCGGCCCTGGTCAAGGTCTCGAACCCGGCCTTCACCAGCGCCGTCACGCCGCCGCACAGGACTGCCTGCTCCCCGAAGAGGTCGGTTTCGGTCTCCTCCCGAAACGAGGTCTCGATGACGCCCGCGCGGGTACAGCCGATCCCCGAGGCATACGCGAGCGCATTGGCCAGAGCCTGGCCGCTGGCATCCTGATGCACGGCCACCAGCCCCGGTACGCCCCGACCGGCCTCGAACTCGCTCCGAACCAGGTGGCCCGGCGACTTGGGCGCTACCATCGTGACGTCCACGCCGGCCGGAGGCACGATCTCGCCGTAGTGGATGTTGAACCCGTGGGCGAACATCAGCGTGTTGCCGGGACGGAGGCCCTGGGCCACGCCCGCCTCGTAGATGGCGCGGCCATCCTGGTCCGGCACCAGCATCATGATGACGTCGGCCCGCTCCGCCGCTTCAGCCACCGGCCGGACATCCAGCCCCGCGGCCTGGGCCCGCTCCCAGGACGCACCGCCCGGGCGCAGCCCCACGATCACCCTGGCTCCGCTCTCCCGGAGGTTGAGGGCATGGGCATGCCCCTGGCTGCCGTAGCCGATGATGGCGATGGTGCGGCCGCCCAGGCGTCCGCGATCGGCGTCAGCATCGTAGTAGACCCGCACTGGTGCGTTCGTCATCTCACTGCCTCTGATTGTAGGTTATTCGCCGTGCCGAGCGCGATGGTGCCGCTGCGGGCAACCTCGAGTACCTCGAAGGCGTCCAAGGCGCGGAGGCAGGAAAGCACGAAGGCCTCGGCTCCGCTGAGCTCGATGATCACGCCGTCGTTGGAGTCATCCAGGACCACGCCGTTGTAGAGCTGGATGACGTCGAGCAGCTCGGCGTAGCGATGGTGCGGAGCGCGGACCTTCACCAGGGCCAGCTCCCGGGACACCCCATCCGCGGTGGGAAATGCGATCGCACCGCGTACCCCGATCACCTTCTCGAGATGCTGCACGGCTCGCTCGGCCGTCTCGATGTCGGACTGCATCATGATGGTCAACCTCGAAAGGCCGGGTATGGCCGTGGGACCGATGGCCAGGCTGCGTACCGGCAGATTGCGCCGTCGGATAAGTCCAACAGCCCGATTCAGAGTGATCAGCCGGTCCTCCAGGAGGACCGACACCGCCTGCACCTCGCTCACGCGGGGATCAGCGCGGTCACTGCTTCCGCCTCGATAGGCTCGGAGAGCGAGCCCCCGGGTGGGATCATGGGGAACACGTTCGCCTCCTGCTCGATCATGAATTCCACCAGGACCGGACCAGGCTCCGCCGCGGCATCGGCAACGGTTCGCTCAAGCTGATCGATCGACTCGACCCGGTGTCCGGCGATCCCGTACGCCTCGGCCAGCTTGACGTAGTTCGGGCTCCAGATGGGCGTGGCGGAGTAGCGCTTACCGTGAAAGAACTGCTGCCACTGCCGCACCATGCCCAGGTACCCGTTGTTGAACACCGCCATCTTCACCGGGATCCCCTCCTGCACCATGGTGGCGATCTCCTGCATGTTCATCTGGAATCCACCGTCGCCCGAGATCGCCCAGACCGGCTCCCCCGGTCGAGCCAGCGCGACGCCCATCGCCGCCGGCACTGCAAAGCCCATCGTGCCCAGCCCTCCGGACGTGATGTGGCTGTTGGGCCGCTGATAGCGAAACAGTTTTGCGACCCACATCTGGTGCTGACCCACGTCGGACACGATGGTACAGCGTCCGTCACTCGCGTCGCTGATAGCATCCAGGATCGCCTGGGGCGACAGGCCGGCCCGGAAGCTCTCGTCTCTGGGGCGCACAAAGCCGGCGATCTCGCGGCGCCAGCCGTCGCAGTTACGGGCTGCGATGAGCGGGAGAAGAGAGCAGAGCACGTTTCGCACATCGCCCACCAGTCCCACGGCCACCGGCACGTTCTTCCCGATCTCCGACGGATCGAGCTCGATGTGAATCACCTTGGCACCCCGGGCGAACCCGGCGAGGTTGCCGGTAACCCGATCATCAAACCGAAGCCCGAGTCCGATGATGAGATCCGACTGCTGGATGGCGCGGTTGACGTGCACCTCGCCATGCATCCCCGGCATGCCCAGGTGGAGCGGGTGCGACTCGGGGAAGCCGCTGATGCCCAGCAACGTCGTGATCACCGGAATGCCGGTGCGCTCGGCCAGCACCAGCAGCTCGGCATACGCGCCCGCGAGCACCACCCCATGGCCGGCCATGATGAGCGGGCGCTCGGCGGTGGCGATGAGGGCAGCAGCTTCTTCTAGGCTGCCGGCGGGGCAGCGGGGCGGCGGGGCAGTATCCCGCAAGGTGCCGTTGCTGCCACGCTGCCCCCCTGCCCAGCTGCCCCGCTGATTCTGGACATCCTTTGGAATATCCAGCAGCACCGGCCCCGGCCTTCCCTCCCGGGCCACATGAAAGGCCTCGCGCACCGCGTCCTCGATCTCCTCGACGTCCTCGACCAGGCGGCTGTGCTTAGTGATGGGCTGGGTAATCCCGATGATGTCGGTTTCCTGGAAGGCATCCCGCCCCATCATCGCGCGAGCGACCTGCCCAGTGATGGCAACCACCGGCGTGCTGTCCATGTTCGCCGTGGCCAGCCCGGTGACGAGGTTGGTGGCTCCGGGGCCGGACGTGGCCACGCAGACACCTGCCCGCCCGGACGCGCGGGCGTACCCGTCTGCCGCGTGGGCTGCTGCCTGCTCATGCCGCACCAGCACATGGCGCAGCGCCGGGAACTCGGGCAGCGCGTGGTAGAACGGCATGATCGCGCCCCCCGGGTAGCCGAAGAGGACATCCACACCCTCCTCGAGCAGGGCGCGGCAGAGGATTTGCGAGCCGGTCAGAGATTCCGTCATGAAAAGCTCCCGCTCTCCGCTAACCGCTCACCGCTCACGCTTTGTATCACCACTAGACCCCCCACAGGTACACCGAGTTAAGCGAGCTCGCCTCCAGCTTGTCGGCATGTCGCGCCTTGTTCAGGGCGTGGACCAATGCCCTCGCGCTGGCCTCCACGACGTCGGTTGACGCTCCGTGGCCGGTCAGCGACTTACCGTCGATCTTGGCCTGGAGAAAGACCTGCCCCACGCTATCGCGTCCCGGGGTCAGCGACCGGAGCGAAAGGCTCACCACCTCGAGCTGACGCTCCAGGATCTCGCTTACCGCGGCAAACGCCGCCGCGATGGGGCCGTCTCCCGTTCCGCGCGCCGAGCGCTCGCCGGTCCAGGATCCGGTCATTCTCACCTCCGCGGTAGCCGTCACACTGCCGCAGACCACCCGGAGATGACTGAGCTGAAACTCCTCGGGCGCGTCGCTAAAGCTCTCGTGGAGGAGCGCGAGCAGGTCCTCGTCCAGGATCTCGCGCTTACGTTCTGCCAGCGCGGTGAAGCCCTGATAGAGGGTGGCCAGCTCCTCCCCTGTGAGCTGGTAGCCCAGCTCCTGGCAGCGGCGCTCCAGCGCGTGCCGGCCAGAGTGTTTTCCGAGCACCAGGGTCGAGTGTGGGATGCCGACCATGTCGGGCCGGATGATCTCGTAGGTGAGCCCGTTCTGGAGCATCCCATGCTGGTGGATGCCGGCCTCGTGGGCAAAGGCGTTGCGTCCCACGATGGCCTTGTTCGGCTGGGGAAAGACACCAGTGAGGTAGGAGAGCAGCTGGCTGGTGCGATAGATCTCGCGCGACTCCACCTTGCACTGGAACGCCACCGCCGCACCGCGTACCCGGCTGGCCATCACGATCTCCTCCAGCGCCGC
>DATMDQ010000158.1:0-18845 GCA_035557715.1 Gemmatimonadales bacterium
CCCTGGTCGGTCTGCCGTGGGGTCAGAGAGTACACTAATCCTCGTAACTCCTCCGCCGGCCTGGGACGGGTGCCAAGGCTCACGAGCGCGGTCACCACCAGGCAGGTCGTCCAGGCGATGATCGCGGTCCAGAAGGTCTGGGCCAGCTCGCTGGGGTAGGTATGCAGCAGACCGAAGAACCCACCCTTGACCCCGGGCTGGGCCCCGGCAGGCAGTGTGAGCCCGTGGTGGAGCGCTGCCGCGATGGTCCCGGAGAGGAGACCGACGAAGGCGCCGTGGCCGGTGGTGCGGCGCCAGAACATGCCCAATGCAAAGGTGGCGAACAGCGGGGCATTGACGAACGCGAAGACCAGCTGGAGCAGATCCATGATGTTGTTGAACGCGCTGGCCAGGTAGGCCGCACCGATAGCCAGCACGATCCCGCCGACGGTCGCGATCCGCCCCATCATCAGGTAGTGCGCGTCAGAGGCCCCCCGCCGGATGTGGCTCTGATAGATGTCGTAGGTCCAGACGGTATTGAAGGCCGTCACATTCCCCGCCATCCCCGACATGAATGACGCGAGCAGCGCGGTGAGCCCGAGCCCCAGCATGCCGCTGGGGAACAGGTGCACCAGCATCATCGGCGTTGCCAGATCGTAGTCGAGCACCACTCGTCCCGCGGCGTCCAGCAGCGGCGCTCCATCGGCTGCAAGCTTTGCCGGGACCAGGCCCTGGCCGCCGCCGGCGTGGCCCGCGCTGAGCACCAGCGCAATCATTCCCGGTAGAATCACCAGAAACGGAAAGAGCATCTTCGGCACTGCGGCGATGAGCGGGGTGCGCCGCGCGGCGGTCATCGAATCAGCCGCCATGGCGCGCTGCACCACGAGGAAGTCGGTGCACCAGTATCCGAAGGAGAGGACGAACCCGAGCCCCATGACCAGCCCGAACCATTCCACCCCGATCGGGTTGCTGGCCGAATCGCCCATGTTGGACCAGGCCGAGGTGTAGGCATTGGCGGGGAACCCGCGTGCGGTCGACACCTCCGCCAGTCGGGCGGTCAGTCCATCCCATCCTCCCACCGCATTGAGGCCGAGCCAGACCAGAGGGATGAAGCCGAACACGATGAGGAAGAACTGAAGGACCTCGTTATAGATGGCGCTGGTGAGGCCGCCCAGCAGCACGTAGGCGAGCACGATCACCGCAGAGACCATGATACTGACGTCGAAGCTCCACCCCAGGAGCAGGTTGAAGAGCTTCCCCATGGCATACATCGAGACGCCCGAGGAAAAAACCGTCATGGCAGCAAACGAGACCGCATTCAACGTCCGGGTCTTTTCGTCGAACCGGAGCCGGAGGTACTCGGGGACGGAGCGGGCCCGCGAGCCGTAGTAGAACGGCATCATGAAGAGGCCCACGAACACCATGGCGGGGATCGCGCCCACCCAGTAGAAATGGCTGGTCGCAATCCCGTACTTGGCGCCGGACGCGCCCATCCCGATGACTTCCTGGGCGCCGAGGTTGGCCGAGATGAACGCGATACCGGTGATCCACGCGGGGAGCGACCGGCCGGAGAGAAAGAAGTCGTTGCTGGTACGCATGACCCGCCGAAGCAACCAGCCCACGCCCAGCACCACGACGAAGTAGATCGCCATGACGGCGTAGTCGACGCCCGTGAGGTTGGTAACCGGAGTGCCCGGCATGTGGCTCCGTTCGGAAACTCAGACTCGTGGGGTTGCTGTCAAACGTCAGGCGGCAGGAAGCGCTGGATGGATAGTGTCACCCTAAATGTGGTGAGTCAACTGGTCTGGCCAGGATGGAAGCGCTCAGGGGGTAAGACGCCAAGGCGGTACGGCGGTACGGCGGTACCAACTACTCCGTACGCCTCACTCCAAGAGATACTGAACCGTCGACACTACCCGTACGGTTTTCTGGAGCTGACCGCCTTCGTTGACACCGGGGGCCTGATCCCGCGGCAGGATCACGAAGATGCCCTGGTTGGCGTAGCGGATCTCGCCCAGGGTGGTGCGTGAGTCGGCGGCAAACTGCTGCGCCGCCGCGCGGGCATTGGCGGTGGCCTCGGCCACCATGGCGGGCTTGAGCTGGTTGAGCTTGGTGAAGACGAATGTGGGTCCGCCGACGCCATACTCTCCACTGGAGGAGAGTATCACCCCCGCCGACACCAGCTCGCTGACCCGCTGACTGGCGGCGAGCACGACCTGGGGCTTGTCGGAGCGGACCATCACCGTCTGTTGAATGACGAAGCGAGTGCCGCCCCGCTCCGACGGAAACCGGTTGGCCTGGGCGTCGGACACCTCCAGCGCCAGCAGCTGGACCGCTGCCGTGTCGATACCATGCCGTGCCAAAAAGGTGTAAACCGACCGGGTGTCCTTGGTAATCTCGGCCTGCGCCACGGACAGATCGTCCCCGGTGCTCACGAAGCGGAGCGGCCAGAGCGCCAGGTCCGCCGCCACCTCACGCTCGGCCAGCCCCTTCACCTCGACATAGCGGCTAGCGGTACGACCCCTGAGAAAGCCGTGTCCCACGAACCACCCGCCGAGTGCCAGTCCGGTCGCGAGGACCAGGGCGGAAAGCACGGTACCATCGACCGACCGAGTTGGGTTCATCGGATTCCCACCAGTCCGCGACAGGCTTCGATCAGCTTGGCCGCATCGTAACCCACCCCGTCCTTGAAGACGGTGGTCACGTTCCGGATCTCGGCCGGCCGCGTTATCGGATCTCCCTTGATGACGACGAGGTCCGCCAGCTTGCCCGGCGCAATGCTGCCCAGCCGCTTGTCCTCACCCAGCACGATGGCGCCGTTGAGGGTCATGATCCGAATGGCCTCGAGCGGAGTGAATCCGGCCTCGATCAGCAGCTCGTAGTTGCGCTGGTCTCCAAAGCCGGGCAGCGCCCCGCCGTTCCCGGTCGGGTCAACGCCGGCAGCGAGCAGACCCCCGGCGCGGACGAACTCCAGCTCGAAGCGCTGGGCGTTACGGAAGACTTCGGGTGAGACCCGAAACGAGCCAGGCTCACTCAATCGTGTGCGGCTGGTCAGGTATTCGGCCTTGACGTCGGGAGCCATTGCCTCGAGCGTCCTCGGCTCCAGCGGTGGCCGGTTGGGAACGAACAGCTCAAACACGGCCAGGGTAGAGGTCATCGGGACTTTGTGCGCGACCATCTCCCGAATCGTGGTTTTTGCTGGCTCTCCTCCCATGTCCAGGCTGGCGAGCTTGGCGAGGGCGTCAGGCGGGCAGAAGTCCGGCTTCTTCTCCGGATCGAAGTCGGTATTCACGAACAACCCGTGCTCCAGGTTGTCGATGCCGAGCGCCACCGCCTCGCGGAAGCTCACCGAGCAGAGATGGCCCGTCACCTTCACCCCACGCTTGTGCGCCTGCTTGATGGCGGCGCCGAGTACCTCGCGGCTCACGTCGGTGTAGAACTTGAGCCAGGTAACTCCCTCGGATGCCCAATAGTCCACCACCCGCCGTACCGCATCCGGGCTGTTCACCTTGTGCATGCTCCCGGTGCCCTCGCCGCCGGTGAGGTAGGGCCCGGCGATGTGCATCCGTGGGCCGGCGATCAGGCGCGCGTCGATCAAGCGCCGGAGGTTGAGCTCGGCGTATGGAGAGTGCGACCCGGTGGTTCGTATGGTGGTGACGCCGCTGCCCAGGTAGAGCAGGGGAGCGGTGGCGTTACTCTGTACCGAGCGAAGGTTGGTGGTGTAGAAGGTGTGATCGTGCAGCCCCACGATTCCGGGTATGACCGTGTGCCCGCTGAGGTCTATCACCTTGGCTTCGCTGGGCACGGCTGTGGACCCCGCAGGCCCCACGCGGGTGATCCGCCCCTCCGAGATCACCACCGTCCGGTCGTCCGCGGGCTCGGCCCCGGTGCCGTCCACCACCCGCACGTGCGTCAGGGCGATGGTCGGGTCGTCGACGCTCACGAAGCGCTGGACGTTTGGGGAGGGAGTCTGAAGGGAAAAGACGGGAAAGACGGGCAGGGCGGGAAGGAATAGAACCGCGGAGACGATGAATCGACGACGGAGGCTCATGGACTTTCCTTGCGGAAACGTGGTCACTCGATGGTCATGACGGTGTGCATGCCCGACTCGAGGTGCTCGGCGATGTGGCAGTGGAGCATCCACCGGCCCGGATTGCTCGTATCCACCAGCAGATCCACCGTGCCGCCGGCCGGGACCAGAACGGTGTCCTTCCAGACCGGATCCTCGTTGGGCGCGCCGTTTCGGGCGAGCACCAAAAAACGCTGTCCGTGAAGATGGATCGGGTGCCCCATCGGGTGCAGCACGTGCTTGTCATTTACCAGCCTGACGATGAGCGGCTTATCCCGAGGCACCCGCCAATCTAACGCCATCCCTTCGGCCCCGGTGAGGCTGTCCCGAATGATCCAGCTCACCTCGCGCCCGGTGCTGAGCCAGTCCATCATCGGCATTGTGCTGGTCCATTCGACCGGATGGACATACGCTGTGTCCAGCCGGAGTGCCTGGACCAGCGCAAACGGCAGCGTACCAGTGCGAAGGGTGAGCTTCAGGATCCGGTCAGGCATTCGGCCGGCCAGGCTGCGCGCCAGAGCCAGCAGTGGATCCGTGGCCGAGCCGGCGAATGCACCCGGGGCGTAAGCCGGCTTACCGCGAACGATCAGCGTGCCCAGCGTATCCGCCTCGGGGAAGAAGCGTCCGGTCACCCGGTCGATACCGCGCACCCGGTTGATCAGCGCATACGAACCCGTCCGGGCGAATTGGGCCTCCACTACGTATCGCTCGGCAGGAGCAATGACGACACTCTCGACCGTCCGAGGAGCGGCGAACGATCCCGCATCCCCGGCAATGACACGCAACCGCGCGCCATCGATGGAGAGGTTGAACGGGCGGGCACCCGCCGCGTTAGTGAGGTGCAGCCGCACCCATTCCCCCGGCCGAGCCTGGAACCGCCAATTCTCGGCTCCATTCACCAGCAGCGTGTTACCGAAGCGTCCCATGAGCGCGTGGGTCGCTGCTTCGCGGCCATAAGGGACCAATCCCCCGTCCCCGATGAGGAGATCATCCAACATCAGAAATGCTTCGCGTCCGTCCGCCTGTGCGCCCGTCCGCCTGTCCGCCTGACCCCGCACCATGATGTTGCCGGCGAGGCCGAGATCCTGGGCCACGTCTTCACGATTGTGAGGATGATACCAGAACAGACCGGCGTCCGGCGCGTGCACTCGATATACAAACTCCCCGCCGGGCGGCACCGGTGGTTGGGTGAGGCCGGGCACACCGTCATCGGCATTTGCCAGGCGTAGTCCGTGCCAATGGATCGAGCTGGGGAGATCGGTCAGGTTTCGGAACCGCACCGTCACCGTTGCGCCCTGGGGAATCTCCAGCCGGGGGCCCGGGATCTGCCCGTCATAGGCATACATCGTCAGCGCGTGCCCGCGGAGCGTCTGGCCGACCATGCCGGCGGTAAGGGTGAGAGTATCACCGTCGGCGAGCGAGTAGCTCCGGCTGGGTGTTGCGTCCGGTAATGACCGGCCGAGATAGGCCGGCAGGAACGGCGAGACGTCCGGAACAAGGCGTTCCAGGCCAAATGGCATCCGGCTGGCGGTAGGATGCATGGGCGGCATCGTCCATCCCGCCCTCTCGTGTTGGTGTTCCGGCCGGCCGGAAGGTGGAAGAGTCGTGACGCCATGAGGAGCCATGAGCTGGCTGGGAGAGCTGCCCCGCAGAACCAACGGGCCGCTTCTCACCTTGGCTCCGGCTGAGCGCTCCGCGCTGACCATGATGATGAAGCGCTCGAGCGCGATTGGCCCGGTAACAGTACGCCCGTTCGCCACGGCGCCAAGCGGGATCACGGGATCCAGATCCGGCGTTGTGGCCCAGGCCACGAAAGTACGGTAAGGGCCGAGCGTGGCCGGATCGGGCAGACCCGATAGGGTGAGCACGATCCGGGATAGAACTCTGCCATCGCGGGTGACCGCGAGTCCAAAGGGACTCGGTTCCGGCCGCAGTACGGCGGTGCCCGAGGCCTCCGGAGCCTTAGCCGTCGAGAAGAGCGGAAGGCAATAGATCGAGGGGTCGGCGTCCCGGGTATGTGCGGTGCAGAGCGAATCCTGCGCTTCTGCACCGTTGATGAGGGTCGCCACCAGCAGCAGATGCATCAAGGAAGAGTAATTCTCACCTGATCCAGCACGAACGCGTAGCGGAAGGCCATCTCCTGGAGGTAGTCGTACCGGCCGGAGCTGCCGCCGTGGCCCGCGCCCATGTGCGTCTTGAGCAAGAGCGTGTTGCTGTCCGTCTTGGTGGCGCGCAGCCGGGCCACCCACTTGGCCGGTTCCCAGTATCCTACCCGCGGATCGTTGAGACCGGCGGTCACCAGGATGGCCGGATAGGCTCGGGCGGCCACGTTGTCGTAGGGCGAGTATGACTTCATGTAGGAGTGGTCGGGCTCCCGGCTGGGGTTGCCCCACTGCTGCCACTCCTGGGTGGTGAGCGGGATCGAGGCGTCGAGCATGGTATTGATGACGTCCACGAAGGGTACGTCGGCCACGACGGCGCGGAAGAGATCCGGCCGCATGTTGGTGACCGCACCCATGAGCAGTCCGCCGGCGCTGCCACCCCGGATCGCGAGCCGATCGCTCGCGGTGTAACCATCGCGCACCAGGTGCTCGGCTGCCGCGGTGAAGTCGGTGAAAGTGTTCTTCTTCCGAAGCATCTTGCCATCATCGTACCAGGCGCGGCCCATCTCCTGGCCGCCCCGGATGTGGGCCACGGCGTAGACGAAGCCTCGGTCGACCAGACTGAAAATGTTGGAGTTGAACCAGGGATCCATGCTGGCGCCGTAGGACCCGTAGCCGTAGAGCAGCATCGGCCGGCTGCCGTCCTTCACCAGTGGCTTTCGGTAGAGCAGGGAGACCGGAACCCGGGTCCCATCTCCGGCCACTGCCCAGGTCCGCTCGGTGGCATAACGCCCTGCCTGATAGGTGGGCACCTCGGTGCGTTTCTTGAGCGTCCGGGTCTTTTGCTTCATGTCGAAGTCGTACACCGACGGCGGCGTGATGGGCGAGGTATAGGTAAAACGCACCACATCGGTGTCGTACTCCGGATTGTCGCCCTCCTCGAAGGTCGAGATCGCCTCGGGAAAGTCCACCTCGTAGCTCGCGCCGCCCCGGAACTCCAGCACCCTGATCCGGCGGACGGCGTTCCCTCGCTCGTAGAGCGCCGCGTAGTTCCGGAAGACATCCAGATCCTCCAGCAGTACCGAGTCCCGCGCCGGCACGACATCGGTCCAGTTGGACCGGCTGGGATCGCTCACCGGCGCGCGCACCAGTTTGAAGTTGATGGCGCCGTCGTTGGTGCGAATCAGGAAGTCGCCAGCATGATGTTCGACCGAGTACACCACGTCCGGGGCACGGGGCCGCAGGACCCGCCAGGCGTCGCCCGGCCTGGCCGCCGGCAGGTACCTCGTATCCGACGAAGTAAAGCTCTCGGAGTTGATGAAGAGGTACGCCCGGTCCTTGCTCTTGGCGAGGTCCACGTTGAACAGCGGATCCAGATCCTCGTACACCACCACGTCGGAACCGGCCCCGCCCAGCTCGTGCCGCAAGACCCGGAACGCCCGGTGCGCGGCATCGTCGCGACCATAGAAGAGAGTGCGATTGTCGGCGGCCCACTCCACTTCATAGTTCACACTGTCTATCCGATCGGACAGCAGTCGCCCGGTGCGCAGATCCTTGAGCATGAGGGTGTACCACTCACCACCGGTGGTGTCCCAGGTATAGGCTAGGATGTTGCCGTCCGGGCTTACCTGGCGAAGGCCGACCCGGGAGTACGGCCGCTTGCCGGCCAACGCGTTCTCATCCAGCAGCACCTCCTCCGGAGCCTTGAGGCTGCCACGGCGGCGACAGAAGATTGGATACTGCTGGCCCTTCACCGTCCGGGTGTAGTACCAAGCCCCATCGTGGTGCTCCGGCACCGACAGGTCGGTCTCCTTGATGCGGCCCACCATCTCCCGGTACAGGGTCTTCTGCAGCGCCTCGCTGTGGCGCATGCTGCTGTCGGTGTACCGGTTTTCGGCTTCCAGGTAGCTGATGACCTCGGGCGATGAGCGGGTGTCGTCCCGAAGCCAGAAGTAGGGATCGACCCGGACCTCGCCCAGCAGGGTGTCCACCTTCGGGACCTGGCGGGCAGCCGGAGGAACCGGCCCCCGGCTCTGGGCCGGGAGCTGGGCCGCGGCAAAGGAAACGCCGGCGGCGACCAAGAGGCTCGAGCGGAGATGGGCGTAGCGCATGACAACAACCCGGCGATGAGGGGAGAGTGTAGACACCTTCCAATCTACTTCATCCCCGTCTCGGTATCGTTGTTGGCTGGTCACTAAAGAGGCTTACCTGCTGAGCCAGTCGTTCCCGTCCGCTCCGGCTCAACCGGCACCGGATGCCGCTTTGCAGCACCGCCACATGCTCGCCGTTCGCCATGAGCTTGATCTCCCGGACCTTGTCCAGGTTGACGATGGTCGATCGATGGATCCGAATGAACCTTGACGCTGGCAGTCGCCGCTCGAACCCGCTGATCGTCTCCCGAACCAGATCGGTCCGCCCCGTTGAGTGCACCCGCACGTAGTCCCCCCGTGCCTCCACCCAGTCAATGTCGTCGAGCGGCACCAGCAGCACCCCCTGCGTGGTGCGGATAGGGACTCGGTCCGGCACTGTCTTGGCGGGCGTGCTGGCGAGCGATCCCAACTGTCTCACGAATGACAGCAGGCGCTCGAGGTCTCCAGCCGACCGCTGACGGATCCGTTCCTTCGCATGCGCAGCCGCGGCGCGGAAGCGCTGATCGCTGAACGGCTTCAGCAGATAGTCGGCGGCGTGCACATCGAACGCCCTGAGCGTGTACTCGTCATAGGCCGTAACGAACACGATCAGTGGCGCGCAGCCAGGGGGCATTCGCGCCAGCACCTCGAATCCATCCCGCCGTGGCATCTGCACGTCCAGGAAGACCAGGTCGGGGTGTAGCTGGTTGATCGCCTCAACCGTCTGCAGCCCATCGGAGCACTCCCCCAAGATCTGGAACTCGGGATCGTCGGCCAGGAGAAGCTGGATCGTCCGTCGTGCGGCCGGTTCATCATCGGCGATAAGAACCCGGATGGGGCTGGTCACCGGAGTACCTCCCGCTCCGACCGCCATGGAACCTCGAGCACCACGAGTGTCCCGCGCTCATCCGGAAGCAGCTCGAGCAGGTATCCGGATCCGTAAAGCCGCCGCAGCCGGGCTCTGGTGTTGGAGAGCCCTACGCCATCTGCACTCACGCCTCCACCGGTGTAACTCGGTCCGTCGTTCCGGACCTCCACCCGGAGCGATTGATCTCGTCGCCGGGCACTGACCTCCACCCGCCCAGCGCTCGGATCCCGCGCGATTCCGTGGCGGATGGCGTTCTCCACCAGCGGCTGCAGCGCCATCGTCGGGATCCATGCTTCCAGTGTGTCCGGCCCGACTTCGATCCGAACTGCGAGCCGGTCGCAGAATCGACTCTGCTCGATCTCCAGGTAGGCTTCGATAAAGCTCAACTCCTCCCTGAGCGGGACCTCATTCCGCTCCACGTTTCCCAATGTCTGGCGGAACAGGTCACCCAGGCGAGCGATCGTCGCGGTGGCGGCCTCGCCCCGCCCCTCGCGAACCAGCGACGCAATGGTGTGCAGAGTGTTGAAGAGGAAGTGGGGCTGCAGTTGCATCCGGAGAGCGGCGAGCTGGGCCTGGGTCAACTCCGCCTGCAATGCCAGCGACTCCAGCTCGCCATCGCGGGTGGATTTGTAGTACTCGGTGGCATGCGCTGCCGCGACGATGACCCAGTAGATGATGAAAGCAAAGTGGAAATAGCGGAGCACGATCCGGGGGTAGACCTCACTGAACGAGCCGATGAAGCTCACGGTGGGGCCGAAGTACTGGTTGATCGCGGTCACCATCGCCAGATCGACGAGCGCGACTATTGTGCCGCAAACGAGGTGAACCATGAGGGCGCCCACCCACTGGTCCCGCTCGAGTCGGACCCGCCGGCCCAATGAAAACACGATCGGGGTCAGGAGGGCCCAGGAGTACCAATCCTGCAGGCCGGCAAGGGTCGCCTGCTCGAAGGTCAGCGGCCGACCCACAGCCAGCATGCCGAAGTATACGAATGCGACGCTGGACCAGCCTAGCGGCGTCGCGACGGCAAAGGCGAGAAGCCAGATCCTGGCCCAGCCCGGAGTGGGATGACCGGTGGCCTGAAGGTCATGCGACATGAGGGACTCCTGAGCTAGCCCTGCCGTTTGGGTGGAGAGCCGCGGCAAATCTACCCGACCAGCGGCGGCGCGGGGACATACCGCGACGAATCGACGCTCCCGTGCGACGGACGACCGTTCTGCGCACGGTGAGAGGCGACCAGGGAGCGGCAAACATCTCGGTTCCCAGGCTCGATCAGGTCGTCGCGCATTTGTGAGTGCTTACCGATGCTGGCTGGCGATTGATCGCTTGGCCTCTGGTCGGTCCATCGGGGCACCCGTAGCATCGAACGCAGTTCACCCGCCTCATTCCATCGACGACAAGTCAAAACCGGGAGAAGCGTATGCACACCATTCGAGGTGCTGGAGGGTTCGTAGTCGGACTAGCGCTGGCCGCCTGCACCGGCGACCAGGCAGCCCTGGCGCCGGAAGCCGGTCCACGCGCTCTTCAAGCTGGCGCGGTGACCGCATCGGTCACCGGGAGCGGTCACCACACGCGCATCGTCGCAGGAGTAGAGGATCTCACGACCTTCTCCTTCACCGCCCAACAGAGAGCCGATGGGACCACGAGCGGCCAGTACCAATACACTTTCCGCGCCGCGGGCTTTTCGGTGCACGGGCCGGTGACTTGCCTCTCCATCCGCGGCAACGAGGCCTGGATCGGCGGAACGGTTGGTCATATCAAGAGTCCAGACCCCGAGGATCAGTCGCTCGTCGGCGCGGACATGTGGTGGCGCCTGGAAGACAACGGAGAGGGCGCCAGTGACGCTCCGGACCGCACCACCGGAGTCGGCTTCGCTTTCTCTGGCAGCACAATCACCGCTGAGAGTTGGTGTCGCGACCAGCCGGCACTACTGATCCTTCGCGATGTGGAATCGGGCAACATCGAGGTCAGAGCCGACTGAGTGGCGGGTGGCCCGGTGGGAGCGCTTGTCACCGCCGGGCCCGTCCACACACGCTCCCCGGGACACCGTCCAAATCATTCCAATCCTGGCTCGGACGGTGCAAGACACCAGATACGGATTCTCATAGCCTTGGCCATGCGAGATCAACATCGACCGAAACAGGATCTCATCAACGAGGTGGTCTCACTCCGGAAGCAGGTCGCCGACCTGCGAGCAGAGATGGCGGCTCGCCGCAGGGTCGAGGAGGCTCTCCGTCACTCCGAAGAGCAGCTCCGGACGTTAGTGGATAGTTCGCCCGCCGGTCTCTGTCTCTTCAAATCCGATGGTGCGCCCATCGCGGCCGGCGCGCCCTTCGCCCGAATGCTGGGCTACGAATCGGTCGCAGAGCTGCTCAGCGTGAGCCGGGTTCTTGGGCTATTCCCCGGCGGGCCCGAACGGGCGCGAGTGGTGCAGCTGATCCAGCGTGGAGACGAGCGGCTGGGCGACGTCCTGTTCCGCCGTAAGGATGGGAGGTCGCATGCCTCCTGGGTGATCGGAACAGTCTGCAAGGAAGTCGACGCGGTCGCACTGGTGGCGCTGGAAGCTCTCAGTGCCGCATGCACCGGCGATATGCATTCGGGGTGAGCCCGGTCACCTCCCTCTTCGCAGCAGCCCATATTCCGCGGCCGCCCGGATCGCTGGCAATCGGTCGATGGTGGCGCCAAAGCCCCACAGCTGCACGTAGCCAGACCAGGGCCGATCCCGCCGGTAGTTGCGCACCCAGGCCGTGGCCATCCCATCGCGGTTGAGCGCCAGGGCCTTGGTGACGGCGCTAATGGCGATCGGGTAGTCGCCCCGCAAGGTGCGTTCGACTCCCCAACGCTGTCCCTCGGCCGTCGGCACCGCCGCGCCTTCATCATAGTCCAGGGTTGCCGCGGCGACGCCGAGGAGCTGCTCCATCCGCTTGGGCTCGTCGCCCAGGACGGCGCCGGTGGAGTCGCGCACCACCGCTCCCAGCGGGACGCTGAAGTTGACGATCTTCCCGCCGGACTCGAGATACCGATGCAGCAGCACCGTGTCTGACAGCACCGGAGCAACGCTCGTCGGCAGCACATCCATGGCGAACACCACCGCGCTCGGCGCATCATCGCGGATCCGGGCGGTGAAGAATCTGGCCAGCGAGTCGGCATTCAACACCTGGTAGCCGAGGTCGCGGAAGTACTCCAGGGCCATGCGACCACCCGGTGTCGCCGGCTTGCCACTGAGGCTGGAGTCGTAGAAGACCGCCATCCGGGGCACCATCGAGCTGACCTCGTGAATCGCCAGGACCGTGCCGGCTTCAGTACCGAGATAGAGCTCGCCCTTGGCTGCCACGGGCGACGAGTTCGATGCCTCGTCGAGCGGGAGCCGCCAGCGGATCGCACCGGTGGCCGGATTCAAGGCGAGCAGGTCACCGGCGGGCGCGTCGGTTCGCGCGGTGGCGATCACCAGGGAGTTGCCAACCACCAGCGGTGAGGCCAGCACGTTGGCGCCGGTGGGCAGATTCCAGATCTCGCGGCCGGTCTGGGGCTCGAGCGCGTGAATGAAATGCCCGTCCGAGGAGCCGGCGAATACCTTCCCGTCGTGGACCGCGGGCGACCCGATGACCCAGGAGCCCCGGTGACTCACCCGCCAGTGCCGCTTGCCGGTGGCCTCATCAAGCGCGTAAACGGCGCCGTCCCGGGAGCCGAAGTACACCGAGCCGTCCACGATGGCGGCCGAGCTCTGCACCGCCCGCCGGTCGAACCCGAATTTCCTGGAGTCCAGCGTGTCGCCTTCGGTCCGGTGCACCCAGCGCTCCCTGCCCGTGGCCAGATCCAACGCATAGACTCTGCCGCCCCAGGAGCCGACTACGATGGTGCCGCTATGGATCGCGGGGGTGGCGCGCACCCGCCCGTTGGTCTGGGTCCGCCATAACTGCTTGCCGGTGCGGAGGTCGAGTGAGTAGACGCCGCCGTCCGGTGCTCCGATGACGACGGTCGAGCCCACGATCACTGGCGAGGAGGCCCACAGGTCCCAGCCACCGGCGGGCGTGGTGTTGGCGGGAAGAGCAGGGCCGGTCTGCAGCGACCAGTGGAGCCGGCCGGAGCTCTCATCCACCGCGAAGATGCGTCCCGCGAGGGTAGCGGCGACGACAATGCCATTTGCCACGGCGGGTGACGCGTCCACCGAGCCGCCGGCATCGAAGCGCCAGATCACCTTGCCGTCGGATCGATCGAGGGCATAGAGGGTGCCGTCGCCGCTGCCGATGAAGACCCGTGTCTCGGTGACCGCGGGTGAGGAGCGCACTGCGCCACCGGTTCGGACCTGCCACTTCACCCCGCCCTGTCCGGGGAAGAACCGGGCGGAGGAGACGCCGGTGTGCTCGGGGTTGCCCCGAAACATCACTGCCGGTGGACCGGCGCCGGCACTGGAGCAGGCCAGGGCCAGAAGCAAAGGAGCGGTTCGAGCGAGGTGATTGATCATGGAATCAGGACGGTCCAGTCCGCTGTCGGGTTTCGGAACGTCTGTGTGTCTGCGATGTACACCGGCGTCCATGGGTGATCGGAAGTCACCCCTTAGTAACCTCTGGAGGTAGCCGTGCGGGCGCTCGTCCTCTGTCTGGCTCTGGCCAGCTGTAGCGGAGAGAATGCGGCTCCTGTCCCTGAGCCGGCGCCGGGTCCCAGCTACCGCGTCCTCTTCATCGGCAACAGTCTCACCTACTTCAACGATCTTCCCGGGACGCTCGCCCAGCTCGCCTCCTCGGCAAACCAAACTATCGAAGTCAGCTCGGTAGCGCGCCCCAATTTCGCGCTGATCGATCACGTCGAAGGCAAGAGCAACGCGGTCGAGGTCATCGAGGGGTCGGACTGGGACTACGTGATCCTCCAGCAGGGCCCCTCCAGTCTCGATCTGTCGCGTGACACGCTGGTGCTGGCCACACACCTGCTGGATCCCTCCATCAGAGCGGCGGGAGGCCGAAGCGCCCTGCTGATGGTATGGCCGGAGTCGACCAGGTTCGAGTTCTTCGATGACGTGCGCGCGTCTTATCAGCTCGCCGCCCAGGAAGTGGCCGGTCTGTTTCTCCCTGCGGGCGAGGCCTGGCTCGGGGCGTGGGCCCTGAATCCCCAGCTCCAGCTGTACGGTCCGGACGGCTATCACCCCTCCGAGCTGGGAACCTATCTGGCAGCACTGGTCGTGTTCGAAGGAATCACCGGCCGCGACGCGCGCACGCTGCCGGCTGAAGCCGTAGTAGGGGGTCGCACGCTCAGTTTACCGGAGAGCAGCGTACGCCTGCTGCAGCAGGCGGCACATGACGCCGTGGTACAGTTCGGCGGCGACTAGCCCACGCTCCACGTCGAAACACCACTCTCTGGAGCACCAGCGGGTACCGAGAACCAGCAGAATGCCTGAACAGTGCGGGGGCTCCCTAAGCGTTACCCTGATCCCCCTACACCGTGGCATGGGTTTAGGTTACGACAGCAGGTGGGGCACAGCCCTTGCTCTATGAACCATCGAATTCAGCCTGGAGACTGTTGTGCCGAAGCGCACTCTGTTCACACCGAGCACCGATCCCACACCGCCACCGCCGACGGCATTGCTGCTGTTCATTCAGCGCGCGCAGATGGAGCTGGTGTATCAGGAGCGGACCGAAGCCGAAGTCGCCAAAGGCGCCGCGGCTCCGAAGCACGCCGCCTAGCGCTTCCACATTCCGAGCACCCGGCCATCCGGGTCCTCGAACAGTGAGAATTGTCCCACCCCAGGCACATCCTGCCGCTCCACAATGACCTTCCCGCCAGCCTGTGTGATCTTTTTCCCGTACACGTCGAGGTCATCAACATCGATGTAGAACGCCAGCTTCGCGGGCCATGGACCGCGCTTGGGCTTCATGATCCCGCCGTTGATCCCTCCCGTCCCGCCGGTCTCGACCAGCGTGTAGTCCAGTTCCCCGAGCGGCTGCATCTTCCAGTCGAATACCTGCTCATAGAACTTCGAGGCCCTCGAGGGGTCCTCGGACCAGAACTCCCAGTGCACCACCGGCCGACCCATCGCTGCCTCCCTATGGCGTAGTGGGGAAGTTGTTCGTCACGCCTCCCGCGCGCACCGTGCGCGCCACCCGCTCGGCGAAGATCCGCGAGCCCGCCCGCACCATGCCTTCCGGCGGCCCCTTGAGCTCGGTGGAGTCATCCAGGACGATCTTCCCCGTGGGGGCATGAATCAGCTGGCCGGTGAACAGCCAGATGAGGTTGCTGGTTTTGCTCACCTTGGCGATCACCACCCACGGCGCCTCGAGTGAGTCGGCCACCGCCCGGGCACAGGCTACGATGACGTTGCACGGCTGCTTCCCCGTGGTCGCGAGCGCCTTGGGCGCCGACGCCACCTGGGCGACCTGGGTACCGGATAGCAGCTGCAGACCGAGCAGCTCCTCCAGCTTGCCGGTCAGGACCTCGGTCGAGAGAGCGGCCCACGACGAATCGGACGCCTCCTGGACGTTGGCCTGGGCGTTGTAGAGGGCCACGGGCAACACCACCAGCTTGGCAGTAGGGGGGGCCAGCGGCTTGGTTGATGCGGTTTGCGCGGGAGCGGCCGGGCTGATCAAAACGGAAGCGAGGAGAGGAACCCAGCCACTCAGCCATCGCCGATTGGTCAAAGAGGTTGTCATCCCAGGAAATATATCAGGTCCGGGCGGTTCTTGCTGTCCGGCCATATGGCTATTATATTGAGGCCATATGGCTAGACCAGCAGAAGCTGCCGTTCTCCGGGCCGTACCCGGCACCGCGGATCTGAGCGAAATCCGGTCCCGCATCCGGTCCGGCCGCACCGAAGGGCATTTCTACGTCGCCCTCCTCGGGCTGCGCAGTTACGAGCCGCTGGCCCTCTACCGCCACGTCCGGAAGGGGCTGGCCTACTCCAGCTTCCTGCGTTTCCAGCGCAATACCAGCCTATCGGCCCGGACCATCGCGGAGCTGATCCAGATCCCCGCCCGCACCCTGACCCGGCGCAAGGCCGAAGGGAAGCTGGCGCCGGAGGAGTCCGATCGGCTGGTGCGAGCCTCCCGCATCTTCGGCCGGGCCATGGAGCTGTTCGAGGGCGACAGCGACGCAGCGCGGATGTGGCTCACGTCGGCGCAGCCCGCGCTCGGCGGCCTGGTGCCGCTGGAGCTGGCCCGGACCGACGTGGGCGCCAGCGAGGTGGAGAACCTCGTGGGCCGGCTCGAGTACGGCATCCCCTCGTAAGCCCGGCCGTTGATCACCGCCTGGAGGTTGGTGAAGCCCCGCCACGCGGCGGCCGCGTTCGATGGGGAAGGGGCCCGGCTCCACGGTGGGCGGTGGAACAGTCCGGGAACTCGGGTAACCTATGCGTCGGACAGCATCGCGCTCGCGGCGCTGGAGGTGCTGGCCCACCTGCAATCGACCGCGGTGCTTCAGGCCTACTCCCTGGTATCGCTTCAGTTTCCGGAGGACGGCGTCGAAGCGCTGGAGGCGGCGGCGCTTCCCACCCGGTGGCGCCGGTTCCCCTCACCGCCGGAGAACCAGGCCATTGGCGACCGCTGGGTGGCCGAGGGAAGGTCGCTGATTCTCCGGGTGCCAAGCGCTCTAATTCCTGACGCGTCCAACTTCCTGATCAATCCGTCGCACCCTGGATTTAGCGAGGTCGTGGTTGGACGCCCTGAGCGGTTCGCGTTCGACCTGAGACTGCTCAAGGGACGTTGAAGGCAGTAGAGCGATCCAGGTTGTTACTCCGGTTTGTCCGTGGCAGAGTACTTTCCGGGTTCGTGCCGCAGCAGGAGCCAGCCGCCTGCGATCGCCACCAGGTATATCAGAACCCCCACCAGATGTACCGCGTCGGCTATCGCTCCGTCCCGGTTCATCCATCCCCACTGGTCCAGCAGGGTCGCCCAGTCGTGCTCGCCGCCCCCCACGAGTGGGAGCTCCTGCGCCCGCGCGTCCCTGACATAAACCGAGATGTTCCAGCAGTTCTGACCCAGCCACCAGAGTGGCACCGTGGCTCCGTGCCGGTCGCCGGCCCGCCACAAGGCGACCACAAAGGCCGTTGGCACGATGAGCTGAAAGAGGGTGCCGCCGAGGATGGTGAGCGTCTCACCCCCGAACATGAAGACCAGATGGCCGGTCTCGTGGATTGCAAGGTCCAGGCTGTCCAGCCAGCGGTAGTCGCCCGGGTTACGCAAACAGAGGTAGCCATAGGTCGCCAGCACCACGGTGAGACCGGCCCGCCAGCGCCGGTCGATAGCGGCCACCTAGTGCCGCACGATGGAGCCGAGGATCGCGACACCTTCGATCTCAATCAGCAGCTCGGCACGGGCCAGGCTTGAAACAGCCACCAGGGTATTGGCGGGGGGCTGCGCCTTGGAGAGATAGCGGGCTCGCACATCGCGCAGGGCGGGCAGGTGCTTGATGTCGGTAATGAACGTGGTGGTCTTGACCAGGTCCGCCGTGGACCCTCCTACGCTCTTTAGCGCGCGCTCCAGGTTTCGAAACACCTGCTCGGTCTGCGCAGAAAAATCACCTTCCCCGACGACCTTCCCCACGCTGTCGAAGGCCACCTGGCCGGCGATATAGACTGTCCTCCCATCGGGGGCAACCACTACATGAGTGTACCCGGTGGGCGCGACCAGGCCTTTTGGGTTGAGATAGCGAGTGCCGGTCGCCTGCGCAGCCGCGACGCCGGGCAGCGCCGCAAGGAGGAGGTACACGCCACCAAGGCGGCGGAGTGCCGGGACGACCCGAGTGAGCTCGTCGATCATGAGCGATACCCTCGAGAGAATGGCTGAGACTAATTACTTCGCGAAATCATAGGATGAATCGACAATGTCGCCAGCCCACACCCTCTCCCACTGGCCCCCGACGTACCAGCCAACCTCACCGCGAGCAGGGACACACATGCCATCCTTCTGGCGATAATCGTAGAAGTGTCCCTCCCACGGCGCCGGCCGGTACTCTCCATCCGCTTTCTTCCACCGAGCAGGACTGTAGACGCCGCTGACCTGACCCGCTTGGTTGAACCAGAATTCCAGCGCCACGGTCTGACCTGCCTGAGACAGGGTCGCCAACGCCTTGTGCTCATCGATGGGACTCCAGTGCAGGGCTGAGGTCGGGAGGAGGGCGGTCGGGTACCAAACCGCCTCCGCCAGGTATCGGTGCAGGGCGCCCGAATTCAGCTCCGCGCCTCCGCTATCGCTCGCCACGGTGAGTGCGGATTGAATGCTCACCCGCCCAAATCCCCGGCCCGTGACATAGGCATCCAGCACCCGAAGGTGTAAAGGCCCCACAATGGTTACCTTCGCGTCCCAGATGAATCCGACAGTCAGCGGTGCGACCACCTGGTCGGCCTCGAACGAAAGCCACCGCGCACTTTGGGAGCCGGTTCGGAGCTTGCCTGTCTGCCTCACCCGCGCCAGCCGGAGGAGTGGCTGCCCGTCCTGCAGAACCTGTTTCAGGTAGCGGATGACCGGTGCGGGCAATCCTGCCAGCACCGCGAAATCGACTCGTGCGCTCGGCGCCTGGCGTACCTCCTGCAGCAGAGCTGCGACCAGCTCGGACTTGAATCGCTTGATACTCATGCGCGTTTGCGTCGGCTAGCCAGCCAATACGCGGTAGCCATTGTCACCGTAAGGCCCAGCGTGATTGCCTCCCGCAGATTTATCCGGGTGACAAGAGCCACCGAGAAGGCGATCCCGATGATAGCCAGGCCCACACCC
>DATMDQ010000159.1:0-6485 GCA_035557715.1 Gemmatimonadales bacterium
ATTGCGAAGGAAGATGTCAGCGTAGCCTCCCAATGAGGCCACCCCCTCCTGAATCCTGGCCCCGCCCGAGTCGTTGAGCCCGAGGACCGGCGCCCCGTTCCGGAGCGCGAGATCCATGATCTTGCAGATCTTCTCGGCGTGGGCTTCGGAGAGCGAGCCGCCAAAGACGGTGAAGTCCTGGGAGAAGACGTAGACCAGGCGGCCGTCGATCCGGCCCGATCCGGTTACCACCCCGTCGCCGGGGAACACCTGCTGCTCCAGCCCGAAATCGGTGGAGCGATGGGTGACGAAGCGGTCGAGCTCGACGAAGCTCCCCTCGTCGAGGAGAAGGTCGAGTCGTTCGCGGGCGGTGAGCTTGCCCTTCTTGTGCTGCTGGGCAACCCGATCCGCTCCCCCGCCCTGTTCGGCAAGGGATTGGCGGTGATGGAGTTCGTCGAGGAGTTTGCGGGGGTCAGGCATCGCGGGGGAAGATAGTTGGCAGCGGGGCAGCGGGGCAGCGGGGAGGTCTTCGGCCTCTTGCCCTTTCCGAAATCATGGGACACTCTCGCGTTCACGCCCTACTCGATTTCCCGCCCGGAGGTGCTATGCGTCCCCTGTGTCGCCGTACTCTCCTTGCCGCCGCATTCCTGATCCCCTCTCTCGCTTCCGCCCAGCAGCGCGGCATCGAGATTGGCCTCGACGGCGGGGCACGGTATGAGCTCGACGCCGAGCTGCTGGTCCTCGCGGTGCCTTTGCAGCGAGTGCGCGCCGCCTTTCCGTCCGGAAACCGGCTGGCCTTCGAGCCGGCCCTGTCCTTTGCGCGGGTGGCTACCGGAGGTGAGTCGGTGGTTGCAATGGTCTTCGAGGTGGGCGCCGTCTACGACTTCGGCGCTACCCATACGACGTACACGCGACCGTTCGTTGGTTACGAGTACGCCGACGCCAGCTTTGCCCAGGGAGAGTCGGTGGTGGACCTCGGGATCGGATTCGGCACCCGGTCGCGCATCGCCGATCGCCTGGCGGTCAGAATCGAGGGGACCATCACCGGCCGCTTCGCCACGTCGGGCGGCGCCGATGGGGTGTTCGGCGTGTCCGCCGGGCTCTCCTTCTTCACGCGGTAGGTTGGCAGCGGGGCAGCGGGGCAGTACGAGAAAAAGGGGCCAGAGCTCGAATCGAGCTCCGGCCCCTTTGCTGCGCTCAGGGTGACATCTTCTCGCTGTCCCGCTCCCCCGCTGCCCCGCTGACGACCGCCCCGCCTATTCCGTCGCCGCGCTCTCTTCGTACGCCGGAGGCTTGACCGGCGGAATGATCGGCTCGTCAGGGTAGCCGATGACGGCGAGCACGATGCGATGGTGGATCGGATCGACCTCGAGCACCTTGAGGTCGACCGGCTGGCCTTCCTTGACCGCGTCTCCCGGGTTCTCGATGTTGGGCACGCCGAGCTGGGACATCGGCACGAATCCTTCGATATCGTTGCCCAGGTCCACCACGACGCCCTTGTCCATCAGGCGCACGGCGCGGCCCCGAAGCTCCATCCCGATGGGATAGGTCTCGCCGATCTTGAGCCAGGGGTCTTCCTCGGCCTGCTTGAGCCCGAGCGAGATCCGCTTGTTCTCGGCGTCGATGTTGAGGATCACCACATCCACCGCATCGCCCTTCTTCACCACCTCGGACGGGTGCTGCACCCGCTTGGTCCAGGACATGTCGGAGATGTGGATCAGGCCATCGATGCCGGGCTCGATCTCCACGAATGCCCCGAAGCTGGTGAGGTTGCGCACCTTGCCGTTGATGCGGGTGCCGATGGGATACTTGAGCGGCAGCACCATCCAGGGATCCTGCTCCGTCTGCTTCATGCCGAGCGAGATCTTCTCCTCGGCCTCGTCGACCTTGAGCACCACGGCCTCGATGGTCTCGCCGATGCTCACGATCTTCGAGGGGTGGCGGACATTGCGGGTCCAGCTCATCTCCGAGATGTGGACCAGGCCTTCGATGCCGGGCTCGATCTCGACAAATGCACCGTAGTTGGTGATCGAGACCACCTTGCCCTGCACCCGGGTGCCGACCGGGTACTTGGCCGCCACGTTCTGCCAGGGGTAGGACTGTAGCTGTTTCATGCCCAGGCTGATGCGCTCCCGCTGCCAGTCGATGTCGAGAATCTTGACTTCGACTTCCTTGCCGATAGTCACCATCTCGGTCGGGTGGGAGACCCGGCCGTAGGACATGTCGGTGATGTGTAGCAGACCGTCTACCCCGCCCAGGTCGATGAAGGCGCCGAAGTCGGTGATGTTCTTGACCACGCCCTTCCGGACCTGGCCCACGGCCAGCTCCTTCATCAGGTGCTCGCGCTTGTGAGCCCGCTCGTTCTCCAGGATCACCCGACGGCTGACCACGATGTTCCGGCGCCGCTTGTTGAGCTTGATGATCTTGAACTCGTAGGTCTGGCCCAGCAGCTCATCGATGTTGGGTACCCGCCGGAGCGCTATCTGGCTGCCGGGCAGGAACGCATCGACGCCCATCAAGTTGACCACCACGCCGCCCTTGATCTTCTTGACCAGGGTGCCCTCGACCGGCTGATCGCTCTCGTGGGCCACGCGGATCTTCTCCCAGACCCGCATGAAGTCGGCCTTCTTCTTCGACAGGACGACAGCGCCTTCCTGGTCCTCCAGGTGCTCGAGGAAGACCTCGACCTCATCGCCCTCTTTGAGCAGATGCGGGTCTTTGAACTCGTCCAGCGGCACTGACCCTTCAGACTTGAAGCCGACGTCCAGGATCACGGCGTTGTCGGTGACCCGGAGAACCTTGGACTTGACGATTTCGCCCTCGACGATCTGCGACATGGTGCCCTCGTACATCGAGAGCATCTGCTCGTAGTCGGCGTCGGAGTAGTCTTCGTCGTAGAGATCCTGGCGGACGCGCAGGCCGGTCTGGGTGATGAACTGGTCGGTGGAGGGGTTGAGTTGATCGAGCATTCGAAGAAAGGCCGCAGGGTTAGGGTAAGCCACGCTGCCGGCGGAAGCGCCAGCCACGGGAGCCTAGTAGGATAGCGGCGGAGGGCCTACAAGGCAACGTCTACCATGCGGTTGGCAGTTACCCACCGGCTCCCTATCCTCCATCGATGGGATCGAGTTCTCACCTGCCGCTGATCGAAGGAGGTTGCATGAACCAGGCTGACGTTGTTTCCCTGATGGCCGCCACCATCTGCGCGGGACTCCCCGAGAAGGCAAAGCCGACGCACCCATCGGATAACGACCGCATCGCCATCCAGGCCTGGGACCTGTACAACGCCGTTCAGGTTGCTTCGACTGAGGGTCTCAAACGCCTGGCGGCTCGGCGGTAGCAGCGGTGGGCCCGGAGAGCGTCAGCGCCGCCGGAAGATCGGGCGGGCGCGCTCCACGATGAATCGAACCTGCTCCGGGAAGTCCATGGTGGTGGTGTCGAGGTGGACGGCATCGTCCGCCGGCCGGAGGGGTGCCACCGAACGGGTAGAGTCGGCGTGGTCCCGTGCGGCCAGCGCCGCGGCTTCGGCGTCGAGGCCTTCCGGCTGCACCACGTCCCCCCGCTGGCTGAGGCGGCGGCCGGCTCGCGCCTCCGGTGAGGCGGTCAGGAAGATCTTCAGATCGGCATCGGGGAAAACCACGGTCCCGATGTCGCGCCCGTCCACCACCACATTCTGGCCGGCGCGTACCATTGCCCGCAAGCGCGCATTGATCCACTCACGCACCACCGGAATGGCGGAGATGGCCGAGACCCGCGACGTGACCTCGGCGGATCGGAGCGCGTCGTCCACCGGCTCTCCCTCCAGATAGGCGGCAAAGCCTGCCCCGTCCGGTTGGAGCATCAAGCCACGGTCTTCCGCGGCTCGGAGCAGGAGCTCCGGCGGCAGATCCCGGGCCGGGTCGCCCCCCCGCATCCCTTGCCGGGCCATCTCGCGCAGCCCAACCAGCGTCATCCCGCGGTACAAGGAGCCGGAGTCGAGGTGGGCGAACCCCAGGGCATCCGCTACCGCCTGCGCGGTGCTCGATTTGCCCGAGGCCGAAGGCCCGTCAATCGCAATGACGCCGCCGGAAAACTGAGAGTCGACCGGCAGGTCCTGTTCTCCCATGGAGCGCTTCCCTGGCCGAGGCGGCGGGATTGCAGCCGCTTGAGAGTAATCGGGCACGAGGCGGGTGAGAAGCAGCCGTCCCGCGCCTGTGGGTCATTACCTTATGCCAATCTCGCGGCGACGATTCCACCTCAACGAGGAAGAGGAAAGCGACGTGCGGCACCGGATCTTCGTGGGCTACGTGGCTCTCATGGTATTAGCGTTTCTCGCCCCGGTGCCTGCGGCTCCCCTTGCAGCCCACGTCGACAAGCTGGTCCATTTCGGAATTTTTCTGGGGTTCGCGCTGTTTCTCCATGCGGATCGCGCCCCGAAGGCACGGTGGACACTCCTGATCTCATTCGCGTTCGCGGCGGCTATTGAGCTGGCGCAGTCGGTGCTGCCCTATCGGGAGGGCGATTGGTGGGATTTTGTGGCCGGGGCCGCCGGGGCCGCCGTCGGCATCACTCTTATGCTTATGATCGAGCGCCGCGCCCGCGCCGCCGGGGGCTGATCGCCCTCAACGTGTCTCGAAATCCAGGAAAGCTGACCGCGGCACACGCCATGTCATCGATGGTGATTCGCGCGCCCGGCACCAGACCGAGCACCGCAAACGCCATGGCGAGCCGATGATCGGCGGCGGTGCGCACCTTCCCGCGAGGGATCCCGTCGGTTCCCTCCACCACCAGATCGTCGCCCACCACCTCAGCCTTGGCACCCACCGCGCGCAGATTCTCGGCGATCAGTCCCAGCCGGTCACTCTCCTTGACCCGGAGCTCGCCGACCTGGCGGAAGGTGGTGGTGCCGGAGGATCGAGAGGCAAGCACCGCGAGGAGCGGGATCTCATCGATGAGGCCAGGGATCTCTCCCGCGGTTACCTCGGTGCCACGGAGCGATGCCGCCCGGACCACGAGGTCGCCCACCGGCTCTCCGAAGCGATCGCCGCGGTTCTCGATCCGAACAGCGGCCCCCATCCTGCCCAGGACGTCCAGAAACCCGGTCCGGGTGGGATTGACTCCCACCGCCGAGATCAGGAGCTCACCCGCTTCCGCCATGGTAGCGGCGCCCACGAGAAACGCGGCCGACGACGGATCGCCCGGTACCTGGACATCGAATGGCTCCAGATGTCCCCCGGGCTTGAATTGGATCCAGCCATCTTCCTCCGCCACTCCGTATCCGAACGCGCGCAACAACCGCTCGGTGTGGTCACGAGAGCGGCCGTGAGGCTCTCGAACGGCGACGTCCACCTCTCCCGCCATGCCGGCGAGCAGAATCGCGCTCTTGATCTGGGCGCTGGACACGGGCATCTCATACCTGAGCGGCCGCAGCCGCCCTCCTCTCACAGCGAGAGGTAAACCGTCACCGTTCTGCTCGATGAAGCGAGCCCCCATCGAGGCCAGCGGAACCGTGACCCGGCGCATCGGCCTGCGCCGCAGCGAACGATCACCGGTCAGCGTGGCCGCAAACCGGTGCGCGGACAGGAGGCCCAGGAGAAGACGCGTCGTCGTGCCCGAGTTTCCGCAGAAGAGCGGTCCGTCGGGGCGGCCGAACTTTCCCTTACCCCGCACCGTCACCGGCACCCCAGGCCTGAGGGGCGACAGCTCGGCCCCGAGCTGTCGCAGCACTCGCGCGGTCGAGCGGGCATCGAGGGAGGTGAGCGCTCCGCCAATGTGACTCGTTCCCCGGGTGAGCGCGGCAAGGAGGAGCACCCGGTGGGTAATGCTCTTGTCCCCGGGCACGCGAACGCTGCCGCCGACTTTCATCGCTCGATTCCCTTGCGAAAAACCTGCGCGGCAGCGAGGTAGGACCGGAGTCCGGCCTTGTCTCCGGTGGCAAGCAGACGCCGGAGCTCCGCGAGGTGAGACTCGGTCCGCGTCAGCGCCTCGCTGACGGCCGGCTGATTGTAGAGGAGAATATCCACCCACATGTCGGGGTTGCTGGCCGCCAGCCGGGTGGTATCTCTGGCTCCGCTGCCGTATGACACACCCGCAAGGCCGTAGTCGCCCAGGCTCCGGGCCAGCGCATAGGCCACGGCCTGAGGCAGATGGCTGGTCCACGCGAGCTGGCGATCGTGGTTCTCCGCACTGATCAGAACCGGGGAAGCCTCCATGGTGTGTTGCCAGAAGCTGGCGACGCTCCCGGATGCGCGATGGCCGCCGGCTGTGCCGCTCTCGCAGATGTAGACCACGCACCCGCGTAGCCGGTCGGGTCGTGCGGACAGGAACCCTGACTCATGGGTGCCTGCCAGCGGATGCCCTCCGGCAAACCGGTCTCCCAGTCCGGCCGTCACCGCCTGCCGGACCACCGGAACCTTGACACTCCACACATCGGTCAGGATGGCTTCAGGCTCGAGGGCAGAGGCGAGCTGAACAATCAGATCGAGCGTCGCGCGCGGCGGCACGGCGAGCACGATCAGGTCCGCGCCGCG
>DATMDQ010000160.1:0-3793 GCA_035557715.1 Gemmatimonadales bacterium
GCCCTCGTGGTATCGGCCCCCATCAGGTAATCGTCCAGCAGAGCTTCGGGGTAACCCGCAGCGCGGAGCCGCGACCTCACCTGATCAGGAGTGAGTCCCGACGCCTGAAGTTTCTGACGCAGCTGCCTGACCATCTCGGGGTTCTGTAGCGCAGCACGCGCCTGATCCGTCGTAGGAAGCTGCTGGCCAGGCGGAACCTGGGGCACCTGGGCGGTGACCGCGGGGGCGGACAGGCCCGCGCCAACCCCGAGGATAGCGGCAGCTATTCCGGCGCGGTGGATGAACCGATTCAATCGATGCATGGGACGGCGAAGATCGCTCGTAAGTTATCGGAAGTCAAGCGGTTGCGGGTGTCAACGTGCGCCAGAACGCGAGCATCTTCCCGGCTAGGGCGGCGTCCGAGAACTCCTCCAGGACCCGCCGCCGGCCCGCGGCACCCAGACGCTCACAGAGCGTCCTGTCGCCATAGAGCTCTTGCAGTGCATCGGTCAGCGAGGGCACGTCTTCCTCCGGAACGATGCGCCCCCCATTTCCCACCAGCTCACGCAGGGCTCCCGAATCGGTCCCGACCACAGCGACGCCATGTGCCATCGCGTGGAGAGCTGCTCGACCCACTGTCATCACCCAGCGTTGGGTGGTGCGGGAGGGGAGGACCAGGCAGTCGAGCTGGGGCCAGATCTCGTCCACGGACGCTCGCGGCAACGCTCCGGCCCACGAAATCCGCGCCGCGATCCCGAGCCGCTGGGCCAGCCCCTCCAGTTCCTCCTGCGACGGCCCGGTGCCGACGACCGTAAGCGTCCACTTGCCGGCCATCCCAACGCAGGCTCGAAACAGCAGATCGAGGCCGCGCTCCGGAACCAGCCGGCCCACGAACCCGATCGCGAGTCCGGGGTGCGGCACGCGAGGTGGCAGGGCGGGAGGGGTCACGCCGAGGTGGGGAAGGGACAGGTGAGGTACGGTGGGCCGACGCTTGATCGCGAGGGCCAGTGCCAGGTTGTTGCTGCCGATCAGGCCGGTGGCCAGGCGCAGGCTGCGCTCCCTCCGAAACCGCTGCCCCAGGGTGTATCCCCGAGGCAGGCTCTCCGCAGTGGAGAGCACGCTTGGAATCCCCAGCCGCCGGGCGGTCCGAAGGCCCAGCGCCGCCGGTTGGCTCCAGGGCTCCTCCTCGATGTGGATCAGGTTCGGCTGGAAGTCGGTGATCAGCTTCCGTAATGCGGTCGCGTTCCACTGCAGCCGGGCCGGGTCGGTTGCAGGACCACGCACCGGGCTCGGCAGAACCTGCACCCCGCCGTCATCGCCGGCCGCGGTTTTCTGCGTCACGCCCTCGCGCGTCATCCAATGATCCGGCACCGCGGCGGCCACCGTGACGCCGAGACCGGCGAGTGCATGGAGCTTGGCCCGATTGGCCGGATCGGCGTAGAGATGGGAGACGACTACCGCGCGCACGCTATCGCCCCGCACCGATGGAACTATTGGCAAGACGGCGAACCCGAACGAAGGCGATGGTTGGTCGCAAGCGGGTTTCTCAGGTTGACAGCGATTGGGATCTCTGGTGAAGTTGCCGGAACCACCGCTGAATATAGACCGAGGGGCCGCTCCAAACACCCGAGGTTACCCAGGATCATGCGCATTCTGCACCTCGCCAAGTACTATTGGCCCCGGTCCGGGGGAATGGAACGCGTGGTTCAGACCCTGGTCGAAGGCGCCGCCAATCTGGGGCACCAGGTCGAGGTGGTGGCGGTCGAGAGCCTGGGAAGGTCGGCGGAAACCGGCCGCCATCGGTCCCTGGTCACCCGCGCCTTTTCTTTCGCGGCGCTCGGCACGCAGGAGATCGCCCCGGGGTATATTGCCGCGGCCTGGAAGCGGGCCGACATCATCCACGTCCATCATCCGCACCCGCTCGCCGATCTGGCCTGCCTTCTCCGCGCCGGCAACACTCCGGTGGTTGTCACCCAACACGCCGACTCCAACCGGACCTTGTACCGTCCCCTGACCAGACAGGTCATCCGGCGCGCCCGCGCCGTGGTGGTGCCGAGCCGGGCACACCTGGCGCTCTCGACCGAGCTCCTGGGGTACGAAGGAAAGGTGGAGGTCATCCCCTTCGGCATCGATCAGACTCGCTGGCTGAGTGTGCCCCCACCGCCGCCTGGAGCTCCGGTCCGGGCCATCTTTATCGGACGCCTGGTGGCGTACAAGGGCCTCGACATCCTGCTTCGGGCCCTGGAGCAGGTACCTGACCTCCGGCTCGACATCGTGGGGTCGGGTCCCGAGGGTCCCCGCCTCCAGACGCTGGCTCGTGCGTTGGCCGTCACAGACAGGGTACGCTGGTATGGCGAATATCCAGATGCCGATTTGCCCCGTCGCATGGCGGACGCTGATTTCCTGGTCCTGCCTTCGGTCACGGTGGAAGAGATGTTCGGCCTGGTCGTGCTGGAGGCCATGGCCGCTGGAAGGCCGGTGATCACCACGGCACTGCCCAGCGCGGTACGCGAGGTCAATGTGCCCGGAGTGACCGGGCTCGAGGTACCGCTTCGAGACGTATCGGCCCTGGCTCGTGCGCTGGAGACATTGAGCCGGGACAGTGGACGCCGCCGGACCATGGGCGAGGCGGGACGGAAACGGGTGGCCGAGCGCTTTACCCAGACGGCCATGGCGGAGAAACACATCGAGCTGTACGAGCGGATCAGAGCGAGCTGAGGGCATAGCAGGCCGACAACGGGGAGATGGCGGATGACACCGATGGTTCTGGTAGTAGACGACGAGGCGATTGCCCGGAACTTCATTGAGCGGGCCCTAAGCCAGGAGGGGTACCAGGTCGTGCTCGCGTCGGATGGCGAGACGGCGCTGGAGATCCTCCGATCGATGGACCGTAAAGTCGCCCTGGTCATTACCGACCTGGTGATGCCCGGCATGGGCGGCCATGAGTTTGCACTGGAAGTGGGGAAGCTGCCCTCACCGCCGCCGGTGCTCTACATCTCTGCCTACGAGAAGCCTCAGGGGGAGATGGCCCAGCGTTTCCTTCAGAAGCCGTTCAGTATCACCGACCTGACCGCCGCCGTCGCCCGGCTCCTGCCGCGGATGGCGAGCAGGGGGTCCAGAGTCTAGAAGTCCAGGGCCGACCCTAGACCCTAGACCACCTCGGCCCTAAACTCCTTCCCGCGGAGCACCATCCCCCCGCGGGCCCTTAGCTCAGACGGTTAGAGCAGCGGACTCATAATCCGTAGGTCCTGGGTTCGAATCCCAGAGGGCCCATATAGTCTCCTCTTGCTCCAACTGGTTTTCTCCTGCAACATCAACGGTCGGTCCACGACGCCTGGGGTTGGTGTCAGCCGTCACTTCGCCGGCGTCCTCACGCAATAGATTCTGAGTAACCGGCCGGGGCCCGCGCCCCCGGGGCCGTTTTGATAGTATCAACTGATCTGACGCCACTCCGGTGTCCTCGAGAGACGAAACGGTGCGCAGTCCCCTCTGCCTCAGCTCCAGCTCCCGCCGGAATCTGGTTTTACTCTCCAGCCGAGAGCGTGTGTCCGCCCGTCAGATCTTCTACCCATCCATGGCTCTACTCCTGCTTGCCGCGTGCGGTGGGGGAGACGGGGTCGTGCTTCCGGATGAGGGTGACCCGGCCGCAATTACGGTGCTCAGGGGGGACGACCAGCGGGGCCGGGTGGGTGAGCCGCTCAACGACCCGCTGGTGGTCCAGGTAACCGACAGTCGGGGCCGCCCAGTCGCGGGAGCCACTGTAGCGTTCGAGTTCAGCTCGGCGGGTGCCGGTGCCGGTGCTGTCGTGGTTCCG
>DATMDQ010000161.1:0-4351 GCA_035557715.1 Gemmatimonadales bacterium
GCGTGCAACCGCGTCCACGACGGCGACACCCGGGCCGGTATCGAACGCGAGGACGCCGTCCTCCTGGGCGCGCCGCACGACGTAGGTAAGGTTGGCCATCCCGCCGAGGTTGAGAAGCACCCGAGGCGCATCCGCGGAGGCAAACAGGAGAACGTCGGCCATCGGCACCAGCGGGGCCCCCTGCCCGCCTGCGGCCACATCACGGGCTCGAAAGCCGCTCACGACGCTCACGCCGAACCGTTCCGCCAGCACCGCCGGCTCGCCGAGCTGCCAGGATACCAGCGGTGGCTCGTGCCAGATGGTCTGCCCCGGAAAGGCGATCAGGGAGAGATCCGAAGCGGGTACTTTGCCCTGCACCAGCACCGCCTGGACCGCTTCCGCGGCCCACTCCGCTACCCGGACATGCAGTCGCGCGAGGGCAGGAGCGGTCGAGCCGTTGAACGCCTGGCGGATCTCGGTCCGTTCTTCGTCAGAATAGGGACGGGTCACGAAATCGATCAGCGTGGCGTGGGTGGGTCCGTCGAGCCGGACCAGGGCGGCATCCACACCGTCGAGAGAGGTTCCCGACATCAGCCCGATGGCGAGGGTCGGCCGCTCGGTCATCGTGCCCGCACCGGTGGAGGATCGCCGACGATTGCCCGGAGCCGCCCAGCGTGCTCGGCGAGCAGCCGCTCCGCTTCGCCCTTCTGCACCCCACGCCGGGCCATTACGATAGCCGTCTTCACGCTGCCATCCGCCGCTTCGATGACCTGCTGCGCGGCATGCCGGTCCAGGCCCGCGGCCTCCATTACGATCCGCTGGCTGCGATCGACCAGCTTGTCGTTCCACGCTCGAAGATCGACCATCAGGTTTCCGTATGTCTTTCCCAGGCGGATCATGGCGCCCGTGGTGATGGTATTGAGGGCCAGCTTGGTGGCGGTTCCCGCCTTCATGCGCGTGGATCCGGTGACGATCTCGGGTCCGACCAGGACGGTGATACAGACATCGCAGCTGGCCCGCAGCCGCTCCGGCGGCTCGGAGCACGACAGGAACGCGGTCCGGGCACCAAGCGCCTGGGCCCGGTCCAGAGCGGCGCCCACGTAGGGCGTCGTTCCGCTGGCGGCAATGCCGATCACCACATCCTTGCGTTCAACGTCGAGGGAGTTCAACTCCCGCACCGCGGCGCCGACGTCGTCTTCAGCGCCTTCGACCGAGCGCACCAGCGCCGGTGCACCGCCGGCGATCACGCCGACGACCATCTCCGGAGGCGTCCCGAACGTGGGAGGACATTCGGTCGCATCGAGCACGCCGAGGCGGCCGCTCGTCCCTGCCCCGACGTAGATGAGCCGGCCTCCGGCACGGAAGGCCGTCTCGACCAGATCGATGGCGCGCGCGATCTCCACCCGGGCCTTGGCGACCGCTGCGGGCACACCGGCGTCTTCGGCGCCTATGAGATCGACGATCTCCAGGGCGGAAGCAGTATCGATGGTAGAGCTTCGGGGGTTGCGCCGTTCGGTCAGGCGCGTGTCGTGGAAGTCGTCAGCCACGCAAGCAGAGGATAGGAGTATCCAAGCGTCAGCCTCAGGCTAAATTAGGAGAAGTCCGAGGTTCGAGGCAACTCCGTACCACCTTCCAATTTTTTCACGGAGCTCTTGTGCGCAGATCTGCCACCGGTGTGCTGCTGGCCCTGATCCTCCTGGCGCCTGGCTGCGCCCGGCGCTCTGAAGCCCCGGGCACCGCCCCGGCCGCCGGTATTGCCCCCTCCTGGCCCTTCGCCGGGAAGGCGCGAGTGGTCGAGGCGCCCAAAGCCATGGTGGTGGCAGGGAGCCCGATTGCGAGCAACGTCGGCCGGGACATCCTGCAGCAGGGTGGCAACGCGGTGGACGCCGCCGTTGCCGTCGGCTTTGCAATGGCGGTGGTCCACCCCGAGGCAGGCAACCTCGGCGGCGGTGGATTCATGGTCATCCGTCTGAGGAACGGCGAGGTGCAGACGCTCGACTACCGGGAGACCGCGCCATCTCGTGCCTCCCGCGACATGTACCTCTCCGCCGGCCCGGAGGCGAGTGTCACCGGACACCTGTCGGCGGGTGTGCCCGGCGCCGTGGCCGGTTTGACCGAGGCACACCGGAGATATGGCCGGCTTCCCTTATCCGCCGTGATCAAGCCCGCCATTCGGCTGGCGACCGAGGGGTTCGTCATCGATGAGCATCGCAGCGGCTCGATCGGCGGTGATAGCGCGCGCCTGGTGCTCTTTCCTGCCTCTCGCGCCACCTTCCTGCCAAACGACAAGCCGCCCGCAATCGGCTCGACCTTCAGGCAGCCCGAGCTCGGCGCCACTCTGGAAGCGGTGCGTGACAGTGGGGCAGCCGGTTTTTATCGCGGCTGGGTCGCCGACCTCATCGTTGCCGAGATGAAGCGCGGCGGCGGGCTCATCAGCTACGAGGACCTCGCCGGTTACCGGGCCATCTGGCGTAATCCGATCGAGATCTCGTATCGAGGCCACACCATCTACTCCATGCCCCCTGCCTCCTCGGGTGGGGTGACTATGGGGGAGATCCTGAACATCATGGAAGGCTACGATCCGCTGCCACCGTTCGGGTCCACAGCCCTGATGCACCGCGAGGCCGAAGCGATGCGGCGTGCGTTCACCGACCGGAACCGCTTTCTCGGCGATCCAGGTTTCGTGCAGAACCCGGTCGAGCGTCTGCTCTCGAAGGAATATGCGGCGGAGCTGCGCAAGCAGATCGGCGACCAGGCTTCGGTCACGCCCAAGTTCGAGCCCGGCGGCGAGGCTGGCGCATCTACCACGCACTACTCCGTGGTAGACGCGGATGGGAATGCGGTCAGCTGCACAACGACGCTCAACAACAGCTATGGCAGTGCGGTCACCGTGACAGGCGCGGGATTCCTGCTGAACGATGAGATGGACGACTTCGCCACCTCACCCGGCCAACCCAACATGTACGGGCTGGTCCAGGGAGAGGCCAATGCCATCGCTCCGGGCAAGCGGATGCTGTCAGCCATGACGCCGAGCATCGTGCTCGACCCCGACAAGCAGCTGTACCTGGTCACCGGCACGCCGGGGGGACCCAGAATAATCACCATGACTTATCACGTTATTTCAAACGTGATCGACCACAGAATGCGGCTGGCCCAGGCGGTGTCGGCGCCTCGAAATCATCACCAAGCCCTGCCCGACAGCCTTCGTGTGGAGGGCGACGGATTTCTACCGGAGGTTCTGGACAGTCTGAGAGCCCGGGGTCACGGAATTTCGATGCAGGGCAGGTGGGGAGACGTCGAGGCGATCATTCGCACGCCGAATGGATGGCAAGGCGTCAGCGATCCGCGGAGCGGAGGGGGTGGGGCCGGATACTGAAAAAGTAAGAGGTGAGAAGTGAGAAGTAAGAGGGCCGGCGCATCGGGCCCCTCACTTCTTACCTCTCACCTCTCACCTCTCACCTCTTACTTCTTACCTCTCACTTTCCTATCCCGCTTACGCTTTTCTTCAGCTCGTCGGCGAGAACCGCTCGTCTAAGGACAGTGTGACCGTCGTGCCCTGCGGCAGAACTACGTCCCGGTCCTTCGTCTCCACCGCCCGCTGAGCTCCGACCGCACCACCCAGCACACCACCGATGATGGCGCCAGTGGTGCTTCCACCGATCACTCGACCGACTACGGCGCCGACCGCGGCACCGGCCGCCGGCTTGGCAACGTCACCCGCGTTGGTGCCTCGGCCCTGGAGCTCCGTCGTGACGCCCTCGATGGTAGCCGAGAGGGGGTAGGACTGACCGTTGATGCTTACCCCCGTGGCGTCCAGGGTGAGCGTCCCGGTCTTGTCGCTCTTGTTCTCCGATTCCTTGATCGCGGTCACCTTCAGCACGACCTCGGAGCCAGCGGGAATGACGACGCGACCCGAGTTGTCTTTGACATCGGATGCGACGGTCGCGGTGACGGTATCGCCCACCTTGTTCTTATGCGAGCGAATCTCGGCGTTGGTGGACGCCGTGATGGTCGTGCCCGCGGCGAGGGCCCGTGGCGCCGGCGCAGGAGCCGGGGTGCTCGTCCTGGGCTGAGACGGAGCCGCTGCCGGAGTGGATGGCCGCTTGTAACGGGGCTCAGCAGCAGGCGCGCTCGCAGTGGGACGGTCATTCAACTCGGCGCTGGTATCGACGGGGGCCAGCTGCAGATCACGACTCAGGCTGTCCGCCGTGGCCGTATCCCCTCTGTCGCCGCCGCCACAGGCTGCGACGGCCACCAACGTAAGCGCTGCGATCATCGTTCTCGACATCTAAGCCTCCTTGGGAGTGACTTGCTCGGGTTTTCCTACCCGGCGACATTTCAGCCCGCTTATGCACGAGCTTCGTTCTCTTCT
>DATMDQ010000162.1:0-11824 GCA_035557715.1 Gemmatimonadales bacterium
CTTGTCGATCTGGTCGTACGCCGTGAACGTCGCCAGCCCCTTCTTCGCCTGGATCGCCGTGATCGCCGCCGTCAACGTCGTCTTCCCGTGGTCCACGTGCCCAATCGTCCCCACGTTCACATGCGGCTTCGTCCGCTCAAACTTCGCTTTCGCCATGGCTCCGGTGTCCGGTTGAGTTCCCTGTTACGGGGCGGTAAGGCGGTACGGCGGTACCTTCCCGCCCTCTCCGTCCTGTCCGCCTTCTCCGTCCTTATACAGCAAGCTCGCGCGCGGGATTGAACCGCGGACCTCATCCTTACCAAGGATGCGCTCTACCAACTGAGCTACGCGAGCGACGAAGCGGGCGACGGGACTCGAACCCGCGACCCTCAGCTTGGAAGGCTGATGCTCTACCAACTGAGCTACACCCGCGGGGCGGACGGTCAGGCGGTCGGGCGGACAGTCAGACGGTTTGTCAAACAACCGTCAGGCCGCGCTCCTGGCGCCACTCGTCTCACTTCTGCCGGCTCAACTCCGTCCACCCGTCCGTCTGTCCGCCCGTCCGCCAGTGGTGGGGGTAGGATTCGAACCTACGTAGGGCGTAGCCCGGCAGATTTACAGTCTGCTACCATTAGCCACTCGGTCACCCCACCGCGCCGTCGACTCACCCACATCTGAGACAGAACCCCGCCGACAGAAGCGGGGTCCGTGTCTTACAGCTTGCATATAGGCACTGCCGAGCGAACGAAGGGAATGACTACCTCCTAACTTGCTGGCCAGAACTAACTTAGCAAGCGTTTGCTCGGTGCACCAGAAAAAAGACAGACTGGTAGAATAGTGGTACAGAAGGACTTGTGCAAGGGGAACCGATCCGCCTGCCTCAGTCCCGGGGAGTCACCGGGGGATTGCCGGCCGCGCGGATATTGGAGGGGAGGAGCGACCGAGGTATTTGGCCCACAAGGTCCGCCACCAATCGGGGGTAATGAAGAACAACAGGAGGACCAACAGCACCATGTGCTGATAGAAATCATGCCCTCCCGTCAGGAGCAGACCAACCTGAAAAAAGAAAGCCGAGATGAAGATCAACGGCGCCACCCGGGGAAGGAACAGGGACACGAAGAAGAAAGTCTCCAGCAGAATCGTGAATACCGACAGCACGATGGCCAGTTTGTGCTGTTGTCCCAGCCAGATACCGAGCGGAATGTTTCGATTGACGGCATCCGCGAACGTGTAGCCCTGCAGCGTATAGCCATTAAGCCACTGGGGTCCGCCGAAGATGATTTTGGTCATGCCGGTGGAGAAGTAGGTCATGGCTAACAGCACGTGGGCCAGTTTGAGCGGCCACATAGCAGTATCGACTCTATCCGACTCATCCGCCGTCTTGCGAGCCCGGCGCCGCAGCAGCGCATCGAGAGAAAGGCGCTTGCCGGAAGGCGCGAAGGCCAGGGCCATCAGGACGATGACGAATACAGCCTCTGTATGATGCCTGTCGCCATAAGAATAGATATGGGCGATGAGGATCCAGGTGCCCAGCGCGAAAACGAAGAGGGATACGCGGGTGAACAACCCCACCAGGGCCAATAGCCCAGCTACCCAAACCACCCAATAGAAGACCGAGAAACCCGAGGTTGAGAACAACAGGTCGCGCGGGAAGATGGTGGTAATGGCACTGATAAGGAGCTGGGGGTTGATGAACTCCGTGTTCTTCTCGACCAGGATGAGGTGATCCCGGAGCGGCCTGGAAAGCCAGAATAGCTGGGTGGCCACCATGACAATCCGGGTGATGGACAGGTAGAGCGTGCTGGTTTCGGGGAACCAGTACGCATTCCAACGATCGATCCATCGCTGCACGGGTAACCTCATCTCGGGGGTGAAGGGGCTGCCCGGTAGGTAATGACCGGATTGTCCTGCTTGACGACCCCTGTATCACTCACCGTGTACGTCTCGCTCTCCACACGAAGCTCAACGAACGGATCCGGCCTCTGGACGTTGAGCCGCCTGAACAGGTCTTGCGCTGCGGCGGAGTCGTTCCGCAACAACGGCACTTCGTAGAGCATGTGCAGGCCATATCCGGTCGACCCGAGGAGGGTCGGAGTCACTCGTTCCTTCTGACCGGTCTGAGTCACCGCAAAGATGCGCTTTTTCTTGACCTGGATGGGGCCTGGAGCCCGCGAATCCTTGTACATGCCCCAATCCAGAAAGGGCCAAACCCGCTTGCGCAATCCTGCGCTCAGAATGGGCACCGCGTGGAGCCCAATGACAACGACGATGCCGATTGAAATCCAGACTTTGGATTGCCGCATACGGAGCTTCCCGGTCTGAGTACCAGCAGGGGTCGTACGTATTCGCCTGGGGCCGACGCATTTAGCAAGTCTTACGCCAAGCCTGACTTCGGAAAGACGGCTTAACTGAGATCTTTGAGTACCCGTTCCGCGGCGTTATAGCCACACATCCCGTGCACTCCAGCACCGGGATGGGCATAGCTGGAGCACAGATAGAGACCCTTGACGGGCATGCGGTAGCGAAAATACGGGAAGACCGGCCGAAAGAGGAGTTGCCGGTTCCACGCGTTCGAGCCGCCGCCGAGGTCTCCACCAACCAGGTTGGCATCCATCGTGTGTAGCTGGTCAGGTGAGACCACCCGCCGGGCCAGGATCCGGGCACGGAAGCCAGGAGCGAGAGCTTCGATGCGTGCATCGATGCGATCGCCGAACCTTTCCGCCTGGGTAGCCCAGCCTCCACCGACTACCGGCGGCACCCGCGAGTAGGCCCATAGGGTGTGGCAGCCTGGCGGGGCCCGCGTGGGGTCGAGCAGACTCTGCTGCCCGATGACGAGATAGGGATGGTCCGGCAACTCACCACGGCGAACCTGGGCGGTAAACCGCGCGAGATCGTCGAGGCTGTCACCGGCGTGGACCACGGCGCTCTCCCTGGCCGTTGCGACCGACCAGGGCACCGGACCATCGAGCGCCCAGTCGACCTTGAAGGTTCCCCAGCCGCGCGGATAGTGCTCCATGAACCGGACGACCCGGCTGGGCACATGCTCGCGCTCAACCAGATCGAGCAGAAGGGCAGCCACGTCGGTGTCAGCGAGAACTACCCTCGCCCCGATCTCTTCACCATTGGTGAGCCGAACCGCTCGTGCCCGGCCGCCACTCACAACCACCCGCGCAACCCGACTCCCCAGCCGCAGCTTTCCACCGTAGCCACCGAGGCAACCGAGCAGCGCGGCACCGATCGACCGGGCACCCCCTTCGGGGACCACGTAGCCGCTGGTTGCCGCCGCCATGCCGAGCATGAAGCCCAGCGCGGCTCCGAACCGGTCGTCCGGGCCCACGTCCGCGTGGAGCGCCAGTCCGGGCAGCACGCGCCTGGCGGCGGGGCTGGTGAACCAGCGCTCTGAGAGATCGCGCCCCCGCGACAGGAATACCCGGGTAAGACGGGACAGATTGACCGGACCCACCCGAGCGGTCGGGCCGAGTGCGGGGAAGGCGTCCAGGAGCATACCGACGACTTGAGGCTCGATCGAACTGTACCAGCGGGCAATCCTCCCCCAACGCTCCCCGTCCCCTGCATTGCCGAAGTGCGCCGCGGTGACATGGTGGTCTCCCGCAATACTGGCGTAACTGCCGTCGGGCGCTGGGTGGCAGCTGTCGAAGGGGGCCCGCCGCCAGCGCAGGCCGTGCTCCTCGAGCGGCAGGCTCTGGAAGGCCCGGCTGAGTTTGGCCCAGGGGAAGAACGCGGCGCCCACATCGTGCAGGAACCCGGGGCGGGTCGCCGCATCAGATCCCACGGCGCCCCCCGCCCGCGTCTCGTTGGACTCCAGTACGAGCACGTTGAGACCCGCCCGCGCGAGCACGCTCCCGGCCACCAGACCATTGGGTCCCGACCCAATGACGATTGCATCCGGATCGCCCTGCACTCCGCCCATGGTCCTCACAGTCGCAGGTGGATTTCGAACGCAGGCGGCGTCACCCCGATACGGGCGACACCGCCAGGATACAGCTCAACTAGGGATCGGGGGGATACGAGCTGACGAGGGGAATCGAACCCCTAACCTGCTGATTACAAATCAGCTGCTCTGCCAATTGAGCTACGTCAGCGTGGCTGGTCGAAAAAGACAAACACTTCCTCGCCGGGGCAAGTGGCGGCAGCATCATTGGCGGCGTCCGCCACGATCCCCTGTTCCTGTCGCCGTGATCTTGGCTTGATCTTCGGGTCTTACACTCACTCTTCATCTCTTCAGGCCTTCGGCACTGTCGTCCGGACGACGTCGATCGAGCCGTCTCTCGAGTCCCGGACCTGAAACCCGTGCTGACCCAGCAGCGCCCGAATCCGGTCGGCTTCCGCATAGTTCCGGGCGGATTTCGATCGGGCCCGCCTCATCGCCCATCCCCTCGCCCAGCCCTCCGCGGCGACCGGATCAGCCGGCGGGCTCTCGGCGAGCTCGTCCTGGTCTGACGAGGCGCCTTCTCCACCCGCGGTCACCTTCATTATTGTCACCCGGCTGGTGACCCCGAGAATGTCCTCCGCCTTCGACCAGGCGCGAAGCGAGGCGGGGCCCGCACGCTCACCCGCGTCGAGGGCGGCGTTCGCCTCGTTCATGAACGTGAACATGGCGGCCACCGCGCGGGGGGCGTTGAGGTCATCATTGAGTCCCTCGGCCACGTCGCGATCCAGCCGCTCCGCCGCCTGACTCATGCGAGGCGCGTCAACCTCTGACCTCGCCGCCATAAGCCGGTTATGAAACTCGCCCAGCCGGCGTGAAGCTTCCTGCGCCGCGGCCAGCCCGTCGTCCGTCAGATCGAGCTGCTGCCGGTAGTGGGTCTGAAACATCAAGAGGCGGATGGCGCCCGCATCCACCCCATCTTCCTTGAGGTCACGCGGCGTGGTGATGTTCCCGAACCGCTTGGACATCTTCTCGCCCCGGATGTTCAGGAATTCGCCGTGGGCCCAATAGCGGGCAAACAGGTCCTTCCCGGTGACCGCGCAGCTCTGGGCGATCTCGTCTTCATGGTGGGGGAAAATGAGGTCCACCCCGCCGGCGTGGATGTCGAGCACGTCGGTGCCGAAGTGCTTTCCAATCAGCTCCAAGGCCATGGCCGAGCACTCCAGGTGCCATCCGGGCCGCCCCCGGCCGAAAGGAGTGTCCCAGGCGGCCCCGACCTTTTCGTCCTCCGGCCGAGCCGCTTTCCAGATGGCGAAGTCCCGCACGTCCTCCTTGGTGTACTCGTCGCTGGTTACCCGCTCGCTCGCGCCCGCCTTGAGCTCCCGCGTGTCCAGCCGCGACAGCCGGCCGTAGGCCGGAAACTTCCGGATGGCGAAGTAGACCGATCCGTCTTCACCCTTGTACGCCACCCCCTTGGCCAGCAGGGCTTCCACCAGCCGGATCATCGCCGGGATGAAATCGGTGGCGCGAGGATAGACCGAGGCATCCTTGATCCGCAGGTAGCCGCGGTCTTTATGGAAGGCCTCGATGTAGCGTTGAACGTATTGACGTAGGGGCAGCCCGGCCGCGCTGGCCCCGTTGATCGTCTTGTCGTCCACGTCGGTCAGATTCATGACGTGGTACACCTCGTAGCCACTCGCCTCCAGCCAGCGGCGGAGCAGGTCTTCGAACAGGAAGGTCCGGAAGTTTCCGATGTGGGCGTAGTTGTAGACAGTGGGTCCGCAGGTGTAGAGCGACACCTTGCCCGCCTGGAGCGGCTCGAATGCCTCGACCTGCCTGGTCAGCGTGTTGTAGAGCCGGAACGTCATGACGCAGCTCCGGCATCGGCGGCGGCCGCAATCCCTGCGGCCTCCGGGCCACCCCGAACGGTCACCTGAACTCTCCGGGCCTGGTAAGGTGAGTCTATGGTCTCGCGGGAGAATCGATTCTTGAGCCTGCGGCGGAACTCGCGAGCCACGGCCCACTGCGAGCCCGGCTGAGTCTTCAGCAGGGTCCGGATGACGACCGCATTGTCCGTGAGAGACTCCACTCCGAGCACTTCGACCGGCCCGTCCAGCTGCACGCCCCATACCGTATCGGTCGAAAACTGCGCCGCCTCGTCCCGGACGATGGCCAGGGCCCGGTCCAGATCCTCGGTGTGCGGCACGCTGATGTCCACCACGGCCCGGGACCAGCCTCGGGTCTTGTTGCTGACCACCTTGATCTCACCGTTTGGAATGATGTGCAGCGACCCGTCGAGATCGCGGAGGATCACGACCCGGAGCGTCATCTTCTCCACCACACCGCCTTTACCCGCGGCCTCGATCACGTCCCCCACGGAAAATGGGTTCTCGACCATGAAGAAGAAGCCCGCGATCACGTCCCTGACCAGGCTCTGGGCTCCGAAGGAAACCGCCAGGCCCAGGATTCCCGCGCCCGCCAGGATCGGGGCGATGTTGATGAACACGTTGAAGGTGAGGAGGATGGCCAGCGTGATGATCACCATCCGGCCCACGCTCCGCAGCAGCTGGGAGATCGTACGTCCGCGTTTTTCCCGGAGGGTGGTGATGGAATCGTCCCCATCGTCCACTGTTTTCTCGATCCGCTCCGCTGCAAGTTTGACGACTCGCAGCGCAAGCCAGGCCAGGATCCAGATGCCGAGGACCCGGAACGTTGCCCGGACGATGCCCTCGCGGTCGAGCCTCAGGATCTCGATCAGGCGATCGATGGTGTCGGTGAGCGAGAGCAGCAACTGCACGGTAACTCCCGGAGACAACGCACGTTGGCCGCTCAAAGATGAGCGGTCGAGTCCTAAGGTTAAGGCGGAAGGTAAAGGGGCGGAAGGTGAAGAGTCGGAGGGTGAAGAGCGGTAGATGAAGCGGCGGTCGATAAGGCGGCGTCAAGGATCCATCGGTTGATATACAACACGACTTCCGCGGACCTGCATGCCCTCCTCCAGACACAAGGCGAGTACTTCCTCAGCTGAATGTTTCGCGACTGGGACGAGAAAGCCGCTGGGCATGCCTTGCAGCCTGGGAAAAAGTGTTCTCAAGCGATCCAGGCCAGGCAGGTAGGGCGTCGCCGTCGCGACTTGGAGTGCACGCCACTCGATCACCGTCTCCGAGGCCAGGACGATGGTTCGGTTCCCTTCGCGAACAGCTACCTCAACGCAGCGCCTCAACAGGAAACCGAGATCGGCGCTGGCAAGCACCGAGCATCGCGAGTGGGCTGGAACATTATGGATATGGAGCAGGGAAGCATGCCCTCGGATCCAGGCACCGATTTGGCCTGGCGCTCGACCGTGCTCGAGGAGCTCGCGCAGTGTAACGTCGGGTGAGAGAGGAAGGACCGGACCCTGAAACATCGATTAGGATGGGACCTGGCCTGCCCTGCTGCGTCATCCTTTCCGTGCTCGCAGGATCAGAAAATACCTACCGCCCTACCACCGCTTCTCCACTTTCCGCCTTCTGACCCTGCCGCGAAGTCAGATAGGCCTTCCGGCCTCGCCGCACCGCTTCGAGCAACGGCGAGGCATCGAAGCGTACCGGATCGGTAGCCGGCAGCCCGGTCTCCCGCGTAGCCGCCTCACAGGCTCTGCGCGCCTCTTCGTCACCGAGATCGTAGGTGTTGAGCGAGATCCCTATGACCCGGGTCGGGTGCACCGCCGCACCGATGGTCTCGTATAACCGGATGTACTCGCTCAACGGCGGAATCCGCAGCCAGGCCGCCTCGCGGTAGTCCCCGATGTATTGCCGGCTGCTTTGATGGCACAGGATCAAGGCATCGGGGCAGGAGCCGTGCAGCAGGCCCAAGGTGACGGCCGAGTAGCCGGGATGATTGATGCTCCCCTGCCCTTCGACCAGAACCACGTCCGCATCCTCGGCCCCTTGTAGTACCAGACGCTCGGCGGCGCCGGCGACGAAGTCGGAGATCACCGCGTCCACCGCAATGCCCCAGCCTTCGATCATGATGCCGGTCTGACCGGTCGGGACAAACCGGGTGCGAAGGCCGCCGGCGTTGAGCTCCCGGGCGAGCTGAAGCTGCGCCGTCATCTTTCCGACGTTGCAGTCGGTTCCCACGGTAAGGACCACGTAGGGGTCCACAGCCTTGGCCGCCCCTGAGGCCACGGGCAGATCGGCCGGAGGGCGCCGAAGGTCGAATATCCGCCGGCCGCCCGCCTTCGCCTTGGCCGCGAGCAACGGGTCGTCGCCCAGGAAGGTGTGCAGCCCACTCCAGAGATCGCAGCCCCCATCGAGCGCTTCCGCCAGCCAGGCGCGCCACTCCTCCGGCAGCCGCCCGCCCTGCGGAGCGATTCCAACCAGCACGGCGCTGGGGCGGAGCTTTAGTCCTTCCCGCATCGAGCCCACCACCGGAATTCCTCCGCCGAAACCAAGGACATCCTCGACGGTCTTTCCGACCTGGCTGCGATCGAGCACGCCCACAGTGCGCTCGGGCAGGTAGCGGATAACGGAGTTGGCGGTCTTCGAGGTCATCGGGCCGAAGTCGCCATCGGCCAGAATCAGGAAGCGTGGAGCAGTCATGATATCAGGGGGTTACGGGCTGAGAAGTTATGGTAGTCGGGGCGTCGGCTGGGACGGTACCACTGGGTTGAACCTCGCTGATCGGATCGCCGTACACTTCGCCGAGAAGTATATGCCGGGTCAGCACCATGACGAAGGCAAGAATGGGCACGGCGACGATCAGGCCCGCCAGCCCGAACAGCTTTCCGATCAGCAGCACGCCGGCAATGGTGATGACCGGGGGAAGATTCACCTTGCGCTGCATGACCAATGGAGCCACGAAGTTGGCCTCGATGAGGTGCACGCCAATGCCCAGGAGGGTCACGGCAACGGCTTTGGGGAACCCGGCCACCCCCAATGCATAGAGGGCCGGTATCAAGGTCGAGAACAGGGTGCCGAAGAACGGGACGATCGCCGCGATGCCGGCGAAGATACCGAACGCCAGAAAGTACGGGACACCCAGGATCCAGAGTCCGAGAGTCGTGAGTGCCGCCAACACGACCATGGCGATGATCTGGCCGACCACCCAGGAGTGTAGGGTTTGCTTGAGGTCATCCAGGATGACTCGAGCGAGGGGACGACGCGCCGGGGGAACCAGCGCCACCACGCCCTCGACGTAAGTAGCGGGGCTTCTGGAGAGGTAGAGCGCCATGACCAGCACGCTCACCATCACGATGATCAGCTCGAGGCCGCCCTTGAGGTAGGGCACGGCAGCCCCCCGGAGAAAGCCGAACAGCTCGTTGACCGACGTGGCCAGCAGGCCCGGAGCTCCCCCTTCGCTGACTCCACGCCGGAGCACGGGAATGTTGCGAAACAGGCGATCGATGCTCTGATCGAGCTCACTCAGGAACTGTGGGAGATTGGCAATGAGGTCCTGAACCTGCGCCGACACGGCCGGCGCGATGAGGAAGACCACACCGACCAGCCCGCCCACTGTAAGCGTGACCGCGGTCGCCAAAGCCACCACTGGCGGGACATCTCCCCGGCGCTGCAGGAATCCGGAGACCGCATCCAGATAGACCGACAGGATGATGGCGAGGAACAACACCAGGAGGACATCAATTGTGCGGACAGCGAGGGCCACAAGAATGACGGCGAGCAGAACCCAGCCGACCGGGAACCCTCGCCGCCGTTCTGCCTCTGCCGACTGGTTCAACGCCCCTTCCCTTCGTCCCCCTCCTCGATCAACTCGGCGTCGCGCACGTCCTCCCGGCCGGCCCCCAGTTGCCTCGAGTCCGGCTTCCGGCCGGGAGTCAGAATGCCCATCTTCGTCTTCAGCTCGATCAGCTGCTGGTCCGAGCTACCCTTGTACTCCAGCGACTCGAACTGGCGAGCCAGCAGGTCGCCGGAGACCTCTTCGTTCAGCTCGGCCGCAGCGATTGCCTTTCGCTCGGTGGCCTCAATCTTCTCCGCCATCCGCTCGAACGATTCAAAGGCGCTCTTGTCCGAGAGCCCCGACATGGTTTCCTGGATCCGCTGCTGGGCCTCGGCCCGCTTGGAGCGCGCAACCAGGATGTTCTTCTTGCGCTTGGCCTCTTCGATCTTGTCGTTGAGCTGCCGGAGCGAGAGCTTGAGCGCATCGGTCTCGGCCTTGTGACGCACCCAGGTCTCGTGCAGCTGTTGAGCCGACTGGAGATGCTCGTTGTACCGGCCCAGGGCCTGCTTGGCCAAGTCGTCCCGGCCTTCCTGCACCGCCATCATCGCCCGCCGTTCCCAGTCTTCGGCCTGCTTCTTCAGGGCTTCGGCGTCACTCTGCAGCTTCTTCTCATCCGCGATGGCCGAGGCAACCTGCTGCTTGGCCTTGGCCAGCTGGGTCTTCATGTCGAGGATCAGCTGATTCAGCATCTTCTCGGGATTTTCCGCCCGGGAGATGAGGTCGTTGATGTTCGACCTCAACATGGTGGAAAGTCGATCAAAGAGTCCCATGACGCTTCACCTTTCCCGGTAGGGCGCGAGCGCGCTGAGGTGCGAAGCCAACGCCAGCGTGACCGAGTCGAAGCTGGCCTCGAACTCGTTGTAGTCGAGGTTCTCCAGCTCGAGCGTGTCGGTGAGCACGACGTGATTGCCTTCCAGCCCGTAAGATCCGTGGACCAGCTCGCGGGCGTTGTACTCCAGAAGCTGGCGGAAGAGCTCGCCCCGGCGCGGCTCGCTGGCCGGCAGCTCCATCACGCGGACCCGGAGAATGACCACCGGCGGCGCGTAGTGGATCACGACCTCGGCATCGTCGGGGGTCTTGACCAGCCAGAGGTTGGGCTCGACCTCGCTGACGGCAAGGCTGCCCCCATCGAGCCGGTCGAGCCAGGACTGGATGTCTTCACGAGTGATCATCGATGCGCTCCCCCAGGCAACTGGTCCGTCTGTCTGCCGTGCGCGAGGAGCCGCTCGGCGAAATCTAACCGTTCCTCGACCTCGGCCAACCGATTTCTGAGGTCGTCCACCTCGTCCGTCACCCGCGCGCGAATCTCCTCGATCTCAGTATGGGCATCGTCGGGTTCGGGGCGACCGACGATCCGGCGGGCGACCGCCGAGCCGATCGGACCGAACAGCAAGGCGACCGCCGCGGCCCCAATCGCGAGAAACATCGCGAGCTCGCCCACCCCGGTCATCTGCCGCTCTCTTCCGTGGGCGCGCCGAGGCGGGCGGGTTGCTGCGCCTGGGCCAGGAGCCGCTCGGTGAAGTCCACCCGCTCCTCCAGCTCAATCAACCGAGACTGGAGCGAGTCCATTTCGGCCAGCCGGGTGTGGAGGTGCTCGACCTCAGCCTGGAGGGCGGGATCGGAATTCGCCTTTCCCTCCAGACGACGGCCGAAGGCCCGCATGATGGGCCACATGATGATGGTGATCGCGGCCAGGGCGGCGATCACGATCAGCAAGACCGTCGGCGGACCGCCGTCGTTCAGGAAGATCAGGTTCGGGTCGAACGGCGGCGGAATCGGCGGCGCCGGCGCCTGGACTTGAAGTATCATCATCCGACACTCTCTCCCTTACCCAACTCGTTGCGATCGTGACTCTTGAGCAGAATGCGCTCGGCGAAATCGACCCGCTCATGGAGGTCCGCCACCTCCTGCCGGAGGGCATCCACCTCGGCGAGGAGCTCGGGATCCTGCATCGGCTCGGGGCCATGGCCGCGCAGGCGATCGGCCAGCGCCTTGCCAACCGGGCTGATAGAAAGTAGGAAGAGGGTGCCTCCTCCAAAGATCAGGGTAATGGCTAGTATGCCTTCCACATCCATGCCGTGTTCGCTTTCCGGGCCCCAACGCGGACCCTATGCCGCCTCGCCCTTCCTACGGGGCGATTCGTTGTATTGTTTCACAACGAAACGATCGCTCTTCGGGGCTACCGGAGGGGCGCTAAACCAGCTCAACCGTCTCGATGGCGGCGAGAGAGACCGCTATCTC
>DATMDQ010000163.1:0-18798 GCA_035557715.1 Gemmatimonadales bacterium
GGCGTTGCTCCCTTGGCGATCCACTGCCGTGCCTTTTCCGCGTCTACCTGGACCTTGGCAGCCGTCGTTTCGCCCTTCGGGTTGTAGGTCCCGATGATCTCGATGAAGCGGCCATCACGGGGCGCCTCCTGGTCGGCGATCACGATGCGATACAGCGGAAGCTTCTTGCGACCGATCCGGCGGAGACGAATGCGAGTTGCCATGTGGGTTCCTGATGCTACGGGTTAACCGGGGAATCCGCCGCGTCCGAAGGGCAGCTTCAGACCGGCGCCTCCGGTCTTCCCCGCGATCTTCATGAACTTCTGCATCTGCTTGAACTGCGCGAGCAACGTGTTGACTTCCTGGACCGTCCGGCCCGACCCCTTGGCGATGCGCAGCCGGCGCTGGCCGTTGATGACGTCGGGGTTGGTGCGCTCCTTCGGCGTCATGGACAGAACGATCGCCTCGACATGCTTGAGCTTCTTGTCGTCGAGCTTGGTGGCCTGGAGCATGGCCGGGTTGATCCCCGGGAGCATGCCGAGCACGTTCTTGAGCGGCCCCATCTTCTGCATCTGCCGCATGGCGTTCAGGAAGTCGCCGAGGTCCATGCCCTTCTTCGATTGGACCTTCTTGGCAAGCCGCTCGGCTTCCTTCTCGTCGACCGTTGTTTGCGCCTTCTCGACCAGGGAGAGAATGTCGCCCTGCTGGAGGATGCGACCCGCGAGCCGGTCGGGATGGAACGGCTCCAGCGCCTCCAGTTTCTCGCCCACGCCGATGTACTTGATCGGCGCGTGGGTGACTCCATAGATCGAGAGCGCGGCGCCACCCCGGGCATCGCCGTCCATCTTGGTGAGGATCACGCCGGTGATGCCCAGCGCGTCGTGAAAGCCCTGCGCGATCCGCACTGCGTCCTGGCCGGTCATGCCGTCGGCGACGAGCAGGATCTCGTGCGGCTTCACGGCGGCCTTGAGCCGCTTCAGCTCGTCCATCATCTCGGCATCGATCTGAAGCCGGCCGGCGGTGTCGACGATGACGGTGCGCGCCCGGGCCTTCTCCGCCGCCACCACGCCGTCACGCACGATTTTCACGACGTCCTGGCTGCCAACGTCGCTGTGGACTCCCACTTCGACCTGACGCCCCAGCGTATGCAGCTGATCGATGGCGGCGGGGCGATAGACGTCCGCCGCCACCAGAAACGGCGCCTTCTGCTCCAGCTTCAGCCGCCTGGCAAGCTTGCCCGCGGTAGTGGTCTTGCCCGAGCCCTGCAGCCCGACCAGCAGGATGATCGTCGGTGGAACCGTGGCGTAGGCGATCGGCGCCTGCTTCTCACCCAGCAGCACGACCAGCTCGTCATAGACGATCTTGACCAGCTGATGCCCCGGCCGGACTTCCTTCAGCGCGGCGAGACCAACCGCCTTCTCCTGCACCCGGGTAAGAAAATCCCGGGTCAGGTCGAAGCTCACGTCGGCCTCGAGGAGGATCCGCCGAATCTCCCGGAGTCCCTCGGTGACCGCCTCTTCCGTGAGAACGCCCCGCCCCGTGAGTCGCTGGAGCGTGGCGTTGAGTTTGCCAGAAAGCTCGTCGAACATGAGCCCGTAAGAGTAACTGGGGAACGGAGTTTGTTCAAGGCGGGCGCCTTTTCCGCCCGTCTACTTCGGAAAGCCCATCGAATCGAGCACCCGGCGGAATCTGGGGCTGTCCCGGAGTGGGTCCAGCCGCGGATCGACCTGGAGCAGCGCCATCCAGTGGGTCCGCTCCTGGTACCCCTTCTCCAGCAGGTCGAGAGCGCCTTCCCGATCCCCCAGCCCGGCGCAGATGACGGCTAGATCGTATGACGATACGTAATGCCGGGCGCTGAGATCCTGCAGCTCGCGGAGCTTGCGTTGGGCTTCGTCCCTTCGTCCCGCACGGGCCAGCCCGTGCGCCAGAAACGAGAGACCTAACGGCTCGCCGCGGGAGAGGCGGACACCCTCTTCGTACGCCTTCACCGCTTCATCGTTTGCACCGGTTTCCTGGCTGGCCAGCCCCAGCCACAGGTGAGTGACGGCAAGGTGAGGATCGAGCTCGAGCGCCCGTCGGCATTGGGCGATCGCCTCAGGGTATCGCCGAGCGAAGTAATAGCTCCACCCGAGCGCGGCACCCTTGAGGGCTGAAAGGGGGTCGAGCGCTATTGCCTTTCCGAATTCTGTGGTGGACTCGTCGAACCGCCGCAGCACCGCGAGGAAGTTGCCGTACCACTGGTGAGCGGTGGCATAGCCAGGGTTGCCGCTGATTGCCATGCGGAACTGACGTTCGGCTCCGGTCCAATCCCAGTCGTGATACATGCTGACGTACGCCAGCGTGGGGCGCGCTTCCGACAAGCGGGGATCGAGCTCCAGAGCCCGCAGCGCCGCCGCTTTCGCTTTGGGAAACGCCTCCGTCGGCCGTAACGCGGTGTAAAAACCCAGGATGGAGTAGGAATCTGCCACCCCGATGTGTGCCATCCCATAGCGCGGATCACGTTCGAGCGCCCGCTCGAAGTGCTGGAGGCCCAGTCGGAGCGACTCCTCGGTGCGGCGATTCCAAAGCTGCCGGCCCTTGAGGTACAGCGTATACGCCTCCAGATCGTCGGTTGCGGGACGCACCAACCGGGTGGTCTCCGGACCGAGCAGCTTCCCGCGGAGCGCGCTGACGATTGCGCGGGAGATCTCCTCCTGAATCGCAAATACGTCCTCGAGGTCTCGATCGAAGACCTCCGACCAGATCTGGTAGCCGCTGGAGACATCGGTAAGCTGGGCCGTCACCCGCAACCGCCGGCTCGCCTTACGCACGCTTCCCTCGAGTGCCGTCCGAACATTGAGCTGGGCACCGATAGTGCGGACATCCTGCGGCTTCCCCTTGAAGGCAAACGCAGAGGTGCGGGAGACCACATGCAGGCCTTCGACCCGGGTGAGAGCGCTGATGAGCTCATCGGTCATGCCGTCGCTGAAGTATTCCGTGTCCGGATCCGGGCTCAGATTGACGAACGGCAGCACCACGATGGAACCGGTTCCCAGGCCACTCGCCGCTGCGGCGGTGGGAGCGGCGCTCTCCGCACGTGGATCGGGCCCTGGCTCGCTGAGCGCGGTGAAAAACTCCGCGGCCGTGTACCGTCCCTCGCGGGTTCGAGTCAGTCCGCCGGCGATGACATTATCCAGGGCCTCCGAGACCTGATCCCGCCGCGCTCGTGCGGAGGGGGGCGGTTCAGCTAGCCGGCGCGCCAGTGAGACAAGCGGTGCACCGCCAAACGGCGGTTCGCCGCAGAGCATCTCGAACAGAACGCACGCCAGACTGTACACGTCGCTCCGGCCATCCACCGCCTCGCCGGCCGCTTGCTCGGGGCTCATGTACGTCGGCGTGCCGACGATAAACCCGGTTTGAGTGAGCGTCTCGCCACCCGCCGCTGTCAGCGCCTTGGCGATGCCGAAGTCGGTCACCATCGCCTCTCCCTCGTACAACATGACATTCTCCGGCTTGATGTCCCGGTGAACGACGTCATGGTCATGGGCGTAGCTCAGGGCTGAGGCAACATTGCGGGTGATGCGGAGCGCCTCATCCACCGGGAGCTGCGGCTCGCGCAAGAGCCGAGCTCGAAGGGATTCACCACTCACGAATGGCATGACGTAGTACAGGAGGCCGTCCGCCTCGCCTGAGTCAAAGAGGGTAAGAATGTGCGGGTGGCTCAGCTGGGCCGCGATCTGGACCTCGCGCTGAAAGCGCTCCGGGCCGAGGGTCTCGGCCAGGGCGGGATGGAAGATCTTGACCGCCACGGAGCGCCGGTGCTTCAGGTCCTGGGCCAGATACACCGTGGCCATGCCGCCGCGGCCGACCTCCCGCTGCAGGTCATAGCGGTCGCTGAGAGCGGCTCGCAGGAGGTTCTGGACGTCGGGCACAGACCGGGAATCTTGGGGAGACACGGCTCAAGAATACTTGGCGGACAGACGGGCGGTAAGGCTAATCTTACAGCATGCAGGACATCAGCAACGCCGAAGAGCGACAGCGCAACCTCGACCGCATGAAGCGGCGGGCCACGGGCCTTCTCGTTCTCATGGGTGCGGTGTTCGTGGCGGCCAGCGTCCTGGAGCCTCAGCACGCCTGGGTGGGATACATCCGGGCCACCGCCGAAGCCTCGCTGGTAGGCGGAGTTGCAGACTGGTTCGCGATTACCGCCCTGTTCCGCCACCCGCTCAACCTGCCGATTCCCCACACCGCCATCATCCCGAGCCGTAAGGACCGCATTGGGCGAAGCCTGGGCAATTTCGTCCAGAACAATTTTCTCTCGCCCGAGGTCCTGACGGCAAAGCTTCGAGCTGCCTCGATCAGTCGTCGCGCTGCCGAGTGGCTCGCCGAGCCGGAGAACGCACGCAAGGCGGCGCAGCACGTGGCCACGGTGCTCACGAGCGCGGGCAGGGTCATTCACGACGAGGACGTCCATGCCCTCCTCGACCGCAGCGTGATGGAGCCGCTCCGCCGGATGCCGATCGCGCCAGTGCTATCGAAGGGCCTGGAGCTGCTCACCGTGGATAACCGGCATCAGCAGCTGCTCGACCGGGTCATCCATGGCCTGACCCGCCTGGTAGCGGAGAATGAGATCCTGATCCGCGACCGCATTCGGGAAGAGAGTCCCTGGTGGGTACCGGAAATGGTGGACGACCGGATCCACCGAAAGGTCCTGGGAGGGATCGAGCGGACGCTGTTCGAAGTCGGCGCCGATACCGATCATCCCCTCCGGCATCAATTCGATGAGCTGCTGTCAGAGTGGATGGTGCAGCTGCAGCAATCCCCCGAGGTGATCGCCCGGGCCGAAGCGATCAAACAGCAGATCCTGGATCCCGAGACCAGCGGGCGGCTGGCCGCGTCGCTCTGGGGCGAGGTGAAGGAAGCGCTGGGCCGCAAGAACACGCCGGGTGAAGGCGGCGCCATCGACGCCGTGTCCCGGGGCCTTTCGGCGTTGGCCAACGCGGCTCTGGAGGACGAGGCCCTGCTGGAGAAGGTGGACGGGTGGGTGATCGGAGCGGTGCTGAGCGTGGTGGAGCAGCATCGCCACGAGGCAGGCCAGCTCATCGCGCAGACCGTAAGCGCCTGGGACCCCGAGGAGACCTCCCGCCGCATCGAGCTGCTGGTCGGGAGGGACCTGCAATACGTGCGCATCAACGGGACGTTGGTGGGTGGGTTGGTGGGCCTGATCATTTACAGCGTGGCCCAACTGATGTAGGGCGGTAGGGCGGTACGAGAGATGAAGTGCACGCCGGAGAAGGCCTCCAGGGATCATCGGATTAGATCCCTCGCGTCGCTTGGGATGAGGAGCTGCCTGGAGTACCCACCGCCCTACCGCCTTACCGCCTTACCGCCCCCACGGACACGTCCGGCACGTCGCTCCATCCCTCCCACGCCGTTGGCGCAAGCACGTATCGCATCGCGGGCTTCTTGTCGAGCTCCAAGCTCTCCAACACCGTCCGATAGCCCTCCCGCGCGGTTGTTCTCAGCTTGCCGCCGTAGCCCCAGATGAAGCGTTCTGCCGACCTCACATCGTCCCACACCACGTACCAGACCAGCGCCGGGCCCGCCGGCGTGGGGAACACCCGGTATCGATCGCCTCCCCATCCGATCGGGCTGCCGGTGCGGACCTCCTGCGCCCCTGACAGCCGGGCCATGAGCACGCGCATCTCGTTCTCGCCGAGCACGTCTTCGTGGATGACCTCGGAGCTGGGCGGCAGCGTCAGCACCAGCGGTGTGTCGCCCCTGAGGTAGCGAGGCGGAGACAGGACCTGCTCGGTGGAGACCGGCATCCGGGGCCCGTACGGAACCGTGTCCCGCAGCGGCGAGGTCTTCCACCAATGCATGAACTCCGCCCCAGCCAGGTAGGGAAAGATCAGAGACTCGCGAACTATCAGCGGCGCCTTGGCAAAGACCGGCATGGACGACTGCTTCTGCCGGACCTGGTCGCGATAGAGCTCCCAGAACTCGGGATTGGCGCCCACGTCCTGCCCCGGGGCCAGCACTTCGATGGAAGCCAGGGTGGCTTGCCCCTCGAGCACGGCCTGCGCCGCAGTCAGCCGGTCGTTGTTCGAGGTGTCGTGCAGGATGGAATCGAGCGGGATGTACTGCCCCTGCAGCGCATGGATCATCTCGTGCGCCAGGACCAGCCGGAGCTGCACCGGGTCTGCATCGCCCACGGCGAACAGCGTGGCCGAGTCGGGGTCATAGTACCCGGCGACCTGCTCGGTGTAGAGGTCCACCAGCAAGGCGCGGAGCTGGAGCGTATCGGGCAGCATACCGAACAGCTTATACGTCGTTTCCAGGCCCTTCAGTTTGGCGGGCGGGAGCTGCTCGTCCAGCTTGCGGATGAGGTAGGCCCGCACCTGCTCGCGGGACCGGGTGGCGACCCGCGGGTTCGCCTTAAACGTGAGACCGGTGGCGCGTTCGACCGGGGCCCGAAGGCTGTCCACCACTTCCTGCAGGCGACCGGTTCGAGAGGTCGTGGCCGGGGCTTCGCCGCGGCAGGACAGGAGAGGCGCCGTCAAGACGACCAGCGCCACCATTCCGAGGAGCGCGAAGGGGCGCAGTCCGGCGCCGGCGCTCGAGCATTGTCGTGGGTTCATGCGCCAGTGAGGTATTGGGCATACCAGCCGATGATCGCCGGCCCGGCTTCAGAGGCTATTGCGGCCCCGATCGCGAGGAAGACGCCGAAGGGAACCAGTTTCTTCTTGCCCATGAGCAACACTGGCACGAAGACGAGAGTGCCCGCCAAGGCCCCGAGGAAGATGGTGAGCAGTACTCCTTGCCACCCGACGAAGGCTCCGACCATCGCCATCATCTTGATGTCGCCGCCTCCCATGGCGTCCTCCTTGAACACCCAGGTTCCCACCGTACCCACCAGCCAGAGCAGCCCGAAGCCCACGGCGGCGCCGATCAGTGCTGTCCAAAGACCCGGAAGGCCACCGGCCAGGCTGAATAGTAGACCGATGACCAGACCACCCCAGCTGAACTCGTCGGGAATGATGTACTGGCGCGCGTCGGTCATGGCGATCCCCAGCAGGATGGTGCCGAAGACGGCGCCGCGGAGCGCCTCGATGGAGACCCCGTGACGCCACGCCATATAGGCCCAGATGCCGGCGGTGGCGAGCTCGATCAGCGGGTACATCATCGAGATCGGCTCGCCGCACCCGCGGCAGCGAGCCCGAAGCAGGAGCCACGACACGACCGGGATGTTCTCGTACCAGGCGAGCCCTCTGCCGCAGCGCGGGCAGTGTGACGACGGACTGACGATCGACTCCTTGGGCTCCGCTCCCCAGCGCAGGATACAAACGTTGAGGAAGCTGCCGATGGCGGCGCCCAGCAACGCCGCGACGGGAATCCCGAAGGGACCGAGATGGAGCAGATCAATCGACACGCGTTACCTCATGCAGGAGGATGCCGGCAGCAACCGCCACGTTGAGCGATTCCGACCCGGAAGTCAGACTGATCCCGATCCGCCGGTCGGCTGCGGCATCCATCGTCGGACCGACGCCGGCCCCTTCGTTGCCGACCACCAGCAGGACGGGTGGCCGCTGCGCAGTCCGCGGAGGCGACCGGCGCAGGTCCTCGCCGGCCATGTCGGCCACCCAGATCTCCGCCCGCTGGAGCCGGGCCCACGCCACCAGCTCTTCGGGCGTCGCCGGAGCGGCCGGCAAGCGGAAGCTCGCGCCCATGCCACCCCGGAGGACCTTCGGATTAGTGAGATCGGCGGTGCCCTTGAGCGCGACCAGGCCAGCGGCCCCGAGGCCCAGGGCGGTGCGCAGCATGGTGCCGACGTTCCCGGGATCCTGTACCCCATCCAACACCAGGGTTGTGCCGCCGGGGAACAGGCGGAGATCCGCCAGGGTCCATTCCTTCGGCTCGACCACGGCTACGATGCCCTGGGGATGCTCGGTGTCGGCCAGCTCGTCCAGCTCGTGCTCGCTTACCGCCTCGACCGCGACGCCCTTCACCAGCAGCGCGGCTTTGAGCGCCTTCCCCCGGGTGGTAGCTTCCAGCGCCGGCGACACAGCGGCGCCGCGGAACGGGATTGCGGTAGCGAGCGCCTCCTCGACGAGACGCACCCCTTCGGCCAGGGCCAGACCGCGCCGCTCGCGCCCGCGGCGGCGGCGGAGATCCCGGATCAGGGTCTGAAGGGAGCTGCTCATGGAGATACTCACCCGATGAAGATCGCGCTCACGATTGCCGGCTCCGACTCCGGCGGTGGCGCCGGCATCCAGGCCGATCTCAAGACCTTCCAGCAATTCGGCGTGTTCGGTACCTCGGTCATCGTGGCCCTCACAGCGCAGAACACCCTGGCGGTGCGCGCGGTCGAGACCGTTCCGGACTCGATGATCGCGGCACAGCTCACCGCACTGGCGGAAGACCTTCCCCCCGCTGCGCTCAAGACCGGCATGCTGGCGGAAGCCGGCGTCGTTCGCCGCGTCGCCCGCGCCATCCGCGAAAATGGGTGGGCTCCTCTGGTCGTGGATCCGGTCATGGTCTCAACCTCGGGAGCCCGCCTGCTCACCGCCGAGGCGGAGGAGGTCATCCGGGACGACTTGCTTCCTCTGGCCGCCCTGGTCACCCCCAACACCGATGAAGCGGCGTTGCTCACCGGCCGTGTGGTTCACGACGTGGCCACGATGGAGCGCGCTGCCACGACGCTGCTGCGGTTCGGAGCCGGCGCGGTGTTGCTCAAGGGTGGTCACCTGTCGGCTGGCGAGATCGTGGACATTCTGGCCACGCCCTCGGGCTTCCGCCGCTACTCCCATCCGCGGATCGAGACTACGTCCACCCATGGGACCGGCTGTACTCTGTCGGCCGCCATCACCGCGGGCCTGGCGCTGGGTCGTCCGCTGGAGGACGCCGTCGACACCGCCCTGGATTTCGTACACCGGGCCATTGCCGCGGCTCCGAATCTCGGGGCCGGCTTTGGCCCGCTCAATCATACGGTGCCCGCGCCTACAGCCGGGCGATGACTCCTTCGACCAGCCCCGCCAGCTCGTGCCGCACCCGATTGGCAGTCTCCATCACCTCGACATGACCGAGCTTCGTCGGTGAGATGCCGGCGGCCAGATTGGTCACCACCGAGAAGCCGAGACACCTGAGGCCGCGTGCGCGAGCGGCGATGACCTCGACCGCAGTGGACATCCCGACGGCATCGGCACCCAGCCGGTCCGCCATCCGGATCTCGGCCGGCGTTTCGTAGCTGGGACCAAGGAGCTGGATGTACACGCCTTCGTCCAGGGCGATCCGTTTGCTCCGCGACACCTCACTGGCAAGTGCCCGGAGCTCCTTGTCATACGGGTCCGACATATCGGGGAACCGCTCTTCGCCTGAAAGCACCGGCCCGATGAGCGGATTACGGAAGGTCAGATTGATGTGATCCGCGATCAACATCACCGTGCCAGACGAAAAGGTGCGCCGAATGCCTCCGGCGGCGTTGGTGAGGATCAGCGTCTTGATGCCAAGGGTGGCGAACACCCGGACCGGGAGGGCCGTGGTCGCCACATCGTGGCCCTCGTATAAATGAAAGCGGCCACTCTGGACCAGTACCTCCTTACCGCCAAGTCTGCCCGCCACCAGCTCAGCCCCGTGCCCGATCACTGTTGTCTTGGGAAAACCTGGAATCTCGCTATAGGGGATGGTCACCGCGTCGTCCATGACCTGGCTGAGAAACCCCAGCCCAGATCCGAGCACCACAGCAACCTCTGGGCGTCGACTGCCCAGCCGCTTACGAACCGCTTCCGCCGCAGCTTCTAACTGGTCGCCCCCTGCAAGCGTCCCCGCCTGCTTCACAGCAGAATCCCCGCTATCGTCGCCGACAGAAAATTCGCCAGGGTTCCCGCCAGCATGGCACGAATGCCGAGCCGGGCGAGGTCGCGCTTTCGCTCCGGCACCAATGCACCGATGCCACCGAGCTGGATACCCACCGAGCTGAAGTTGGCGAACCCGGCCAGAGCGAACGACGCGATGGTGAATGATCGGGGATCCAGCTGCGCCTTCATGGGTCCGAGCTCGGCGAAGGCGATGAACTCGTTCAGCACCATGCGGGTACCCAGCAGGCTTCCGATCGCGCCGCTGTCTTGCGAAGGCACGCCCATGAGCCACGCGATCGGTTGGAAGATCCAGCCCAGCACCGTCTGGAGATTGGCGGGGAACCACTCGGCATATCGGTGAACGGCTCCGAAACCACCGTTCAGCAGCGCTACCAGCGCGACAAACGAGACCAGCATGGCGATGACGTTGAGCATCAGGTTCAATCCTTCACTGGTGCCGCGCGCCGCCGCATCGAGCAGGTTCACGTCCTGCTTAGGCATATCCAGCTTGACCTTCCCATAGGTCTCCGGCACTTCGGTTTCGGGCTCGAAGAGCTTGGCCATCATGATCGTCCCCGGCGCGGTCATGATGACGGCGGTCAGCAGATGCCGGGCCTCGATCCCAAAGGCGATGTAGGCCACCATGATCGATCCGGAGATGTGGGCCATCCCCGACGTCATGACCGTCATCAGCTCCGAGCGCGTCATCCGGGCCAGAAAGGGGCGGATGGTCAGCGGGGCCTCGGTCTGACCCATGAAGATCGAGGCCGCCACGTTGAGGCTCTCAGCCCCGCTGGCCCCCATCACCCGGCTCATCAGGATGGCGAACGCCCGCACGATGAGCTGCATGATCCCGAGGTAGTACATGATGGCGAACAGGGCGCTGACGAAGATGATGGCGGGGAGCAGCTGAAACGCGAAGATGACCCCCAGGCTCGAGTCGGGTTTGCCCAGCTCGCCGAAGACGAACTGCGAGCCGACATACGAGTAATTGAGGATGGAGGTCACGAAGTTGCCGAGCGCGCGGAACAGCTGCTGGCCGGCGGGAATCCGGAGCACGAAGATGGCGAACAGCAGCTGGAGTCCGAGACCCCAGGCCACGACCCGCCAGCGGATTTGCTTCCGGTTGTGCGACAAGGCGATGGCGATCGCCAGGATGGCGAGGATACCGAGAAGGCCCCTCAGGCGGAGCAACAATCCCGGCCGCTCGGGTGTGGGTTGGGAGGCGGGGGCCTGGGGGGTCGCGACCGTGGGAGAATCGGTTTGAACCGCCGGCGCCTGCTGGGCCAGTACGCGGTGAACGCCCTGCCAGGTGAGTCCCGGGACCACCCAGGCCGCGAACAGGGCGCCGGTGAAGAGGAAAACCGCAAGGATCGCAGCACGCATGCTCACGTCTCCCTCAGCGGATGTCGGCCAGCTCGTCCCGCGCCCGGCTCAGAAGCTCGAGCCGCTCGGGCAACGGCAGAAACGCCCCCTCGAACGCGTTCAGGATCATTCGGTCGATCTCAGCTCGATTGAAGCCGAGCTGCTCGTGCGCCAGCCAGTACTCGTCGCTCAGGGACACCCCGGCCATGAGCCAGCCATCAGTGCACAAGGTGACATTGAGGCCGGCATCAAAGTAGCCTCGCACCGGGTGTTCCGACGCCCGGCTCACCGCGCGGGTCTGCACGTTGCTGGTGATATTGGCCTCAATCAGGATCTGCCGGTCGCGAATGTAGGCCTGGAGGTCCGGACTCTCGTAGAGCCGGGTCCCGTGCCCGATCCGGTCGGCGTGACACAGCTGCACGGCATCAGCGATCGACTGTGCCCCGGCCGCCTCGCCCGCGTGTACCGTCACGCCCAGGAGCCCCTGGGCCGCCACATCGAACGCGGCCCGGTGGTTGCCCGGAGGACGCCCGGCCTCTCCTCCGGCCAGATCGAACGCCACTACGCCCTGGTGGCGGAACGCCACCGAGCACTCCGCAATCTCAACCGACACGGCCGGATCGTAGTGCCGCAGCGAGCAGTTGATCACCCGGGCCACAACGCCGAAGTCGCGCTCACCCCGCGCCAGCCCCTGAAGCTCGGCCTCCATCACCTCATCCAGCGTCATGCCCTGTCTCTGGCTCAGGTGCGGACAGTAGCGGACCTCGAGATAGCGGATGTTGTCGCGGGCCGCGTCCTCCACCATCTCGTAGGCCACCCGCTCGACCGCCTCGGGAGTCTGCAGGAGCGGTATGGTGTACTCGAACCGCGCGAGGTAGTCCTCCAGGCTGCCGGCGTCGCTCACCACCATGAAGCGCCGGAGCGCGTCGGGATCGGTCGTCGGCAGGGCGAACTTCGCCTCCCGGGCGAGCTCCACCATCGTCGCCGGGCGCAGCGCGCTGTCGAGATGGGTGTGCAGCTCCGCCTTGGGCAGGCGGGCGAGCAGCTCACGCGTCAGCATGACCACTCTCACTCCGCCGCGCCCGCACCACCACCCGGAGAATGGCACCACCCTCGAGCGGTGCGGCGGGGTCGATCTCGATGCCGCGGCCATCGGTCACATACGCGGTGCCGGACGCGATCTGCCGCCCCAGCGCAGGATCGAACTCCCGCACCGCTGCCCCCACGTCTGCGCCAGACGGCAGGTCCACGGCGCCCGCGTTTACAAAGACTCGCATGGTATCATCATCAGCGGTTGGAGACGAACCCGGGCCGAGTGGTGATCTCAGCCGGCTGCGGAAGGCGCCGAAGGTAGGTGATCACCGCATCCACATCCAGTATGCCGCCGGGCTCGGAGGGGAGGCCGATTAGCATGTTGTAACCGTCACCGCCGCCTGCCAGGAAGTCGTCCACCGCAAGAGTGTACCGTGCATCGCGCCGCAACCCACGTCCCTGGAACTCGACTCCACGTACGCGCTGGCCGGCGCGCCGGCGAGGGTCGTAACGCACCACCGCACCCGCCACGTGCGCCGACGGGCCGCCGTCCGCTCCAAGTGCATGCTCAAGGACTTCCTCCAGCTGACGTCCTGTAAGGGTCAGTCTCACCAGCGTATTCTGAAAGGGCTGCACCTCGTAGAGTTGCCCGTAGGTGACCGGTCCGCCCGCCAGCTCACCCCGAATCCCGCCGTTCCCCACCAGGCCGAGATCGGCCCGGAGTACGTTCCTGCGCGCCTCCGCTATCATGCGCCCCAGTGGATACTGGTGGCCGCTGCGGAAGAGCGGCAGCTTGATCGAGGCTACGATCCGCTTCGTCGCGGACTCGGCGCCGCGGCGATAGCCCTCGACCAGGGCTGACACGGCCGCGTCTTCTCGAATCGAATCGGGGTTGACCGGCTCGATCCGCGTCCTCACCTCACGGCCACCCGCGGGTGTCTTGACCAGATCCGCAACCGCGAGCGCCCTTCCTCCCGCCCCGGCCTCGACGATCGGGACGCCCGCTATCCTGGTATTGACCAGCTCATGCGTATGTCCGGCGATGATAAGGTCGATCGTTTTCGACTCTACCGCATCCGCGAATCGAATCATTTCGCCGGTGCATACGCTGCCCTTGCAGTCGGCCCCGGCGTGAGCGAGTAGTATCGTCACATCGGGCCGCAGGGCCCTCACCTCGATCAGCACGTCATTTATTGGAAGCACGCCTTCGCCGAAGCGAAGTCCCGCGGTCCATTGGGCCTTGATCGCTTCCTTGGAGTCGGCCGTAATGTACCCCACGACCGCCACCTTCAGGTCACCCACCTGTACCATCCGGTACGGTGTTGCCCACTCGGGCCGCTTGCCAGAGGCGGAATCAAAGACGTTGGCAGCCAGCCAGGAATACCGCGACTCCGACATCCGGCGGCGCAGCGTATCCACCGACCAGTCGAACTCGTGGTTACCGATGGCCGCCGCGGTTAGACCAAGATGGTTGAGCGCCTCGATCATGGACCGGCCAGCCGTGACATTGGAAAGGAAGGTGCCCTGCATTTGATCGCCGGCATCGAGCCGCAGGACCGGGCAACCACACTCGGCGTCGAGACTGTCCATCAGCCCTTTCAGCGCGGCAAGACCGCCCGCTCGGCGGCCCTGCGAGTCGGTCTTCGGCAGCAGGGACCCATGAAGGTCCGTGGTGGCCAGCACCCGGAGGAGCACCGTATCCCGCGCTCCGACTGGCAGCGGGCGCGCGGGAATCCGGAACTGCGCACGCAGGGCCAAGGCTGCCCCATCGGGGACGATCCGCCACTCGCGGATGGCATAGTCGGCCGGATCAATCACCTTGCGGCTCCGGATCTCCTCGATCAGGAGCTCGCGAATGTTCTCTCCCTTGTCGTATACGACGGGGGCGCCCCGGAGCATGCCGTACCCTCCGGCCCCGGTCTGACGATGGCTGTTCACGGCAAGGGTGAAGCTTGCGGTGGGGCTGACCGGCCGACGCCGGAAGGACAGGTTTCTGATCCGATCTCCCCGTGGGCGCCGCAAGTCCACGTCGTATCGCACCCCGGCGATGACATCGTAGTCGTAACCGGGCACGCTGTCATTGATCGAGACTCGTCCGACGGCATCGGTGCGATAATACCGGACGCTGTGCTCCAGGTACTCCTTCAGTTGCGCGCCGCTGATGCGAACAACCCGCAGGGTATTGTCGAAGGGATACAAGGCGACCAGCTGCCGCATCCGGATCGTGCCGCTGTCGAAGCCGGCTCGCAGGTCGAACGCCGAAGCGGCAGACAGGTCAGCGCCGGTCCGCTTGAGCTGGACCGCGTTCACGAAGTTGAGAATCGGAGTGGGCTCCAGCCGCGCGCTCGCCGCCCGCATCGACCCGGTGGCCTCGCCGAGCGCGATATCCGTCCAATGGAGCACCGCTTCATGGGCCGGCGCCAGGCGCTGGACCAGCCGACCTGATGGAACCGTGCGAGCCGTCGAGATGAGCTCGCCGCGGATCCGCACCGGTCTCCATCGCCCGTCCTCCCGAACCAGATCCACGTGGGTGACGGAAACGCTGCCACCGTGGGGCCGGGGCTGCACGAAGTGAACGCCTCCCAGCACCGAGTCGCGCAGCTCCCGGTGTGAGTGGCCCACCACCACGAGGTCCGGCCGGTACGGAAGGCCGGCCAGCGAGGCCGCCTCGTTCTCACTGCCCACACCCGACGTGTCATAGGAGCCCGTGCCCCCCAGGCCGCTGTGGACCAGTGCCACGACCAGGTCAGCCTCTCGCCGCAGCGCCTGGATGACCGGTCCCGCCGCGATGGAGATGCGATCCACCCGGAGCTTGCCCTGAAGCTGATCGCGATTCCACACCGCGGTTCCCGGTGTGGTAAAGCCGGTGATTCCGACTTTCACGCCCTGACGATTCAGGACGGCGTACGGCTGGAAGAGGAGCGAGTCACCCGGTAGCGTGCGGAGGTTGCCACTCACGTAAGGAAATGCAGCCCCGGCGAAGGACTGACGCATCATCCTGAGGCCCCAGTCGAAATCGTGGTTTCCGGGCGTTCCAACGTCGTACCCGGTCAGATTCATGGCCTCGATGACGGGATTGGGATCTCGGAGGGACACCCGGCCAAAGTAGGTGGCGAACGGGTCACCCTGGATCAGGTCACCCGCGTCGACCAGCACCACCTGCCCCGGATATAGCGCCCTCAGCGAGTCGACGATCGTGGCTACCCGGGTCAGCCCTCCAGCGGACGACTGATTGGCGACGTAGTCCCAATCGGTGGCGTGCCCGTGCACATCCGTGGTGGCCACGACGACAACGCGGGCCGTGTCGGACTGGCGGACGGCAGGACTGGCGGACGGGCGGGCAGCTAGACAGGTGGACGGACGCACGGGCGGACAGCCAGAGCCGACCGGTGGAGCTGCGGCTATGAGAAGGTGCAGCGATATAATGAGCGAGGGCATCGGGGGAAATATCAGGAACGGGGGGACGGATGGAAGGGCGGGGTCCGCCCCTTGCCTTCATCCGCCTGCGGATATATATGTTTACGCGCATATGAACACGACGTCCGCTGCTGATCTGCTGGTCACGGTTGCGGAGCCCACCCGGCTCCGGATCCTGAACTGTCTTGCCGCCGCTCCCCTGTTCGTCTCCGACCTCCAGGCAGTGCTGGACCTCCCGCAGCCGACCGTGTCTCGACACCTTCAGGTGTTGCGACGGGCCGACCTGGTCCGGGACACACCCATCGCCCAGTTCGTGCTGTACCGTCTGCGTCACGATAGCGGCAAGCACGGTCGCATGCTGGCGGCGATCCTCGATGCCGTGGTTCACGATGACGGTGACATGCGTGCGGAGCGGCACCGCGCCGCGGACCGCAGCCGCACTCACACCCGAAGCCGTGTGCAGGAGCCGCTCGCCGGCCAGATAGCCCGACAGAAGAGGCCCTCATGACTCACCGCATCCTGGTCGTGGACGATGAGCCGGACATTACCGCGCTGGTTGCCTATCACCTGGCCAAGGCCGGCTTCAGGGTGTCGACCGCCGCCAACGGGACCGATGCACTGAAAGCGGCGCGAGAAGAGCGCCCCGACATTGTGATCCTGGACCTGATGCTCCCGGGAGTGTCGGGCTACGACGTCCTGGCCGAGCTGAGAAAGCGCGACGAGACCCGGGAAGTCGGCGTCATCCTCCTCACCGCCCGACGGGAGGAAACCGATCGAATCCGGGGCCTCTCGCTGGGAGCCGATGACTACCTCACCAAGCCGTTCTCGCCCCAGGAGCTGTCTCTCAGGGTCGGCGGGCTGCTGCGTCGCCTGGGCTCGCCGGCGGTGACTGCCGGCTCTACGCTCACCGCGGGATCGATCTCGATCGACCGCTCGGCTCACCGGGCCACGATCCACGGACAGGAGCTCAGCCTCACCGCCACCGAATACAAACTGTTGCTCACCCTGGTCGAGCGTCGGGGGCGGGTGCAGTCCCGTCCCCAGCTTCTGGAAATCGTCTGGGAAGCCCAACCGGACATCCAGACCCGGACGGTGGACATGCACGTTCAGCGGCTCCGCACCAAACTGGGTGAAGCGGGCAAGATGATCGAGACGGTTCGAGGCTTCGGCTATCGGTTCAAGGGCAACGAGCGAGGGGCCAAGAGCCGGTGACTTTTGTCAAGCGGCTGGTGCTCGGATCGGTTCTCATCCTCGTGCTGGCGGTTTCGATCCTGCTCTCGGTAGCCGAACGCTCGTTGCGGCGGGATCTCGAAGGCGACATCGGCCAGAGCCTCGAGCGGGAGGCCCGGTTGGTACGCGAGGCTCTCCCGGCAGACTCGACCGGCTGGCAGGCCGATATCCGCCGGCTGGGGGCCCAGACCGGACATCGCATTACCCTGATCGACCGGGACGGCTGGGTTCGAGCCGACAGCGACTTTCCGGATGGCCCGCTGCCGACCATCCAAAACCACAGCGGACGGCCCGAGGTGCGCGCCGCGCTGGCGACCGGGCGCGGGGTTGCCCGCCGCCGAAGCGAAACGGTTGGCCGTCCGTTTCTGTACGTCGCCATCCCGGGAGGACCAGGGGTGATTCGGGTGGCAGCCGGCCTGGACCAGGTCGATGAGGTGGTCCGGAGCGCTCAGCGCGCGGTCGCCGGCGCCGCGCTCCTCGCGCTCCTGGTGGGAAGCCTGCTCGCCCTGGTGGCGGGACGCTCCATTGCTCAGCCGCTCATCGCCATTGGCGCTGCCGCGCGGGCCATCGCGGCGGGAGCCCCTCCTCGGTTTCCCCGCTCCGGCATTCCCGACATCGACGGGCTGGTCCAGGCGCTGCGCCAGATGCACCAGCAGCTGGGCGATCGCTTTGACGAGCTCCGGCGAGAGCAGGCCGAGACGGCCGCCCTGGTCGAATCGATGGTGGAGGGCGTGATCGCGGCCGACGAGCGGGGTCGCACCGTGACGGCCAACGCGGCAGCCCGCCGACTCCTCGGCTACGAAGTGGCTGATGCTCTTCCCGACCTGCCGGAGCTGTTTCGCGTGAAGGCGGCGCGTGAGGTCGTGGATGCGGTGCTGCATGGTCAGGCGGTAGAGGACCGGGAGCTCGAGATCGACGGACGTGCCATCCTCATGAACGCCCGGCCTCTCCCGGCCGGAGGCGCGGTGCTGGTGATCCACGACCTGACCGAGCTTCGCCGGCTCGAGGCCGTGCGCCGCGATTTCGTGGCAAACGTGTCGCACGAGCTCAAGACTCCGCTGACCTCGATCTCGGGCTACGCCGAGACCCTGCTGACGGACACACCGGAGCCGGAGACAACCCGCCGGTTCCTGAGCACCATTCTCGACAACGCCAGGAGAATGCAGCGGCTGGTGGATGACCTGCTCGATCTCGCCCGGATTGAGGCGGGTCGTTGGCAGCCGGAGCCGGAGCCGGTGCAGCTGCGGGACGCTGCCCTGGAGGTGTGGAACGAGTTTGCCGAGCGGGCCGAGGCGCGCGGGGTGCAGTTTGAGGTCGATCTCGCCCCTGGCGCGGAGACGGTGCAGGTGGATGCCGACGCTCTGCGCCAGGTCCTCACCAATTTACTCGACAATTCGCTTCGCTATACCGGACGCGGTGGGCGCATCGTGTGCCGGGGCCGCCTGGAGGACTCCGGCGTGGCAATCAGCGTGGTGGATAACGGCTCAGGAATCTCCCACGAGCACCTGCCCCGCATCTTCGAGCGGTTCTACCGGGCCGATCATTCCCGCTCTCGGGAAGAGGGCGGCACCGGGCTGGGACTGGCCATCGTCAAGCATCTGGTCGAGGCGCACGGCGGTAGAGTCTACGCCGAGAGCGAGCGGGGAGCCGGCACCTCGGTGACGTGCTGGTTTCCGGCCAGCGCTCCCTGACCCTCGCAGACCTCCCGATAGCTCAGGTCCAGGCGGTTCAGTTCCCGCTCCCAGGTGAGCGCTTCAGCCGTGCGCCTCGCACCCTGGGCAAGCCGGTGGGTTAATCTCCAGTCCTCCGCCAGCCTCACCATCGCTCGAGCCATGGCACCCACATCCCCCGCTGGATACGCCAGGCCATTCCTGCCGTCTCGCAGATGATCCCGAACCCCGCCGGCAGGGGCGGCCACCACAGGGAGGGCGCTGGCCAT
>DATMDQ010000164.1:0-20448 GCA_035557715.1 Gemmatimonadales bacterium
TTCCGTTGACCAACAGTGGCCGTCAGTTCATTCAGACCCAGACCGAACGCCCGCCAGCTGCGTTCGCGGAACATCATGTTGAAGCCTTGCTCCTCCCAGGTTCGCCGCACGATGAGCGGCTCGCCGGTAGAGCCGTTGGTATGAACCGATAGCAGCTTCGCCTGGTCCATCCCGCGCGTAATAAGGTCCGACGCAGTCCGGCCCTGGTAATCCTGCTTGCTGCTGATTGGTATCAGGTCGAGGTCTACTGTGCCACGTATGTGCCGGGGATGCAGCCGGTGCCGGTCGAAGAGCTTGCGGTAATAGGGCACCGACTCGTAGGCGTGCACCACCAGTCGCCGAAGCTGGGCATCCTGAAACGCCTTCAGCTCCGCCCGCGAGGCGGTTGGGTGGCGCCGGACCGCCAGGGCGGTTCGAACCAGCTGGGGCCCGAGGGTCACGACCGGAACACTCCCATGCTAGCCGGCTCTGCGTGGGCGGCGGAGCGGCCGAGCCCCAGCAGCGCGCGGGCGCGCGAAGAGCTCGCCAGAGGGCGGCCGAACGCCTCGCTGATGTGGGCCACCCGCTCAACCAGTCCTTCGTTCGTGGCCAGCTCGCCGCGGTCAAATCCGTGGTAGATGTTGTCCTCCAGTCCGACCCGGCAGTGCCCTCCCATGGCAATCGCAAGGACATTCATCGGGAGCTGAAAGAGCCCGACCCCCGCCGCCGACCAGAGTGAGTCGGGCGGCAGGTCCTCCAGCATGTTCGACAGGTGCCGCGCTGTGGCGGGAACCGAGTACCGCGAGCCGAGCAGCAGGTTGAAGTAGTGCGGCCCGTCGCCCAGCAGGCCCTTGCCGATCAGCATGCTGGCCGCGTTGATCATGCCGAAGTCGAAGCACTCGAGCTCCGGCTTGATCCCGCGATCGATCATTTTCTCGGCCAGGGCAAGCACCATGTCGGGAGCGTTCTGGCTCGTGCCGGTCGGGAAATCCAAACTGGTGAGCGTAAGGCTCGCCAGATCGGGCCGGGCCGCGCCGGTCAACTCGAGCACTTCGCTGCGCCGCTCGAACTCCGGGAAGTTCCGGCCGCTGCAGCTGACGCAGACGATGGCATCAGAGAAGTGGCTTCGGATCCCGAGGATCATCTCCTCATAGATCTCACCCCGATACGTCGGGGTACCGTCCAGCTCGCGGGCATGCAGATGCACGATCGCCACGCCCAGCTCCAGCGCGCGGCAAGCGTCGTCGATTACCTCGGCCGGGCTGATCGGCACATGGGGAGTCATTGCCTTCGTCGGGATCATCCCCGTAGGGCAGAAGTTGACGACCAACTCGGGATAAGGGGTCAGCGGATGGGGCAACGGCTTCGAACGCGGCACAGGGCGTTTCATCTAACCTCCGGCATCGCAACAGGCATGGATTGAAAGCGGCGTCGTACTTCGTCGCGGAGCTGCAGGTCCGAAACGCCGCGGACGGCTTTACGCATGGTTGAGCCCCACTGGGCCAGGAAGGGCATCGGGTCCCGAGCGGACCAGACCGCATCTACCCAGGGACCACGGTAGCTGCGAACGAAGTCACCCCAGCTCCAGTCCGCTCCCCGCTCTTCGACGGCGGTGTAGAGCAAGTCGGCATGGAGATGAAGCCAGACCCCTTGCCAGCCGTTGGCTTGCGCGCTGACGGTTTCGCCTAACGCGTGCTCCCGCCAGGCGAGGAGCGGGTAGTTCACACCGCAACGGGTGGGGAGCCCATGAGTCAGAAAGCACCGGCCGTTGATCTCCATGAGACGATAGCGGCCATCACGGGGATCCAGCTTGTACTCGGCGCTGGCCATGCCCTGCCAGCCCATACGTTGGAGGAGGGCGATCGTCGGCTCGCGCAGCTCGGGGACATCGGCCACTTCGGCGGCCCGCGCGACGCCATAGAACGCCGGCGCCTTGCGCAGCTTCCTGAAGGAGAACTCCGCCACCGGCTGACTGTGCCGGTCCATGTACACGGTGTAGTTGGAGAAGCGGCCGTCCGAACCGGGGATCAGGTCGAGTACTTCGGCCTCGATGCCGGCCACTCCCATCTGGGCGACCGCAGCCGTCAGCTCCGCTCGATTGCTGGCGACGATCAGCTTCTTGCCGAACTTCTCCCAGAAGAGAGCACTCTCCAGCGGCTTGACCACGACGGGATAGAGAATGTCCTCCCGGGTGTCTGTCATCTGCGAGGCCAGACCATACGATCGGGGGACGTCCACCCCGACTTCCCGTGCAAGCCGATAGGTCTCCGCCTTGTCCACCACCCGCCGGACGATCTCCTGGTCCGGCACCGCGACTCGATACCAGCGCGACAGCAGCTCACGGTGCTGGGCCAGGGCGGTCAGCGCGTGGTCGTTGGTGGGAATGATCGCCCACCCGCGCCAACGCTGAGCCTGCCGCTGAAGGAGCTCGATCAGGCCGTCGGGCCGATCCTGCAGGTCCAGGACCCGATGAGCCTCATGGGCATAGCGTGAGTGGTGGGCGATGTCATGCGATTTGGTGAGGATGACGGCCGTGCGGACACCCGCGCGCGCCAGACCCCGCAGCGCGCTCACCCCATTCGCATAGCCGCCGACGATTATCGCCCCAGGGGCCGTCATCGGAGCGGCTCTACCACCCGGAACTTGGCTCGCGGGCCGGTGGGAAGGCGGTCGACGAACTCCACATCGGCGTCGAGAAACGGGGCCACGTCGAACCGAAGCGCGGTTCGCATCTGATGCGCGATCGCCTCGCGGTTGGCAGCTCCCTCGAGAATGGCCCGCACTCTGACCCGGGCCGGATCCAGCTGGCTTACCTGGTATCGCAGCACGCCACCGACCCGCTCCAGGGCGCAGGTGAGCGCATACGGGGAGATCCGTTGGCCGCCGCGAAGCACGAGCATATCGGCCGTTCTCCCGGTGAGGACTCCCAGGAGCGGCGAGGATCGCCCGCAGGCGCAGGTCCCCGAGAGCAGCGCCCCGCGGTCGCCGGTGAGATATCGGAGGAGCGGCATCGCTCGGTTGACCAGCAGGGTGGCGACGAGGTTGCCTTCCTGTCCCGCAGGTAGTGACCGTCCCGCGTCGTCCAGGACCTCCAGCCGCACCACGTCGTTGTTCAGGTGCATGCCGCCCCGGGGGCACTCCCAGGCGATCTCCTTGGTCTCCGACGTGCCGTAGATGTCGTAGATGGGAGCCCTGAAGGCACCGGCCAGCCGCTCTCGCACCGAGCCGTCGAGTAGCTCTCCACTGGTGAACACCGCCGTGGGCTGGAGACGGTCGCCCCGTGCCTCGAGCGCGCGAGCCGCCTCGTCGAGCGCCGAAGGCAGCCCGTATATCACATCCGGTTGGAAAGCCAGCAGGGCGGCGGCCACCGACGAGGCGGACTGAAGCACGCTTATCCGCTCACAACCAATGGCCTGCTCCAGCCGGGACGCAGCGGTCCCTCGGGGGATAGCATCGAGAATAGCCACACGATCGGTGGGCCCTACACCACAGGCCCGGCGGGCCCGAAGCTTGACGGCGTACTTGAGCGTGGCCCAGGCCCTCGGCTCGTAGTAGACCCTGAACGGCTCACCAGTCGATCCGGATGAGGCCGAGGAATGCCATCTGGGATCGACTCTGCCGCCCGCCAGGACCTGGGGCCCGGCTTGCCGAAGCTCCTGCTTCGACACCGGTGGAAGGGCCGCCAGCGCACGATAGGGGTCGAGCTGAAGGATCGGATCGGCCCACTCGATGCCCACCTCCTGGAAACGTCTTCCATAGAAGGCGTTGTTCCAGGCCAGAGAAGACAACAGCCGGCCGAGACGCCGGCGGGCCAGCGCGTCAACCGATTCAGCATCGAGATCGAGGGCAGCAAAGGTGCGGGCCGCATCCACGGTCAGCCAGAAGGGGGCTTTGGTCACGAAATGGTCGCGGTGGGCTGGGCCACCAGCGCCCGCGCAGGTGCGCGGTGCTGAAGCGCTTCGTAAATGGATTGGTAGCGGCGGGTCACCTGCGCCCACTCCAGTGTTGCTTCGGCCTTCACTCTGTTCCGAAGGGCCATCTCGGTGCGGAGCTCCGGATCGTTCGCCAGGTAGCGGATCGCTCCCGCCAGCGCCTGTACGTCTCCCGAGGGAACCAGCAGACCATTACGGCCGTGCTCCACCAGATCGGGGATTCCACCGGTCGCGCTGCCAACGATGGGGAGCCCGGAGGCGAGCGCTTCGGCAAACACATTGCCGAAGGCCTCAGCCGATGAGGGAAGAGTGAATAGATCCGCCGCCCGGTAACGCTCGGCCACTGCGACTCGCGGCAGCGGCCCCAGGAATCGGACTTCCTCTGCCACGCCGAGCTGGTTGGCCAGGTCCTGAAGCACACGCTGATCGGCACCGCCGCCCACGATCTCCAGCTCGAAGCGGCCCCGCTCCAGCAACGCCAGTGCCCGGATCAGGTCGCCCAAACCCTTGCGCTCGATCAGGCGGGCCACCGCCAGACAGCGGATTCGGCCAGACCGGGTGCGGGGCGTCCGCTCGGGGTGGAACAGCGCCAGGTCTACCCCGTTCGGCACCACTGTATAGCGGAGATCCGGCAAGGTCCGCAGGGCCAGGCGACCCAGGCTGTCGCAGACGGCCACCACCCGATCTGCTCGCCGCCAAATCCAACGAGTCAGTGGGGCGAGCAGCCGGTGCGCCCACTGTAGAGTTGAGTTATGCCGGTCGTAGCCCGGAACATCGGAGCCACGGAGGGAGACCACTACCGGTGTGCCGCGCAGCCTGAGAAAGGGAAGCAGGGCGCCGGTCGGCAGCGAGAAGAACACGTGGACGGCATCGTACGTGTGGGTGCGGAGCAGCTGGCGGATGAGCGGTAGCGCGGCCACGAGGTAGCTGGCGGCGTCTCCCATCCCCGCCTCGTGGATCCCCGTCCGCCGGCTCTTCACCCGATAAACCGTCAAACCCCCGTCGGTGGATGGCTCCGCCGGCCGGCCTGCGGAGCGACGCTCCATGTGGGTGCCGGCCCCGGCGGTCACCACGTCCACCGCCACGCCGCGCTCCAACAGCCCCTGCGCCAGCGCTGCTGTCGCCACGGCTGCACCCCCGCCAAGCGGGGGATACTCGTAGTTCAGGACCAGGATCCGCATCGCGACTGCTCCGGTCGGAGGAGAGACGAGCCGTACCCTGCCCAGCCGCTGTGGCGGTAGGGCAATGATTCATTTGATGGGGGTGCAAAAGGATTCGGCACCCGAATGGGCAAGAGGTAAGCCAGCCAAAGGGAAGCGAAATCCGAGCCGCGTCGGACTAACCCAACCTGCTGTCAAGGCTTAGCTTATATCATTTTTTGAGGGGGGCGTGGCGGACTCTACGCAAGTTGTGGCGAACGCCCACGTGCTGTGGCGCACCGACTACAAGTAGGCCAGGCTACAGTTGAAATAGATAGCTGAGCTTGAAGAAGAAGCCGTCCTCTGTCCGTTGCAGGCTCGCCCGGCCGAGCTCGGTTGGGTCCTGGAGGGTGCTACCGTAGCCAGCGAAGAGCACGGTTCCGGGGGTGGGCTGATAGGAGAACAGAAAATCACCCCGGAAGGAGCGCCGCCCGAACGCGTCGGCGCGGGTGTAGACGCCACTTTCGGCATCGAGGATGAGAATCGGAGCGCCGGTCCGGGTGTCGTCTTTAAGGGAATCCTGTCGCTCGGATGTATACTCGCCGACCAAGCGCAGGAAGATAGGCCGGGACAGCTGGTATTCGAGCTTGAGCCGGGGACTACTCTGTATGTTTACCGTCCTGCCATCGGTGCGGCGCGCCACGCTCTGAAGCTGGTAGATCCCCTCCAGCCTGAGCTTGTCGGTCGGCCGCCAGGCGAGCGTGAGGTTGCCGATCACGATATCGGCGCTGGCCCACTCGTAGAAGTTCTCGTCCCTGCCCCAGAGCACGAACGCGTTACCGGAAAAGTGGGAGAACTCCGGCGTTTCCAGCGAGAGCACATAATCGAGGTTGGGAATGGTGGGAGTGCCGGTGAAAGGCACCGTGTCGGCGCCGGTGCCGTCGGCGCGGGGGAGCTCAATCGCGTAGTCGGCGTACACGTCCGCCGGATAACCAAAGGTTTCCACCAGAATCGAGCCGCCGACCTGCCACCCGCCACGTAGGGTAGTGTTGGTATTGAAGTGCAGCTTCTTATCCTGGGCGCCTTCCCCGTGCACGAACCGGTCATACAGCCAGGTCCCGTCGAGGGTGACGTCGCCGGTGAAGCTTTCGACCAGCCCGCCGCGCTTTCCGTAGACCGTGGCCCGGTGGTTCAGGGTCGCGTGGGCGATCCCGGGTCGCGAGATGAATCCGCTTCGAGCTCGAAAGTTCTCGTCGATGCCGGTCATGATGTAGCGCAACCCGAAGGTGCGTCCGTTTGCCGCAAACCGCGCCTGCCAGAGGGGAGCCGTGTTGGTGATCCCGTTAGTGCGGGTGCGGCTTCCGGCCAGCTGTAGCTGCGCGCTGTACACGCCGCCGAACACGAGGCGCGCATCCGCCCCCAGTACCCGGTTGTAATCGTCGCCATCGATCTTGTCGGTGTAGACCAGGCCGAGCCGTGACTGAGATCCGATGTCTCGCTGCACTCGTAGCAGGTTATAAACCGGGTGATCGGCACCGGTGGCAGATGCCGCCCGGTCGTCCACGGCGCTGAGAAGTGCCAGGTCGGTACCGAACGTCTTCCCGGTGAGCTTGGCGGCCGCCACCGGCTGGATGATCCGGCGGGTGTAGATCAACGTATTGGGTGTGTTGAACAGCTCGATGCCGTCGAGAAAGAACGGCCGCTTCTCGGAGAAGAAGATTTCCTGCCTGGGGTCGAAGGCAAACTGCTGGACGTCCGACTCGACCTGGGAGAAATCGGGATTGGCGGTACCGTTCAGCGTGAGGTTGTTGGTGACACCCCAGCGGATGGTACCCCCGAGCTCTGGACTCACCCCGGTGTAGTTCCAGCCATCGATGCCAGCGGTTCCTGTGCTCCTGGCTGTGAGCGAGGGCGTGACGTCGAGGACCACGCCGCGGCGCAGGTGCTTGAGGCCGACCAGCCGGCCGGACTGCGCCAGGAACGAGGCGCTGGCCCGCTTGGCGGGAGCCCACGAGTCTTCGTGTCCCGAGTGCTGCACCTGCCGGACAATGTTGATGCCCCAGCTCTGCTCCGGCTTGGGCTGAAAGCGGAGGCTCTTGAACGGAATCCGGACCTCCACCTCGTACCCGTACTCGGTTACCCTGCCCTTCGACTCGAACACGAAGTCGGGGCTGAGATCCGGCTTCTCCCGCCTCACCACGTTGTTGTTGAACCCATTGCCGCTTGTGGACCCGGTCTCGACCAGCGCCCCGTCCGACTGCACTCCGAAAGGGTTGACCGCAAAGACGCTGGCCTGCCGCCCGTCGTCGAAGGTGCTGAGCAGGATCTGCACATGATCGTCGGACGCAATGCGATCGCGGTCGGCCAGGGTGGCGTGCACCGCACCGTGCGCCTCGTAGGCTCGGATACCGAACAGGATGGCCGTGGGCGAATACCAGACCAATACCTCGGTCGAGTCGGCAGCCGGTACGCCATCGGTAGGAGAGAACTGGGAAAAGCCGGTCAGCTGCGAGGCCTCACCCCAGACCTGCTCGTCGAGCTTCCCGTCGATCACCGGCTCGGCCTCCAGGCGGGGAACCTGTACGGCCAGATTGCCCCTCCGGCCGTCGTACTTGGTCGGAGGGTCGATGATACCGGGATACAAACCGAGCAGTAGGGTGAGAAGCATGGGCTCCTACACGGTACGGTCAGTGCCACCAGCCGGTTTCGGTGGGACTATATTCCCCAATGTGCCCGCTGGATCGCGGGATTCCAACGACGCAGGGAGATGAAGATGCTGCAACGACTGCTGGGAGGCCTCGGAGTGATGCTGCTGCTACTGACCACCGCGGCCTACGGGCAGACCAAGACCGCCAAGCCGCAGGAGCCGGTCTCCGATGGCCGGACGCTGAGCGAGTGGATAGCCGACCTCAAGGCATTGGCGCCTCAGAGCAGAAACGCGGCGGCATACGAGATCGCCAGCATGGGCCCCGCGGCGGCAGCCGCCGTGCCCGCCTTGATCGAGGCGCTCGACGATCCGTCGGCAGCGGTGCGTTTCCCAGTCACCATAGCCCTGCTCGAGATCGGCCCTGCCGCCAAGGCCGCCGTGCCTCGCCTGGTGGTGATGGTCGATGAGGAGATCAACGACGAGATCGCCGCTTCCGCGCGGCGGGCACTGAGACACATCGACCCGGCGTCGGTTCCTCCCCGTTAGCCCTAACGCCCTGGCTCAGCCGCGAGCGACGCCTGATCTCCCATCAGCCGCCTCAGGGTAGGAACCAGTAGTCCAAGCAGGCAGCCGGCCAGCAGGCATGATCCGACGAAAATCAGGAAGAAGTCGGCCTGGCCGCCCAGCACCGTAAAGACCTCGCCTCGCTCGATTCGCTGAACCATGCCCGCCACGTACCCGCCGATCAGGCTCGCGAAGAAATTGGCGGTCAGCCAGAATCCCATGAGCAGGGACGCGAGTCTGCCCGGAGCCGTCTGGCTCACAAACGAGATGGCCACCGGGAGAAAGCACAGCTCACCACAGCTGAACAGGAAGTAGAACAGGACCAGGAACCAGGGGCTGACCTGGGCTCCTTCCTCCCCCCGCGCGGCACCGATAACCATCACGATATACGCCAGACCCAGCAGGATCAGTCCCAGGGCCATCTTGCCCGGCGTGCTCGGCGCCCGAGATCCGAGGCTGCGCCAAAGCCCAGCCATCAGCGGCGCCAGCAGGAGTATGAACAGCGGATTGATGGCCTGGAACCAGGCGGCCGGGATTTCCTGGCCCGGCACGGCCCAGCTCAGCCAGCCGCTCAGGAGCCGGTCGGTTCGGTGAGCGGCGAAGACGTTGAGCGAGGAGCCCACCTGTTCGAAGGCCAGCCAGAAGAACACAACGAAGATGGTAATGATGGCCACCGCCAGAATCCGGCTCCGTTCCGCCGGTGTCAACGGAGCGCCACCAAGCCGGCGTTTCCCCTGCTCGGGCGGCGGTGGAAGCCCAATGCCCTGGAGCCGAAACCGCCGCGCCCAAAGGTAGAACAGCAACCCGATCAGCATGGCCGTCCCTGATGCGGCAAACGCGTATGACCAGCCGTAGCGAGGATCAGCGGCCAGCCAGGCGCAGATCAAGGGTCCGAACAAGGCACCCAGGTTGATCGCCATATAGTAGATGGTAAAGCCTGGATCACGGCGCGGATCAGCAGCTTCGTAGAGCTGGCCCACCATGGTGTAGCCGTTGGGCTTGAAGAAGCCGGTACCCAGCACGACCAGTCCCAGTCCGGCATAGAAGGACCAGTTCTGGCCCAGAGCCAGCGTATAGTACCCGAGCGAGAGTACCGAGCCGCCGATCGCGAGCGCATGCCTCGTTCCCAGATATCGATCGGCCAGCCACCCACCCAGCACCGGCGTCAGATACGCCAGACCTGTGAACCATCCATAGAGCCGGCTCGCGCTCTCCTGGGTCCAGCCGAGTCCGCCGGTTGTGGTGTCGATGAGATACAGGATGAGCAGGCCGCGCATCCCGTAGTACGCGAGGCGCTCCCAGAGCTCGGTAAGGAACAGCACCGAAAGCCCGGGTGGCTGGCGCGTGCCTATCTGGGGACCTCGGCTTCGACCAGCAGGCGTAGGAGGGCCCTGACTGCGGCCACGCCGTCCAGACGGAAGCGTGCCCGGGTGGGACCGGGACCCACCCGAATGGTGATTGCGTCGTAGGGCAAGGCTGCGAAGAGGTCTTCGTCGGTGCGATCGTCGCCGATCGCGAGTACGGTCGTTGCCGCTAGTCTTTCCGGCGACAGCGGCGGGACGATTCGACCTTTATGAACCCCATGGGGGCGAATCTCCAGGACCTTGTGGCCCGCCAGGATCTCCACCGGCTGATTGCTCAGCAGCTGGGAGAGATGCAGGCGGACCTCATTGGCTCGCCGGGCGCCGGCCTCCTGGTCCGCCATGCGATAGTGCCAGGCCAGCGCCACCGACTTTACCTCGATCAGCGATCCGGGAGTGCGGGCGGTAATATCCCGGAGGATTGTCAGCGCCGGCTCCCGCCATTCGCCAGTAACCTCTGCCGCCGGGGTCCATTCCGATTCGCCCGGAGCCCTGGACCAGAACCCGTGCTCGGCGTGAAGCGAGATCGGCAGCGCGCCCAGCCAACGCACCAGCGCCTCACGGGCCCGGCCGCTAACCACGTGCATCTCGGTTCTGGGGCGGCTGGAGAGTTCTTCGAGCAGCTCCATGAGGCCCCCATCGGGCCTGGCTAGCTCGGGCGTCGCAGTGTAGGGAACCAGCGTGCCATCGTAGTCCAGAAAGACCAGCAGGTCTTCTGTCTCTCGCAGCCGCTCGAGGAGAGCCTGCCGTGCAGCGGCTGAGCCGGCGGGCGTCCGGATGGAGGTGGTACTGCGACGGGTGATCGTCTCGAGCTGTTCCAGAAAGGTGGCGGCCCAGCGGTGTACATCATATGTGTCCACCCGCACCCGGAGCGGGGCCAGCCGCGTCTTTCGCTCCTCCGGATCCATCATCAGGGCTCGATAGCACGCCTCGGCCATCCCGTCCACGTCGTAGGGATTGACCTGCACCGCTTCTGGCAGCTCCCAGGACGCGCCGGCAAACTCACTCAGGACCAGCACTCCATCCCCGTCAGTGCGGGAGGCCACGAACTCCTTCGCTACGAGATTCATGCCGTCGCGCAGTGGAGTGACCAGCATGACATCGGCTGCCCGGTACAGCGCGACCAGCTCCGGCTCGGATAGAGACCGGTAGATGTAGTGCACCGGCATCCAGCGCGGAGTACCGAAATCGCCATTGATTCGGCCGACCAACCCTTCGACCAGGGCCCGGAAGTCCTGATACGCCCCAACTCCGGTGCGAGACGGCACCGCCACCTGGACGAGGCGCACGCGCTCGCGCAGCTCCGGGTGAGTTTGAAGCATCTTCTCGTACGACAGGAGCCGGCGAGGAATGCCCTTGGTGTAGTCCAGCCGATCTACCCCCACCAGGAGCCGGACGCTCTCGTCGCCCCTGAGAGTTTTCACTTCCGCCTGCACTGCCGGTGTCTCCGCGAGGTTGCGGAAGAACTCGGCGTCGATCCCCATGGGAAACACGCCCAGCCGCACTTCTCGATCGGTGAGCTGGACCCGGTCGATGTCGACGGTAAGACCCAGTTGGGTAAGCGATGCGGCAAAGTGACGGAGATAGGCCGGCGTGTGAAAGCCGATGAGATCGGCACCCATGAGTCCCCGAAGCAGTCGGTCACGCTCCGGCAGGGTGCGGAAGAGCTCCTCGGAGGGAAAGGGGATGTGGAGGAAGTAGCCGATCCGGGCATCGGGCAGCCGCTGACGCAGAAACCCCGGAAGGAGGAACAGCTGGTAGTCGTGCACCCAGATGAGGTCACCCGCCTGATACTGCGCTGCCACGACATCGGCGAACTTCTCGTTCACCTCCACGTAGGCGTCCCAGTCGCGGACGTGAAGCGGCACCTGATCGAGTAGATAATGGAACAGCGGCCAGAGGACCCCGTTGGAGAACCCTTCGTAGTAGCGGGTCACCTGATCGGCGGTTAGCGGAACCGCAACCAGCCGCATAGCCGAGAGCTGCTCATCCAGCTGGGAACGCTGGGCGTCCGTCAGCTCCTCAGTTGCGCCCGACCATCCAACCCAGAGACCACCCGACTGCTCGTGGGGCCGGAGGAGCCCGGTAGCCAGCCCCCCCGAGCTCCGCTGAACTTCGACTCCCGTGTCGGTTGTCCGAACGGTGATGGGGAGGCGGTTGGCTACAATCAGGACGCGAGGCATGCAGGTAATGTAGGCCCGCGACGCCTTGCGGGCCTACCCTGTTCCTACCGAGGCCACGCCTGATTGCTTCGGTCGACGTCGGGGAAATCCCGCTTGGGATCGATCTCGATGTCCTTGATCGCCGGCTCCCGCGCGATGCGCAAGGTCCGCCGATTCTCGCCACTGAGCCATGCGGTCACGGGAATTTTGAGTTCCTGCACCTGTCCGTCGGTGCGGGTAACTGCCAGATGCACCGGCATCGGAGCCTTTCCCCGGTTCTCGATCACCACGTCGAGTGAGTCGCCCGAAGTAGCGACCGTGTCGATGGCCTGGTCCAGCTTCCAGGTCTCGTAGAACCAGGTGCGCCAGAACCAGGACAGGTCCTGACCCGAGACATCCTCGAAGGTATGGAAGAGGTCGGCCGGCCGCGGGTGCTTGTAGAGCCAGCGTCGAGCGTACTCCGTCAATGCCTTGTCGAAGGTCTCCTTGCCCAGTACTCCCCGGAGTGCAACCAGCACGGTGGCCGGCTTGTAGTAGCTCGCGACACCGTACCCGCCGTAGGACGGATACCGGTCACCGTGCCGCATGAGCTCGACCTCGCTTCCACCCTCCGCGAAGTTCAGATAGTTCCGGCGATTACGCTCCTCGTCGTCGAAGCCCTTGAAGAAATCGGCCATGGCCTGCGACTGGTCGAACTGGGTGAGCCCCTCGTCCATCCAGGCGTACCGCTTCTCGTCCGAGCCAATCAGCATGGGGAACCACATGTGCCCGATCTCGTGCGTGGTGACCTCGTACAGGGCGAGCGTGTCCCACTGTCCACCGATGCAGGTCATCATCGGATACTCCATCCCGCCGCAGGACGTTGGCCCGTCCACCGCGGTCATGTGCGGATAGGGATACGGCAGGAGGTGCCGGGAGAAGAATTCCACTGAGTGCCGGCTGTATCGCGCGCTTTGATCCCAATGGCTGGCCCGCAGCTCGGGGCGGTAGAAGGCGTTGATCGCCGTAGTATCGGGGCGGCCGTCGCCGTTCGCGTCGCCTACCGCAGCATTGGTTGCATCCCACAGGTACTTGGACGAGGTGGCCCAGGAGACATCGCGCACGCTGTCTGCCCGGAAGCGCCAGGTCAGCGTGCCGTTGGTCCCGGCGGTGGTCGAGGTCCCCGCATTGCGATCGGACTCCGTTACAACCCGCACGATGCCTCGCGCATGGCTTGCCGAGTCCAGCCGGGCCCGGGTCTGGCTGGAAAGAACGTCGGTCGGGTTGAGCAGCGCGCCGGTTGAGGTCACCAGCCATCCGGCCGGCAGCGTCAGGGCAATTTCGTAGTTGCCGTATCCCATGTAGAACTCGGCGTTCCCCAGGTACTGGTCGATCTGCCAGCCGTTGACGTCATCATACACGGCCATCTGGGGATACCAATAGTTGATGAAAAACACCTCACCGTCCTGCCCGCCACGAGGCGCGCCATCGGGTGGAATCCGAAGCTTCCAGGCGAAATCCAGCGCGGCCGAGCCTCCCGGCGGCAGCGGCTTCGGCAGGCGGATCCGCATGATCGTGCCCTCCACCTTGTAGCCCGGTCCGTCCGCCTTGTCGCTCGCCTTGAGCGGCTGACCTTGCGCAGCAACCCGGCTGAGCCCGACCCCTTCAACCGACCAGGGCACGTCGGTGTTATGCCGGGCTCCCGGAGCGAAGAGGTTGTGGAGCAGCTGGACGTACACCTCGTTCAGCGTGTTGGGCGACCGGTTGTGGTAGGTGATCGTCCCTTGCCCGGTGAGCCGCTTGGAGACCGGGTTGAGCTCGGCCTCCAGGCGGTAATCGCTCCACTGTTGCCAGTAGCGAGGTCCCGGCGCCCCGGTGCGTGTTCGGGTGCCCTTGGCCACCGCAGCCTCGAACGCTTCCGAGACCGGGAGCTCCAAGCCGCGGACAGCGGAGCTCGTGGTTCCCGGGGTGGCAGCGGTAACCGGCGGCGCGCTACCTCCGCCGCCGCAGGCTGAAATGGCAGTGATCAAGAGGCCGGCAAGGATGGTCCGGCCGGTAATGGTCCTGCAATCCATCAGGTTCTCCGGAAAGAGTTACTGTCGCTGTACTCGGGCCACGCGAGCCGGGATGCCGGGTGAGGCACCGTACGCCACCCACACGGCATCACCGCGGGGATCGACCGCGAGATGTCGAATCAGGGCCCCTCGACTGGGCAGTGGGTACGTCTCGAACCGGCCTTGGGCGGGATCGTAGCGCAATAGCGCGTCGGCGGCTGCGGTCCCGATCCAGAGTGCTCCGCTCTGCCGATCCGCCCGAATGATATACGGAACGGCGTCCGAAAACGGCAGCGGAATCTCACTGAACTTTCGGGTAGCGGGGTCGAAACGCAGCAGACGATTTGCGGAATAGGCCGGAATCCACACGATTCCCTTCGCATCGACGTCAAAGCGCCGCGGGCCGCTGTGAGGCAAAGGAAGTGGAAAGATCTCAAATGTTCCGTTGCCGGGGGTAAAGGCAAAGAGCCGGTTGCCGATCAGCTCCGAGCCCCACACCCTCCCATCCGGCCCGACCCGAATCTCGTATGGTATCGGTCCGCCAGGGCCCCGGGCGAGAGTCGGATGAGCCGGTACCTCGTAGGTGACGACCTTGCCGGTGGCCGGATCCACACTGCCGATGAGCTCGGGCGCATGAGTGAAGTGGCCGTTGAACCAGACCTTCCCCGCCCCATCGATGGCGAGGCTGTGGGGATACACACCGACGTCAAAGCTCCGCCATTGGGAGTCGCTGGCCATCCTCGCAAGCTTCATGGGGGCGCCGAGCACCACCCAGGCCTGCCCCAGAGAGTCGAGCTCGATCGCTCGTGGATTGGCCTTGTCCACCGGAATGGCGATCTCGCTGATGCGGCCAGTGGAGGGATCGAGCCGATAAAGCCGATGGGTGAACATTCCCGTGACCAGGACGGTCCCCGAGCGCTCGATCGCGATATCGTGCGGAAGATCTGCCGGCTCCGGCATGAGGAACTCGGTGATCCGGGCACGAGCCTCGTTCGCGAGGTTCGGCTGCCGCACGGGAGGGGTCCCGGCATGCTTCGCCAGCCAGGCAGCGGTGCTCTCTGGGTCCCGGTCAGCGGCTATGATGGGGAAGGTGGTTCGCGCTCCGGCGTATCCCAGCATACGAGTAACCGCCTCCGCCCACTCTTTCTCGGTTCTCGGCCGGCCAGCGATCCGGGCGATCTTCTCGTCGAACTGATGGCAGCCGGTGCAGTCGAGGATGAACTTTCGTTTGGTCTCCCCGTCAGGGAGCCGCGACAGCCAGGCGGAGCTCGGCAGATCGCTCCCTTGCGCCAGCAGCGGCACCGAGGTGGCCGACGCCAGGATCGCCACCAGCAAGAATCTCATTGCCGAGCCGGTTGCGGTTTCCGCTCCCAGAGCACATTCACGATCAGCCACCGGCCATCCACCTTGCCCAGCTGCATGTAGTCGACCCAGTCCGCCATCATCACCTTTGCACTGGCGGCATTCCCGAAAATGTCGAGGATGGCCACGTCTTTCCGCTGCCGCTCCTTGGGCGTCTCCTTGCCGTAGCCGTGCCGGGTGCTGTTGACCAGCACGGAAGCACCCATGCCCTGCACCATGCTCTTGCCGGTGGTGGTATCCCGAACCACGATCCGCTTCACCAGCTCGGGATGCAGTGCCCGGGCCATGCGGTCGGCGTTTCCTTCATACCAGCCTTCGGCATAGTCGAGCGCCGCGGCCCGAATGGCGGTGGAGTCGGCCGCGGTTTGCCCCTGGGCCGTAGCGGTCAGCGCGGCGGACAACAGCATCAGGATGGCTAGCGAGAGTCTCATGGAAGATCCGTGGGTCGGGGATTCAAAAAGGCGGTAAGTACATTGGCGGTAGAATAGCGGCGATAGACGCAGGCTGCACCCGCCAGCCTGACCTCCCGTACGGGACCTGGAAGCGGTCCGTTTCAGGGATGAAGGCCCGCGACGGAACCTCCTCCACAGGCATCACCCTATTCGATCGGGGCAATTCGGCTCCGACCCCATTGCAAGCTCATGCAGGAGTTGATATGTCCGAAGGATGGCTGCGCCGCCTCAGAACCAGTGGCGTCGGATTTGCGTTTGCCCTTGGCCTGCTGATCGCGGGTCTGCTCCAACTACCCTTCCAGTCATCGGCCCAGCAGCCGGCGGTCTCCGCTGCGGCTCCCAAGCTGCCGGCCGGCGCGGCCTCGCTTCAGGATCTGAGCGAAGCCTTTGCCTCCATCGCCGAGCAGGTCAAGCCGAGCGTTGTGTACATCAGGTCCGGCCAGAAGGCCCAGACCGCGCGTCGCGGGCCCCAGGCGAGACCGCGGATGCAGGTGCCCCCCGGCTTCGAAGAGTTCTTCCGGAATATGCCCCAGCAACCCGAGGAGCCCCGGTTCCGGGAAGGGTCCGGCTCCGGCTTCGTCGTCTCCAAGGATGGCTACATCCTGACCAACAACCATGTGGTTGACGGCTCCGATCAGGTGACCGTGCGCTTGCTCGACCGGCGCGAATTCAAGGCCAAAATCGTCGGGACCGATCCGAACACCGATCTGGCCGTGCTCAAAATCGACGCTAAGAATCTGGTTCCCGCCCCTCTGGGCAAGAGCAGCGCGGCGCGGGTGGGGGAGTGGGTCCTCGCGGTCGGTAACCCGCTGGGCGACAACCTCACCTTTACCGTGACTTCCGGCATTATCAGCGCGAAGGGACGGAGCCTGGCCCTGCCGGGGCAGAGCGATCGGAGCATTCAGGATTTCATTCAGACCGATGCGGCCATCAACCCGGGCAACTCCGGCGGTCCCCTGGTCAGCGTACGGGGCGAGGTCATCGGAGTAAACTCGGCGATCGCCAGCCAGACCGGGTTCTACTCCGGTTATGGTTTCGCCATTCCGATCGACCTGGCTCACCGGGTCATGGATCAGATCATCGCCGGTGGCCGGGTAAGCCGGGTGGCCATGGGCGTGAGCGTTCAGAACGCCACCGCCAACGATGCCGAGTATGTCGGCCTTCCCGAGATTCGCGGCGTGCTGGTGCAGGATTTCACCGAAGGCTCGGCGGCCAGGAAGGCCGGTATCGAAGCCGGTGACATCATCGTGTCGGTGGACGGAACGCCGGTCGAGTATGTCGGTCAGCTGCAGCAGCAGGTCGCCTTCCGCAAGGCAGGAGAAAAGGTGAAAGTCGAGGTCGCGCGGAAGGGTGGGGTACACAAGACGTTCGAGGTGCGCCTCCAGGAAATGTCGGCACCCAGGAATACCGCGGCGGGCGAGACGGACGCCACGAATGACGCGGCGGACTCGAGCAATGAAGCCGCCGCCGACATCGATCTGCTGGGCATGACGGTGCAGCCCGTAGATCAGGACGCGGTGGAGCAGTTCGATCTGAAGCCCGAGCAGCGCGGCCTGATGGTCACCGGGGTCACCCCTGGTGGGCCGGCGCAGGGGGAGGTCGCAGAGCCGGACAACGGCGGGCCCGACATCCTGCTCTCGGTGGAAGGCAAGGCGGTGAAGAGCGTTGCCGACCTGAAGCAAGCCCTTAAAGGAGACAAGGCGGGCGATATCGTGACCCTGAGGCTCTACAACACGCAGGCCAAGACCCATCGAATCGAGCGGATTCGGCTGGGCGAGTAAAGCAGTATCGAGTAAGTACTACCCATTTGTCATGAGCTCACGAGCGCGCGCCAATTTTCGGTTGCGCGCTCCGTTCACTACGGGACCTGGCCTGGGCCCCGGGGCACCTGAGGGCGGCGGCGTTCAGTTGATACTGAACGCCGTTAACTTTACCGCCGGCTCTACGTCTGACCCGGGAGTGAGGTGAGCCATGAACGCACAAATGATGGACTTTGTCGAACGGATGGGTCTGGCGCTCGAGTCCGACGGCCTTCCTCGCATTGCCGGCCGCATCTTCGGTCTCCTGCTCCTGAGCGAAGACTGTCGCTCCCTCGACGACCTGGCCGCAGAGCTTGGAGTGAGCAAGGGAAGCGTCAGTACCAACGCGAGGCTGTTAGAGCAGCGCGGGGTGCTGGAGCGGAACAGCCGGCCGTCGGACCGGCGAGACTACTACCGGGTCCAGCCCGACCTCTTCAGCCATACGATGGCGCAACGCCTGGCCCGCTGGCAGCGGTTCCATGAGGCCATCGGTGCGGCGCGCACCAGCCTGCCGATCCGAAGCCGCAAGGTTCTCCACCGATTGGAGGAGTACCAGGCGGCGTACGCCTTCATGTCCGACGTGATCCACGAGGGGCTTACGCGCTGGCAGGGTAGGCGGGAACGCCGATCGGCAGTGGCAGGACTTCACCGGTGACCGCGTCGTTTCGCTGGACCGCGGCCTCGCTGGCCCTCGGCTCGCTGGCCTGTGCCGGGACGCCTTCGATCGGTGGGGTGGCCGGAGTGCCCCCTTCGCCCAGCGTGGCCTGGACGCCGCCGGCGGAGGAGCGCTCCCGGGAGGTGGCCGCCCGACCTCCGGTGCCGCCTGATCTCCAGCAGCGGATTCGCCAGCTCACGCTGGCTGAGGTGGTGGATCTGGGCCTGCGCAACAATCCGCTCACCCGCCTATCCTGGGCCAACGCCCGCGCGGCCGCCGCCGCCTATGGTTCGGAGCGAGGCGCGTACTACCCGACGGTGGACGGCGATGTGACGGTCACCCGGCTCAAGACCGTCGCCTCGCAGGGTCGAAGCGCCGTCACCCAGTCGGTAGTGAATCCGAGCCTCAACCTCTCGTACCTCCTATTGGATTTTGGCGGTCGCTCCGGCAATGTGGGCGCGGCCCGAAACGCGCTTCTGGCGGCCAACTTTACCCACAACGCCACTCTCCAGGACGTGGTCCTTCAGATCCAGGGGGCGTACTTCCAGTACATCGCCAACCGCGCCCTGCTGGCGGCACAGCAGACCACCACTCGTGAGGCCCGAGCCAACCTGGCAGCCGCCGAAGAGCGGAAACGGGTGGGGGTGGCCACCATCGCCGACGTATTACAGGCTCAGACCGCCGCATCCCAGGCCGAGCTCGCGGCCCAGATCATCGAGGGCGGCCTGAAGACCTCCCACGGCGCCCTGGCGCTGTCGCTCGGATTGCCGGCTAATCTTCCATTCGAGGTTGATTCGGTCGCCGCCGAGTTGCCGGTCTCAGTTCTGGCTGACAGTGTAGACATTCTCATCGCTGGAGCGGTTGAAGGCCGGCCTGACCTCGCTGCCGCGCGGGCGGACTTCGAGGTCTCCCAATCGCAGATCTCGGTGGCGCGTGCCAGCCGGCTGCCTTCGCTGGTGCTGAACGGCATAGGGGGACGGACGTATACCACGACGCTCCCGGACGGTGGGAACAACTACACCTTGTCACTGGGCCTTCAGATTCCGCTCTTCGCCGGCTTCTCACGGCTGTACGATCAGCGGGAGGCGACGGCGCTGGCGGACGCCGCGTCGGCTCGGGCCGAGGCCCTGGGGCAGCAGGTCGTCTTTGAGGTGTTCCGCTCCTACTACGCGTTGCAGACTGCGGCCCGGCGGGTTCACACCGCCGGCGACCTGATCTCCAGCGCGACCCAATCCAGTGAGGTGGCACTCGGCCGTTACAAGGCCGGTGTAGGATCGGTCCTGGATCTCCTGTCGGCTCAGAGCGCCCTCGCCCAGGCGCGGGCGCAGCAGGTTCTGGCCCGATTGGAGTGGAACACCTCGCTCGCCCAGCTTGCCCGCGATGCAGGCGTTCTGGATCCGCAAGGCGGCAGCTCTTTGCGCCTCACGCAGGACTCCGTACCCCAGCAGCCTCCCCGATGAGGACACCGTGAGATTCCGTTCCGCGACCCGGCCCTGGAGGGCCCTGCTGGGCGTCCTGGCCTTGGGGGCCTGTGCCGAGAAGAAGCCCCCAGCCACGCCGCCCATTCCAGTTACTGTCGCCACCGCCGAGCGGCGGGCCATGCCGCTCGAGCTACCGGCTACCGGGACGGTTGAGCCGCTCCAGACGGTATCGGTGCAGGCGCAGGTGAGCGGAATCATTCGGCGAGTAGCCTTCAAGGAAGGAGACGAGGTCAAGCAGGGACAGGTGCTCTTCGAGCTGGATGCTCGTCCCTATCGGGCCGCGCTCGATCAGGCGGTTGCCATGCTGGCGCGTGACCGGGCCCAGGCGACCAATGCCGTGCAGGAAGCAAAGCGTTACGAGGCGCTGGTGGAAAAGGAGTACGTAACGTCGCAGCAATACGATCAGGCGAAGACCAGTGCCGCCGCAACCGAGGCGACGCTGGCCGGCAGCCAGGCTGCAGTTGACCAGGCACGGCTCAACCTCCAATACGCCACCATCCGCGCGCCGATCACCGGGCGGACCGGGAGTCTCCTCGTGCGTGAGGGAAATCTGGTGCGCGGCACCGCGGCGGAGACGTTGGTCAGGATCAACCGGCTCCGGCCCATCCTGGTCCGCTTCGCGGTGCCGGCCGATAATCTTCCGCTCATCCAGACGCATCTCGCGAAGAAGCTCGTCGTGCGGGCCGAACCGTCCGGTGGAGGCGACCCGAGCGAGGGCACCCTGAGCTTCGTGGACAATGCGGTCGATTCCAGTACCGGCACGATCCTGCTCAAAGGTCAATTTCCCAACGACGACGGCTCGCTCTGGCCCGGCGGGTTCGTCAATGTGCGCCTCCAGCTCGACGTCGAGCCCGAGGCGCTGGTGATCCCGGCAGCGGCAGT
>DATMDQ010000165.1:0-4742 GCA_035557715.1 Gemmatimonadales bacterium
TTGCCGTTGGCGAAGGGAACGAAGACGACGTTGTATCCGCCCTGGGGACCGGGTGCCCGGTTCCAGGAGCCGTGGAAGGCGATGAAGGCGCCGCCGCGATAACGAGCGGGAAATTGCTTACCGCTATAGAGCAGCAGGTCGTTCGGCGCCCAGTGGGCCGGGAAGATCGCGATCGGGTCTCGCTTGGTCGCACAGCTTCCGACCGCCTTCCCCCCGTCGCCGCCATACTCCGGCGCGAGCACGCGCTTCACCTGCGCCGAGTCGTAGTAGCACTGGGGCCAGCCATAGTCGGCGCCCCGCTCGACTCGAAGCAGCTCTTCGGCAGGGAAGTTCTGGCCCTGCTCCGGTGTGTACAGCTTGGGCCAGTTCTCGGCCAGCTGGTCCCGGCCGTGCTGGGTGGCGTAGAGCCCGGTGCCGGTCGAGTCGACCGCAATAGCCACGGCATTGCGGATCCCGGTCGCGTATCGCTGAGCCGGGGAGAAGTGCTGCCCGGTGAGCTTGGCATCGTATCGCCAGATGCCGCCCCGGGTCCGAAGCTCGGTGCAGGGCCGCTGCCCGGGGGAAAGAGGAATCCGGTTCTGGACCTGGCACGCGTTTGTGGCGGAGCCGGAGTTCATGAACAAGCTTCCGCTCGAATCAATGGCAAACGGGTGCATCGGGTGATCGCCGGTAAGCGGTAACCGGTCCACGACCACCTGGGGTGCGCCCGCCGGGCTGATGCTTCCCGCCTGAAGCGGATAGCGGAGGATCTTGTCGTGGGCCTCGGCGTACAGCGCGTCCTGGTAAAGTCCGATGCCGGTGCCGCCGGTCCCGCCGCTTTGCACGCTGTCACCGAACCGGGCGACCACGTCCGCCCGGCCGTCACCGGTCGTGTCGCGCAGCGCCACGAGAAATCCGCCAGCCGGAGGCGCGTCGTTCCCGTAGTACCTTCCACTCCACGTATTCACATAGACTGTGCCGTCGGAAGCGAGGGCTAAATGGCGCGCGTGGCCGATGCTGTCCGCAAAGACCGTGGCGCAGAATCCGTCCGGCAAGGTGAGGCCGGTGCTTGGGCAGGACGGGGCCGAGGCACTCGCGGTTCCGCCCGGCATGTATCCCAGAGCGGCGCTCTCGCGCTGGTCACCGCTGGTACAGCCGATCGCGAGGAGGCTGGCAGCCACTAGCGCTCCGGGGAGACCTGACCAGTGCGCCCGATGCCCTGCCAGTGAGTACGGTGTAAACATGGATCGAGTCACTTTCCTGAAGTGTGGAGATCGCCGCAGTCGACGATCGTCGGGCGATCAGATGAGAAGCAGAGACTGTCTACTGTGGCCGTGCGCCGGGGGGCCGGGTCTCGAGGTGTGGGCTGCATAGACCTCGCCGATGCTGGAGCACCGGTCCCCATCAGGCCGGCCGCCACCACCATCCCAATGATCCCGACCGAACCAATCTTCCATGCCAGTGCATTGGCCTACCCACTCCTTGCTCAAGGAAGACGCTATTGGCTATTCGCTATGGGCTGCTCCGTGCACCGATTAGCCCATAGCCCATAGCCAGTAGCCCAGCACACTCGGGAAACTGCCAGACTCTCGCGAGCCCCGATTGCACTTCCATGCTCCCCCGTTCGGGGAGCCACCCCCCGATCCGGGGAGCAGGGTCGTTCAAGCCCCTCCGCCCGGTAAAGGCCACTTTGCAGCGGGGCAACAATCACGTTTTCGTTGAGGAGATCTGCGAAATGAGCACCACGTTGGACGTCGACAGCATCCTCCGGCAGGCTGGACCGGTGCTGCACCAGCAGGGCCACGAGATTCAGCCTTTCGGACACCTGGTGAGGCTGCCGATTGCGTTGGCGGAGTCCGTCTGCAAGCACAGCGTGGAGAACCTGAACCAGCTGCTGGCCGACACTATCACGCTGCGGGATCTCTACAAGAAGCATCACTGGCAAGTCGTGGGGCACACGTTCTACCAGCTGCACCTCTTGTTCGACAAGCATTACGACGAGCAGAGCACCCTGGTGGATCAGGTGGCGGAGCGGATCCAGCTGCTCGGGGGGGTGGGCATCGCGATGGCGGCCGATGTTGCCGAGACAACCATCATTCCCCGGCCGCCCAAGGGGCGCGAGCCGGTACCGGTGCAGATCTCGAGGCTGCTCCATGCGCACGAGATCGTGCTCAGGGAGGCTCGAACCATGGCCCGACAGGCTGCTGAAAATGGAGACGACGGCACCAACGACCTAATCGTGAGCGACGTCATCCGCACCAACGAGCTGGAAGTCTGGTTCGTCGCCGAGCACCTGGTGGACACCCCGCTGGTTCGGGCGAATGGAGGGAGTGGCAATGCCTGACAACGATCCTGGATCTAAGCCGCGCCTCGGGTTCATTGGCCTTGGGGGCATGGGTAGCCGCATGGCCCGGCGCCTGCTTGCCGCCGGCTACGATCTGACGGTGCACGACCGAGCCGGCGAACGGGCACGTCCCCTGGAGCAGAGCGGCGCGAAGTTCGCCCAAACGCCAAAGCAGGTCGCGGCTGCCGTGGACGTGGTGCTCACCAGCCTCTCCGATGACGCGGCCCTCGGGGAAGTGATGTTCGGCCCCGAGGGCGCGCTGACCGTGGCTCGCCCGGGCACCATCTTCATAGAGATGAGCACGGTGTCGCCCCGCACATCCCTCCAGCTGCACGCGGCTGCGGCAAGCAGGGCCCTCCTTGTTCTGGACGCCCCGGTGTCGGGGAGCACACCACTGGCGGAGGAGGGACAGCTGGTGATCATCGTCGGTGGGAAAGAAGAGGTATACAAGCAGTGCCTGCCGATCCTCAACTGGCTGGGCAAGGAAGTGGTGTACATGGGCCCCGCGGGGTCGGGTACTGCGACGAAGCTCTGCCTGAACACGCTGCTGGGGGTGGGACTTCAGGCCCTGGCCGAGGCCATCACACTTGGGCTTCGAAGCGGCCTGGACCAGCAGCGTTTGCTTCAGGTTCTGGGCGACATCGCGGCCCTGTCACCCAGCCAGAAGTCCAAGCTCGAGCACGCAAGGACCGGCGCATATCCGGTGACCTTCCCGCTCCGGCTGATGTACAAGGATTTCAGTCTCATCTCCCAGCGCGCCCTGGAGCTGTCCGTGGCGATGCCGAGCACTGCCGCTGCCGCCCAAGTCTGTGCCATCGAACATGCCTGGCACGAAGCTCAAGGGGACGAGGATTTCTCTGCGGTCATCCGGACGGCGCAGCAGATGGCTGGGTTGGTGGAGGGGGTGACAGGAACCGAGGTGGCAGCATGAGCGGGATAGCGGAGGGCTCCGTCGTCGTCCCCACGCGCCGGTCCCGATGGACGGACGGTGTTCTCGTGGGACTGGTTGCTGCCATCGTCAGCACCCTGATCCTGCTCCTCGCCGGCGCCATGGGCGGCCGCGGGTGGCATATCCTGACCGATGCCGGCATGACCGCGCTACCCGCTACACTGGGCGCGGCCACCGGCGTCTCACCGGCGCTGAGTTACCTCCTGAGCCACACGCTGCTCTATCTGCTGGCCGGCCTGGTGGCCATGGGACTGGCGGGGTTGGCCGATCGACTGCCACCACTGGTGACCGGTCTCTTCCTCGTCATCATCATCATCGAGTTTGGCTTCCTGGTGCTGACGACTGAAAGCCAGGCGCTCGGACGGATTGACGCGGTGACCTGGCGCGACCTCCTGATTGGGCATGCAGCTGGCAGCCTCGTCTTTGCGCTCGGAATCCTGCGGTCACATCCGAGCCTGCGTCAGGCCCTGGTACGTGGATACGAATGGTGAGAAGTAGTGCACCGGGGGCAGGAATGATCGTGCCCTCCGGCTCCCCGACCCGATCTGGCCGCCCAAACGCAGCGCTGGTTGACGGCGGTCACCACGAGCTCCGCTTCGCAGGCTCCTCCGGTTGCTGGGTCATTACGACCTGGGGGTTACTTCAATCGTGGCCATCATCCCCTTGTCCTCGTGGGACAACAGATGGCAGTGATAGACGAATTTGCCGACCGAGTTCGAGTCAGTGAATGCGATGATGATTTTGATCTCCCCCCTCACCGGAACGTTGATGGTATCGTAGTAGCCATCGAGGGGCTGGGGTACTCCGTTCACCTCTGCCAGCTGAAACCGGCCCTGGTGGATATGGAAGTCGTGCAGCTCATCGGATTGGTTCTTGATGGTCCACGCCTCCACCGCGCCGAGGCGGACCCGGGTGTCCACCCGGTCGGGATCGAAGGGCTTGCCATTTATATAATAGACGTCGCGGCCGTGGACCTCCCCCTCCGAAAGGACGATCGTGCGCTCTGCGGTAACCTTTCCCCGGAGATCGTTCACCGGTGAGAGCGTGCCGGGAAGCGGGCGTGACCTTACCGGCTGACCCTCCACTTGCATGCTGACGAGCTCGGCACCCGGATATCGATTGCCCGAGGGTCCCGTATCCATCGCCAGGGTGCGAAGTGTGAATGTCCCGCGTGTACGAGGCTGGACCAGCACCTCGATGCGCCCACCGGGTTCCAGCAGGATCTCGTCGGCCGGGACGACGCGGGCGAGCCGGTTCCCATCTCGGGCAACCTGATACAGGCGATGGCCGTCCAGGCGCAGCCGATAGTAGAGGTTGGCGCCGACATTCCCGATCCGCCACAACTCGGTGTCCCCGGGCCGAAGGGTCACAGTCGGATCGACGAGGCCGTTGACCGTGCGAATGGTGTTGTCGCCGATGCTCCGGTCGGCGAGCTTGCCGTCCTCGAGCTGAATGTCTTTCAGCAGCAGC
>DATMDQ010000166.1:0-9475 GCA_035557715.1 Gemmatimonadales bacterium
TCATACCCATGCAGCCCAGGCCCAGCACCGATACCTCGAGCCCCTGGCTCCCAAGTCGGCGGTTCCCCAGCATAGACCTCAACTCCTCGGCGTGAGCGCGGGCTCGAAGAACACTTCGTCCACGTAGCACCAGCTCCAGTCCTCGCCTCGCTCGAAGCTGCGCATGATCGGATGCTGGGTTGCGTGGAAGTGTTTGGTAGCGTGCTTGCCCGGCGACTGATCGCAGCACCCGACGTGTCCGCACTCCTGGCACAGCCGGAGGTGCACCCAGCGGCTTCCGGTCTTGAGGCACTCCTCGCATCCGGCTGGGGTCCTGGGCGCCACATCTTGAACTTCACCTAGGTGTTTGCATTGCATGTTGGCTATGGGCTATGGGCTATGGGCTGTTGGCCATCAGCTATAGCGTTTAGCTGCTAGCCATCACGTCACTTCTTACCGCCTTACCGCCTGTCCGCCTGTCCGCCTACACCGGTCTTGCTATATGGGCATGAACGAAGCTGACCGCCATGGCTCCTTCCCCTACAGCGGACGACACTCGTTTGGCCGAGCCGCTCCGGACATCGCCCGCCGCGAAGACCCCGGGGAGGCTGGTCTCCAGCAGAAAGGGGGTTCGTCCGGCCCCGCGCCAGCGGTCAGTTTCCGACACTTCGGGCGAAAGGGACGTACCGGTCAAGACGAACCCTTTCCGGTCCAAGTCGACACAGCCATCCAGCCAACGCGTATTCGGGTCGCATCCGATGAAGGAGTAGAGAGAGTTCGTCTCGAAGGTCCTCTCCTCTCCCTTCCCATTCCTGACGTGCACCGCGCTCAGGTGACCGTTCCCTTCCAGCCCGCTGACTACGGAGTCGCGATAAATGGTGACATTCTCCAGCCCTTGAACCCGATCCACCAGATAGCGGGACATGCTTTTCCCCAGATCCCCGCGCAGCACCACGTGCACCCGGCTGGCATACTTGGCCAGAGACACGATGGCCTGTCCCGCCGAGTTCCCGCCGCCGACGAGTACGACCTCCTCGTTTTTGCATTGCTTCGCCTCCATCTCGGTGGCGGCGTAGTAGACCCCGGCGCCCTCGAAATCGCGGAGGCGAGGCACCTCCAGCCTGCGATACTCCACCCCGCTCGCCACCAGGACGCAGCGGGCGCGGACCCGGGTTCCGTCGGCCAGGGTGACCACCCTGTCACCGCCGTCGATCCCCAGGGATCGAACCGGGGCCGGGACGGTGATGCGAGCCCCGAACTTCTGGGCCTGAAGCAGTGCGTTCTTAGTGAGATCCGCTCCCGAGATTCCGGCGGGAAATCCGAGATAGTTCTCGATCCGGGAGCTGGCGCCTGCCTGCCCGCCAGGTGCGTGCGACTCGGTCGTCAGCACCTCGAGCCCCTCCGACGCCGCATACACCGAGGCGGCGAGTCCGGCCGGCCCCGCTCCCACGACCACGAGATCGTAGACCTGGTCCTCCTCCAGACCGGCGCTCAGCCCCGCGCAGCTGGCCAACCCTTCGATCGTTGCATTAGGCACCCACTCGCCGTCCCGGCCGAGCACGATCGGTATGGCGGATGCCGGGATGTTGAACTGCCGGAGCAACGCCTCCGCTTCTTCGTCGGTGTCGAGATCGATCCACCTGATCGGAATCGCGTTCCGGGAAGCGAACTCGCGCAGGCGATGGGACGCCGGGGAGAAGCGTGAGCCGATGATCTTGACCCCCTCGAAACCGCTGCCGAGGAGGAGGTTCCGGCGCATGAGAAACGCCTTGATGATGGTCTCTCCCAGCTCGGGGAGCTCGTCCACCGCCCGCCGCAGCTCCTCGGTGCTGAGCTGGAGAACGTGGCCGTCCTCGGCCACGCGCCCGGTCACCAGGATGGCGCGGCCGCTGAGCACGTCTACGTCACCGGTGAACTGGCCCGGGCGATGAACGACCACACTCTGGGGAGTGCCGCGCGAGTGTTCCAGGATCTCAACCGCCCCGTCCTGAACCACGAAGAAGGACAGGTTGCGGTCGCCCTCCTCGAAAAGGAGCTCGCCGGCGTGGACCTCGCGGGGGTGACCCCGGGCGGCAAGCGCAGTCAGGTCCTTGTCGCTGAGGGTGGGGAAGGCAACATCGTGATCGTTGGCCATGGGTGCTCCCTGGGGGTTTGACCTGTATTCTTTAATTTAGCCCCGAGCGCAAGGAGTTCATTGGATGAGCGTGCTGGCCCCAGAGGCGGTCGCCCGCTTGTTGCCCGACGAGCCCCGCTGGGTGGAGGTTCGGGGGATGCTGCTTACCGGCATGGGACGCCCGGTGGGAGCGGTAGCCACCGACCCGGTGACGTTCGTCGCCCTGCACGCGGGCGACGACCAGGCCGCGGTGGTCGGACGACCGGCACACGAGCTCATTCAGAATGCCGCCGCGAGCGCCACGGAGCTGCTCGCGGTCCCGGAGAACGCCGACTGGGTGACCGCGGCGTTACCGAGTTGGCAGCTCGAATCCGCCACGATTCACACCCTCCCCAACCTCGATCTTATCCACGCGGTACCGCCCGGCGTTGTCCGTGAGCTGACTATACCGCAGCTGTCCGGGCTTCCCGTCCAATACGCGCCGTTGCGTGATGACTTACTGGTCGAAGCGCGATCCGGCACGCCGGTGTTCGCCGCCTTTGCCGGGGAGGAGCCTGCCGCCTTCTGTTATGCCGGGTCGGTGACGGAGCGGTGGTGGGACATTTCGATCGACACCCTGGAACCGTTCCGGCGCCAGGGCTATGCGGCCCAGTGCGTCGCGCATGTGATCCAGCACATGGAGAGGGAGGGCAGGATGCCGGTGTGGGGGGCGACGAAGTCGAATACGGCGTCGGCCCGGCTGGCGGCCAAGCTGGGCTTCACCCCGGTGGACACCGTTGTCGTCTTCTGGCCCGCGGAGGAAACCTGGGATGCGGCGTGAGGGGAGGGCGCCGTCTCACGCGCGCGCTTCTCGCTCCAGGAGTGCCCGTTTGCGCTCTACACCCCAGCGATAACCCGAGAGCGCGCCGTCATTGCGTACTACGCGATGACACGGGATCGCCACGGCCAGCGGATTGGCGGCGCAGGCCTGGGCCACCGCCCTGACCGCCTTGGGCGATCCGATCCGCCCGGCGATCTCGGTGTAACTCACTGTGGATCCGGCCGGGATCTCCTGCAGCGCCTGCCAGACCCTCCGCTGGAACGCCGTGCCCTGAACGTCCAGGGGCAGATCGAGGCCGAGCCCGGGCGCCTCCACAAAGCCGACCACCTGTGCCACCAGCCGTTCGAAGTCGGCATCGCCGCCAATCAGCGTCGCCTGGGGGAACCGGTCCTGGAGGTTGCGCGCCAGCGTGTCGGGATCGTCGCCCAGGAGAATTGCGCAGACGCCGATCTCACTCCGGGCCACGAGAATGGACCCGAGAGAGCATTCCCCGACGGCAAACCGGATATCGGCATTGACGCCCCCCGCCCGATAGATGGTCGGAGTCATGCCGAGCACCTGCTGGGACTCGTCGTAGAACCGGCCGTTGGAGTTGTAGCCCGACTGGTAGATCGCCGCCGTCACGCTCCCTGCCCGGCCGAGCTCCTGGCGAACCCGCTCTCCCCGGTGGGCCGCGGCGTACGCTTTGGGCGTGAGCCCGGTGATCCCCTTGAACACCCGGTGCAGGTGGAAACCGCTTACCCCGGCCCGGGCCGCCAATTCCTCGAGCGTGGGGGCGCTGGGCGCGGCCTCGATCAGCCGGCAGGCCTCGGTGACCATGGCCGCGTGCTGTTCGCCCAGTGAAGGCTGATCCGGCTTGCAGCGCTTGCAGGGCCGGAAGCCGGCGCTTTCGGCGTCTTCCCGCGTCGGGTGAAAGCTGACGTTCTCCGGCCGGGCCTTTCGGGCGGCGCACGACGGGCGACAATACACCCCGGTGGTCTTGACCGAGTAGAAGAAATTCCCGTCCGCCGCAGTGGAGCGGGCGACGACGGAGGCCCAGCGGGGGTCGCTCTCGGTCGTGGCCGCAAGCTCTATCTTCTTATCTGACAACCTCATGACTATTCCTTTCCCGGTCCTGCTTTTGACAACGTTCCGACACGAAGGTAAGTCTATCGCCCGGGACGGGTCTCTGCACTCCGAATCTTGCTTTCAAACTCGTCCGTACTGGAAGCAATCCAGCTGCCGCTCCCAGCCCTCACCTGAGGTACATGTGTCCCCACTCTGCGCCCGACTCACACCGGCCCTGCTTGCCGCGCTTTTCGCCGCCGCCTTGCCCTCGCCGGCCGACGCCCAGATTGCCCGGAACGACTACGCCGCCCGCCGCAGCGCGCTGGTGGCCAAGGTCGACTCCGGTGTGGTCATCGCCTTCGGCGGGGTCGAGTCGGTGAACTACTGGCCCTTCTTTCAACTGCCGTCCTTTTACTACCTCACCGGGCTCGATGAGACGGATGCCGCCCTGGTGCTGGTAAAGCGGAACGACAGCCTCAGCGCGACGATGTTCGTGCCCAGTCGCAATCCGATGCAGGAGCGCTGGATCGGGGCCAGGACCAAGGCCGCTGACATGAAAGCGAAGACCGGAATCGATGGTCGGGATATCGTCGAGCTTACTCCGGCGATCGACTCGCTGGCAGGGAGCGGCCTCCCCTTCTACGTGATTTCAGACGTCCAGGCCGCCGAGAATGCCACCAAGGATTCATTGACCCGGGGTAGCCGCTTCGTTTCCCGCCTCCGGACCTCGAATCCCTGGCTGGTGATGCGCTCGTTGGACACTGCCGTCACCCGGCTGAGAGCAAAGAAGACTGCCGGCGAGATCGCGTTGCTCAGGAAGGCCGCCCAGATCAGCGTGAAGGGACACCTGGAGGCGATGAAGGCCACGGCGCCCGGTTGCGGTGAGAACGAGATCCAGGCGCTGCTGGAAGGCACATTCCGCCGGCTGGGCGGTGACCGGCCGGGCTACGGGAGCATCGTCGGATCGGGACCCAACGCCACGGTGCTGCACTACGAAAAGAACAACCGGGTGATGCAGGACGGCGAGCTGCTGCTGATCGATGCGGCCGGGGCGTTTGATAGCTATTCGGCAGATATCACCCGCACCATGCCGGTGAGCGGGAAATTCACGCCGGCACAGCGCGACATCTATCAGATAGTCCTGGACGCGCAAGGCGCGTTCGTCCGGCAGATCAAGCCGGGCTCCAGCCTTCTCGCCTCGAGCGACTCGGGCAAGGCGGTGGTAGCCCAGGGCCTGCTACGTCTGGGGCTGATCGAATCGGCCGGCGCCACCTTCGAACCGCCCAAGGGCATGCCCTGTCCGCCCTCCGGCTGTAGCCAACTCTCGCTGTACGCATTGCATGGCTACGGCGGCCACGGCATCGGGCTCGAGGTGCACGATCCAGCTCAGTACTATCAGCCGGCGCACAAATTCGAGCCGGGCGACGTCTTCACCGTCGAGCCGGGGCTCTACTTCAGTCCGGATCTGCTCGCCAGCCTGCCCGACACGCCGGCGAACCGGAAGATGCTGGCCAAGATTCGCCCGGCGTTCGAGAAGTACAAGGGGATCGGCGTGCGGATCGAGGATGACTATGCGCTGACCCAGTCAGGCCTGGAGTGGCTCTCCACCGGGGCGCCCAGAGAGATCGCTGACGTGGAAGCCCTGATGCGGCAGCGGGAACCCGCTCTTCCCGGTGGCGGTGGCTGTCAGCGCATGCGCACCTGAGAAGGCAGGTCGAGCCAGCGGCCCCCAACCATGACACCCTGGACTCTGGCGAGAATCCCAAGGTTAGCCCGGGGATCGGCCGGAAGCAGGATCAGGTCGGCGGCGCCGCCGACCTCCAGCACTCCGACTCGCGGTATTCCCGGAGCGTGGTGCCGGACGAAATCCCCGGCGTTCACGGTTGCGGTGCGAAGCGTCTCGTAGGGGCTCAGGCCGGCGGCTGCCATATACCCGAGCTCGGTGACGAGAGTGGTCCCCGGCTGCCGGGATGGAAGCCCGGCATCAGTGCCCGCGAGGAGCTTTACTCCATGCCCCCGGGCAGCCGTGACCATCGCCCGGTGGCGGGCCGACGGCTGCGGTCTCAGCTCTTCTCCTGCCATGGTCTCAGGATTGCCGTCGTAGAAGGTGGTAAAGGTGGGACAGAGGTAGGCGTCTGCCTGAGCCAGCTTCGCCATGTCACCGTCGATCGACGCTTCGGTCCATTCATCCGCATCCACATGCTCGATGCTGGCCTGGTGCGCGGCCAGGGCGACGCTCAGTCCGCCAGCCATGAGGTGCCCCACGAGTGACTGCTGGGTCGAGTCTGCCACGGCGCCTACCAGCCGGAGGAGCCCGGCTGACAGTCCGCTGTGGACCTTCACCAGGTCGTAGCCCGCCTCGGCCTGTGCTCTCACCTCCTTCGAGATTTCAGCACCGTTCGTAACCGAGACGTGCAGTGGATTCATCCGTACGGCCCCCGTCAGCGTTGGTCCGGTAGTGATGATACGCGGTCCCTGCCGCCGACCGGCCTTGATCTCGTTTCGCCACTGGAGATGCCGCGGCTCGCCCCGCATGTTGCGGACGAGGGTCACTCCAGCTGCGAGGTAGCGCTCCAGGTCGGCTTCATGGTCGAGATGCACATGCATGTCCGTCAGTCCGGGCATGAGAACTCGTCCGTTGCCCTGAACCACCCGGGTACCGACCGGAACGGGAATAGCCGATCGAGGGCCAACCTGGGTGATTACCCCGTTTTCCACCAGAACGGTGTGGCCGGAGAGCAGGGTATCGGCTGACATGGGAAGGACCGACACGCCCACGAATGCCGTACGGTTGGCATCGACCTCAGCCCGGGGAGTCCCGGCACCGGTGCCAAACGCTATCCAGGCAATTATCCAGGTCGTTCGCCTGTGATCCATACTCATCTTACGCGGTGCTCCGGAGCCTGGGTTCACCAGCCTTTCGAGCCTTCGTCCTTTCGGACTTTCGGGTTTGGTCTTACTGTGTTCCAAGGGGCGAAGGTGCGGGAATAGCTCAAGACAGCTCAATGCGAGGAGGCCCACAATGGCTCGCTGTGAAGTGTGCGGCAACGACTACTATCTCTCCTTTCAGGTAATCGCGGCCGGCCAGACCCATACGTTCGACAGTTTCGAATGCGCCATTCACAAGCTCGCCCCGGTGTGCGACCACTGCGGCTGCAAGATTATCGGTCACGGAATGGAGGCCGAGGGAACATTCTTCTGCTGTGCCCACTGCGCACGGGAGGCGGGGGTAACGGCTGTAGCCGATCACGCCTGACGACTAGAAGGCCCATGGGCATTAGCCCATGGGCGTCGACTCTGTGCGCTACATCATCGCGTGAGGTAGCTGGGACCCGATCTTTCAGAGTCCGGCTACAACGAGCGGGAAGATCCCTGAGGAGGGTCCTGTGGCGCTCATGCGATGGCTCATCATCCTCGCCTTTACCACTACATTGCAAGCCCAGTCGGCTCACCCGGTCGTCAGCGTTCCAGTCGCGGTCGGCCAGTTCATTCCCGTGGACAGACCGGCCGCCCGGCTGGATACGGAAGCCGAGCTCCGGGTTAACACGGTCGTTGCCTCCCGGGACTACCGGTGGGAAGGCGGCGCGATCGGTGCACTCCTCGTAGGTGCCCTGGGGTACCGCTACGCGAGTGCTACCTGCGATGGTGATAGCGGCACCGGGCAAAGCTGCCTGGGGCATGACCTCACTCGCATAGCCATGGGCGCTCTCGTGGGCGGCGTTACCGGGCTGTTCATCGGTAGCTCGATAAAGAAGGGTCCCGACTCGGCTCAGTAGCTGTCTCCTTTGGCGCTGACCCGCCTCGCACGCCTCTCAGAAGAGCCATGACACCGATCGCCGTCGCCAGCGACACCACCGCGCTGATAGCGGCGGTCAGCTCGAACGCCCGGATGAACGCCGCGCGAGCCGCGCCCAGCAGCTGGGCGCCGAGTTGAGTCGGGAGCTGGCCGGCTACGGCTACGGCGCCGCCAAGCGTACTCTGTGCCGCCTCCATTCCGTCGGGGGGTAGTCCTGCCGGAACAGCATCCCACATCGCCATGCGATAGATGGCGGTGCCGATGCTGCCGAAGATCGCGATGCCGAGCGCCCCGCCCAATTCTGAGCTGGTCTCCGAGATGGCCGACGCCGCGCCGGCCCGCTCGACCGGGGCGCTGCCGACGATGAGGTCGGTCGCCAGGATGACGACCGGGGAGAGCCCCACCGAGTAGACGGCCGACCCTATGATCAGAACTGTAAGCCCGGAATCGGTGTCCACCCGGGTGAGCACGGCGAAGCCGATGGCCCCGATGACCAGCCCGCCACCCATCAGGTACGCTGGGGGAAAACGGCGCGAGAGCGACGGCACCACCATGGAGCCCAGGATGAAGCCGAGCATCGACGGCAACGTGGCCACCCCAGCCTGCAACGGTGACAGCCCCAGCACCAGCTGGAGATACTGGGCGATGAAGATGTAGATCCCGAACGCCACCAGCGTGCCCAGGGTATAGGTGGCGAGCGACGCGTTGAACGCAGGAACCTGAAAGAGCTTCAGGTCGATCAGAGGATTGGGCAGGGTGCGCTGGCGGCGGACGAAGAGGATGCCAACGGCCGCGCCGGCCGCGACCGACACCGCCGGCTCCCAACCCGGCCCATTCTCGGCGAGCTTCTTAAGACCGTAGATCACCAGCAGCACCGCAGCCAGCGACTCGGCCGCGCTGAGCAGGTCCAGCCGTCCCGCCTTGGGATCACGGAACTCGGGCAGCAGCATAGGTCCCACCACCAGCAGCAGCACCATCACCGGTACCCCCAGCAGGAACACCGAGCCCCACCAGTAGTATTCCAGGACGATCCCGCCCAGGAGCGGACCGATCGCCCCCCCGACCGAATAGCTGGTCACCCAGACCCCGATCGCGAAAGTACGCTGCCCGGAGTCGAGGAACATGTTGCGGATCAGGGACAGAGTGGACGGCGCCAGGGTCGCCCCCGCGACACCGAGGAGCGCGCGGGTGGCAATGAGCATCTCGGCGCTGCGAGAGAACGCCGCGAGCACCGACGCAGCGCCGAACGCCGCGGCGCCGATCATAAGCAGCCGGCGGCGTCCGATCCGGTCGCCCAGGGTGCCCATGGTGATCAGCGAGCCAGCGACCAGGAAGCCGTAGATGTCCACAATCCACAGCAGCTGGGAGCTGCTGGGCTTGAGGTCCGCGCTGATTTGCGGCACGGCGAGGTTCAGTACCGTCAGGTCCATGGAGTAGAGCAGGCATGGCAGCGCGATCACTGCCAGGCCGATCCACTCCCGCCTGCCGGCCCGAGGGGGCGAGGCATCAGCGGGCACAGAACTCTCCATCCGGCTAGCCCTGCCCCCCGCGCTGCGGGCAGAACTCCCACCTCCGCACTAAAGAACGCAGTGCTTCGGCGGGATCTCCTGCCCACAGCTTCCCCCCACCCAGGGGCGGGGATGCGGCAGGCGGGCGATGACACGCATACGACACGCGGCTATCGCGGCTCAGGAGCGATGTCCACCGCGATGTTGCGCCA